>JAEXZL010000025.1 GCA_023451395.1 Bacillota bacterium | reverse complement strand
ATACCCTGTTTAGGTAATAGGATTACTATCTTCTAGGCTTTCTTCTAAAAGATTGTAGGGTCTATTTGCTTTAAAGCCTTGGAATTCATCAATTGCCCTACTTGAGAAAACCTTCTGAAAGGCAGGAAATATATCATAATCTTCCATAGCCTCCGTAATTAATTTTTCATTGGTAAAAGTTTGTAAAATAAATTCTTCTACTAATTCCTTGTTTTCTGTCCCCTGAAAAACCACAGCATTTGCCCCTGGAAGATTTGCTCCGCTGTTTCCCCCCGGTTCAAAGGCTGGAAGTGTCCTAACACCGTAGGAGTCACCTTTGCTTTTCAGACTGTTTATAGTCTTTATGTTTGCAAAAGCCAGTGTTGCTCTGCCTTCTTCTAAAGCTTTTATTACCTCTTCCTCATTTATAAAAAGATCAATAATCCCCTCTGACTTTAATTTTTCTATAACATCAAAAACTTGTCCATACTTGTATAAAGTACTTTCAAGTATCTTATCTTTGTTAAAGGTCTCCATATAGATCTCATTTATCAGTAGGGCTAAAATCTCACTTAGGTTCTCTTCTGCCAGTGCTAGAGCGTTAAGATTTTCCTCAGATCTTTCAAGAGAGCTGAAGGCTTTTATTAAATTATTCCAGGTATTTAAGTCTTCATAATTAATACCATAGCTATTTAACAGATCTTCTCTAAAAACCAATACATAGGGATTTGAAGTAAAGGGAAAGCCAAAATATTCTTCCTTGACTTTAACCTCATCTAATCTACCCTTTGTAAAATTATTGGTTTCTTTTGAAAGAAGCTCTGTTAATGGTAACAATAAGCCTTCCTTAGAAGCATTTTGCTGAATGTCTCTGCTATCTAAGATTGCTATATCTGGCTTAACCTCGCCATTATTGTAGCTAGCTTCTAGGCCTTCACCTAAAGGTCCCTTCTCCATTGGTACTATATTTATCACTACTTTTGGATTTTTTAACTTAAATTTCGATGCTGCATCCTCTAAAAAAGATAAATATTCTTGACCTGTCCAAAGGGTTATTGTTCCTTGAAGGGAAGGATCTTCCTTCTCTAAAGTCTTTCCATAAGTAATATTACAACCTGTCAATAAAGTCATAGCTAATATAACCAAAATTATCGAGTTAATAATTCCCCTAAACTCTTTCAAGATTTCACCTCCTAAGGTGATAAACTGCGACAGTATAAAGACCTTTACTATTTTAAATATTTTCTAAAGTAAAAAGGTCTATATATTATACGATTTTAAATCTTAAAAGTTTCACTGTCGTATACTTCCACCGTCATTTATCCCTTTTTTCCATTGATTATATTTGGTTATTTCATTATTTATTTGCTTAATGATAAAACCTAAAATAGCAGCATCATCAAAAAAGCCCAAGCCTACCAAGAAATCCGGAACAATATCCAAAGGAGACACAAAGTACACTATCCCTGCTAGAGCAAGAATCATAGAACTCTTTGAAACCTCTCTATAATTTCCTTTAGACCAGTCCTTTATCATGGAAGTGAGGAGAACAAACTTCCCCCATATCTCCTTTAAAGGCCCCTTATGGTTATCCTCTGCCTTTTTTTCTGCTTTAGTCAATAAACCTTCTGTTTCCTTTGGAGAATTATAATATTTTTCTGCTTTTTTATTCCACTTACTGTCTTTTTGCTTATTAAATATTTCAAGGATTTTTTTATAATCCATAATCTCATCTCCAATATAAATCTTTGCTTTTCAATAATTATAGTTAAGATTACCAGATAAATCAACCTATCTCTATAATGGAATAACTATTCTCCAGGAAAATTTTCTCTACCGTTAAAGTCAGAAAAGAGCTGAACCTCTTCTTGATAATCAAGAACTTTCATTATCTCAGAATAAACTTCTCTATCAAAATGTATCTGATCCTCTTCCAATAGATTCTTTAGTGCCTCTTTTTCTAAAGCATCTGATTTGTCAATTGCATTTATAAGTTCCTCAACAATATATGCATGAACTGTGCCATTCTCAATACCTGCCGCCTTAACCCCTTCCATATCAGAAAAACTATTGCCTGCCTCCAAATCATATTCTTCTTGAAAGCTCTGCTTATTCTTTTCTATAAGTTGAATTGCATAGGCTTCCGCTTCTCCTTTTGTATTAAAGCCAATTACTTCACTATTATCATCAAAAATCAATATATATTCTTGCATAACTATTCCTCCTTAGTAATCTTAGAGCTAGGATATCATCAATATTTAACAATGACAAAAACAAAGCTTTATAAATTTGTTAATTTTCAACAATTATAATAAATTTCGCTATTTGTAAATTGACACTACTTGTTTATCCTTATGAAATACTGTAAAATAGTTTAATGTGTTTTACAATTACTAGAATTATAAGGGTGAATCAAATGAATATTGATACTTTGAGATTTTTTTACGACGTAGCAACATATAAAAGTATTTCTAAGGCAGCAAGTCTATCACACATTTCTCAGTCTGCACTTAGCCAGCAGCTTAGCAATATGGAAAATCGCTTTGGAGCAAAGTTTTTTGAGAGAAGTAATAAAGGTGTGGAGCTCACCCCCCAGGGCAGAACTCTTCTTAAGTATGTGGAGGTTATACTGCAATCTTACGATAGGATGCTTGAAGAGATGGATAGCTTTAAGCAAAATAAAAGCATTGTAGTAATTGATTCCTATTACAATTTAAGTAATTCATCTATAACTACGGTACTATACAATTCAAAAAAACGTTTTCCTGATCTTGATATACGCCTAAATAATACCATTATAGAGAATATCGAAAGTAACATCACTAACAACATATCGGATCTTGGTATCTCCTTTAGAGAGCCTGATGACAATTCTCTTCTTTTCACTAAGATAATGGAGGATTCCCTTGTATTAGTAGCTTCAAAAAACTTTAATGGCCCAGATTCTATAAGCATCGGAAACATAGCAGATTATCCTCTTATAATGATAAACGACCGCTTTAATGTAAAAAGAAAGCTGCAGTTAGCCCTTAAGGATATGGGAAGCTCCTCTGATTTAAATATACTTTATACTGTAAACACAATGGATATGGCTAGGGATTCTGTATTAAAGGGCTATGGCCTTTCTGTTATTCCAAGAATTTGTATTATGGATGATCTCATTAAAGGAAAGCTTAAGGAGGTTACCTTAAAAGATTTTTCTCTAGACTACAACATATATTTAATTTATACCAATAGTAACTATAAGCTTATGAAGCCATTTATTGATTATGTAAAAAAAGAATGCAAAAAAATTTATAACATAATTTAAGGACTTCTGGCAAACTGGAAAGTTTGTCAGAAGTCCTTTTGCTTTTAATATTCTCTTTCTAAAAGTTTATCCGTCACATCTATAAGTATATTTTTATACTCATTGTCCGGTAGCTTATTAATTAAATTATAGGCTTTTTGAGTATATCTCTTTGCCAAAGCTCTAGCCTTTTCAACTCCTCCTAGGATGTTAACTCTTTCAATAATACAAGCAATATCATTGTCACTATAATCATCCTTATGTATAAGCTCCTTAAGCTCTCCTTGATCAACCTTAAGAGCATAAATAAGAGGCAAAGTAAATATCCCCTGCTTTATGTCACTAGCCGCAGGCTTTCCTATAGCCGCATTGGTTCCAGTGTAGTCTAAAACATCATCTATGATCTGAAAAGCCATCCCTATGTTGTGGCCAATATTCCAGAAATCCCTAGTAACATTTGAGGGACACCCTGCTTCAGCAGCACCTAAATATAAACTCAAAGAAAAGAGCTCTGCTGTTTTACCAGAAATTCTACTTAAGTAATTCTTAACGGATGCTCTTGAATCAAATCTTGAATTAAGCTGTTCCACCTCACCTAAACATATCTTAGACATAGATTTTCCATCAATCTTAATACTTTTAAGGGAGGAATTATCAGCTAGAATTTTAAAGCAGACACAAAAAAGAAAGTCACCAATATAAACTGCATAGTCCTTTCCATACTTGGATTGAACTGTTTCCTTTCCTCTTCTCATTTTGGAATCATCTATAACATCATCATGAACCAGAGTGGCCATATGCATCAATTCAATCACTGCAGCCAAGGACTGAGCTTTCTCCTTATGATATTCTCCAAAACGAGCAGAGATAAGTGTAAAGGCAGGTCTTAGCATTTTGCCTCCGGAATTAATAAGGTCTAAAATTGAATCCTGTATTTTTTTATCCTTGCATTTGGTGCTTTTCTTCATAAGATTTACAACAGCTTCCAGTTCGCCCTGTAATTCCGGATATTGAAGCCACATTTTATCCATTGCATCAACCTCTATTGTTTAATTTTCTTAAAATAAGGTATTCTAGTTAGATGTTTTGTTAAATAATTTGCTGCTACACCAATAAAAATACCTGTACCTATACCCGCCACAGATAGTATCGGTAAGTATAGTGTTATCCAAATATTTTTTACTATCCAAGCCGCTACCAGCAGCTGTCCTACGTTATGAAAAATAGCACCAGCAGAGCTAACTCCGATGATACTTACCTTTTCTTTGAATAAATTCTTTACCAGTACCATGGCAATAAAGCTTAAAACACCTCCGGCAATGCTATACATAAAGCTAGATAGATTCCCCCCAAAGATTGTAGAAAGAACTATTTTTAAAAGCACTACCATAAAAGCGTCCTTGTAACTATCAAGGGTATAAAGACCTATTACCGTTACAAGATTTGACAATCCAAGCTTTGCTCCTGGTGTAATAAAGGGCATAGGTATCATAGATTCAAAGAAATGAAGCACCAAGGCTTGAGCTACTAATAATGCTAAATATACCATCTTAGAAGTTTTTTTCATTTCTTTCACCTCAATGTGATACTTTATCAAGCTCATCACTATTTTTATCTTCAGTAGAGCCTTTTACCTCCACCATAAGCTGATTTGGAAGGCAGACTATCGCCTGCCCAGGCTTACTTACAAAACCTGGTTCTAAGCATAGCTTATCAGGACAATCTGCATCAATTATTGCTATAGAATTATCCTTAATTAAAATCACATTTGTACCTAAGGAGCTATCAACAATAAAACTGTCCTCCCCCTTATTACTGGAGAGAGGAACAGTTTTATAATGTTTTCCACTGATTGTAATTTCTGCATAAGTATTACTGGCATCTCTGCTGTGATTCAGACCAAAGAGAAGCTCCGGTACAAAGGATATCATAAGCAGTACAGCTATAATAACTATATCCATCTTTTTCATGCAGTAAATTCCACCTTTGTATATATTTAAAACGATACTTATAGCATACTGGATATTTTATCATTAGTCTAGCATTTATATTGAATGTTTATTTTTGATTATAAACAGCAACCTTATCTCCGTACCACCAATTTCTAACCTTGTCATTAATCCAAGGAATTACCCAATAATCTAGGCCAAAGGTTCTACCAGCTCCACCCATGAGTGCAATTGCACCGAAGAAGAACCATAGTATATCCCAACCAGCCATTGCAGAAAGTACGAAGTTAACCACAAGGAAAGCTGAAGCTGCACTAGCAAGGAAGGTAAATAATCCAGCTATTAGTGCCAAACCAATAAATATTTCTGTAAACACTACTATTCTTTGGAACCAAACTGCCATTTCTGGTGAAGGTATCATTATTTCCATAAGTCCTTCGTAAATACCAGGCATCTTTGAAATAATTGGAGTTGCCCACTCAGTTGCAGCCTCTCCTGCTTGAGAAGCACTGGATGTAGCATCTGCTGCTGCTGAAGCACCAGAGGCTCCGTTAACCTTAAGCCATTCAAAAGGCATTTTAATATTACCATTTCTTAACCAGCTGTCATCTCCTATACCTGCAAAGAACTTTTTAAGACCTGAAGCAGCTTCCCAAGTTCCTTCTCCCACAAGCTTCTTAAAGCCTTCAAGAAGCCATAGAACACCGATATAAAGTCTTAAAGGTACAAGCCATAATCTATTTGATTTAGATGATAAATGACCTCTCATTATTGATCTCTTATCTTCTATAGTAAAGAATTCATGTTGTAGATAATGATAAACTGCATGTATTCCATTTACTCCAAATAAATAATACATGTTTACAAGATGTTTCATCACAAGGGCAAAGAATCCTGATAACTTCATACCAGAAAGATTAGCCACACCATATCTTCCACCAACAGAAACCATGAAGCCATGATAATTAGACTTAAACTCTTTTCTTTCTGTATTATCAATATCAGCTATTATTGTGTTTACAGCTGTCATAGCAGTCTGTTCTGCTGCTTCAACTATCTGAGGGGTTCCCTTACCAGGCTCTTCCTCATAATATGCTAAATCACCTACAGCAAAAACATTTTCTTTTCCTACTACCTGCATATATTCATTAGTCTGTAATCTTCCGGCTCTTGCTCTGTCAAGTCCATATTCTGCAACTTGGCTATTAGCCTGAATACCACATGTCCAAATAAGTGTCTCAGTAGCTATATTTTCGCCACTCTTAAGAACTATACCTTTTGGTGTTACTTCTACTATTGGGGAGTTCTTTAAAACCTTAACCCCATGTTTAGCCATATATCTTTCAGCCTTGTCTGCCTGTTTTCTATCAAGCATATTAAGAATTGTTCCCAAAGCTTCTACAACATATAAGGTAACTTCTTCTTTATCAATACCGTAATCTTTAGCTAGTTTGTTCTTCCATTCTAGCATTTCTCCTGCCATTTCAATTCCGGTAAAACCAGAGCCTGCTACCACAAAAGTCAGCATGTCCTTTCTTACTTTAGCATCTCTTTCTCTTGATGCTCTTTCAAAGGTACTCTGTATATGCTTTCTTAAAATAATTGCATCTTCAAAGGACCATAATGTGAAGCCATGCTCTTTAACCCCAGGAACTCCAAAGAATGCTGGTTCAGAACCAGTACCTATGAGTAAATAATCATACTTAAAGCTATCATTTTTTGTAGTTACTGTCTGGTTCTCTATATCTACATTAGTAATATGATCTATCACCAATCTAACTTTTGTTCTATGGAATATTTTTGACAGCTCAACCTGAACAGACTCAGGATGAACTCTTCCTCCAGCAACCTCGTGAAGCTCAGTCATAAGAGTGTGGAAAGGATTCTTATCAATTAATGTAATTTCCACGTTGTCATTTTTCTTATATTTTTTTGCCAGCTTCTTAGCAGCATGTACCCCAGCATAACCTGCACCTAGAATAACTATGTGCTTTATATTATTCATGAAACCACTCCTTAACACTTAGCATTTTTAATAATTTATTAAACTACACAACTACCATATTAAATATATATAGAAAAATAATATCTGTCTATAATTATTTATATCCTTTTTATGTCATATTTGCAAGATAAAGATTAGAGCTAAAAGCTTATTATTACAGCATTGTTAAGTTATTAATTATACAAAGGTTTGATTTTTTGTTATAAGTTTTAGTTATATCGCATAAGTAAATCGAATATACATTTTATGCAATAGCATTGTATAATTTGAAATGTAACGAGGATGAAATCCATATCTACGTGACTAAACAAATTAAAAGGGGGATTTTAAAATGAAAAGAAATAAGATCGTTAGTTTGGCTGCAGCTTCTGTTTTAGCTTTAACAATTCTTGCTGGTTGCGGATCAGAAGATAAGGGAAACTCAACTTCTGAATTTAAAGATGGAAAATATAGGGTTGAGTATGACAAGGCAGATACACGCGGATGGAAGGCCTTTGTTGAATTAACTGTTAAAGGTGGCAAAATAACCGAAGCAGATTATGATTATGTAAATGATAAGGGTGCTAGAAAATCAGAGGATGCTGAATATAATAAGGCTATGATGGATAAGGCTAAGACTAATCCTGAGACATACCTTCCTCAATTAGAAAAAGCTTTAGTTGAAAAGCAGGATATTTCCAAGGTAGACAAGGTTACTGGTGCTACTCATTCATGGGAAGGCTTCAAAGAGCTTGCTTCAGAGCTTATAGAAAAGAATGTTAAAAAAGGTGAAACAGCTACTTTAAAGATAGCTCAGCCTGACGTTAAAAAAGAAAGCGCTCTTAAAGATGGAACTTACAAAGCAGAATATGATAAGGCTGATACTCACAACTGGAAAGCCTTTGTTGAAATCACTGTTAAAGACGGAAAAATGTCTGCTGTTAACTTCGACTATGTAAATGCTGATGGCAAATTCAAATCTGAAGATGCTGCATACAATGAAAGCATGATGAAGGTTGCTAAAACTAACCCAGCAACTTATATGCCTCAATTAGAAAAAGCTTTAGTTGAAAAGCAAGACGTTGCTAAAGTAGATTCCGTTACAGGTGCTACTGCTTCTTCAAAGAACTTCACTACTCTTGCTTCTAAGCTTGTTACTGAAAAGATAGCTAAGGGTGACACAACTACTCTAGTTATTCCTCAGACTGACGTAAAATAATATATAATAAGCATAAAAGACTTTAGCGAAGCTAAAGTCTTTTATTAGTTACTCTCTAAATCTATGTGGCATTGACTAATGTTATAATATATAATTAGCATAGACACAAAAGATATATTTTTAGGAGGATATCATGCAAAAAAATAAAAGCTTAGCAATTAAAGTCCTTTCATTAATATCTGTTCTCTTCATATTAAGTGGCTGTAGTGTTCCTAAGGAGAAAGCTCCCACTGATAATTCATCCCCTCTTACAGATACAGAATTTTTTATGGGAACAGTAATATCCATATCTCTATACGATCATAAGGAGCAGTCAATTTTAGACGAGGCCTTTGATAGAGTTAAGTCTATTGAAGAGGAGCTTAGTATTAATGCAGAGGGAACTGAAATTGATAAAATAAATGAAGCTGCAGGGAGTGAATGGGTTAAGGTATCCCAGGATGCCTTTATAAATATACAAAAGGGTCTTGAATATTCCAAGCTCACCGATGGCTCCTTTGACATAACTGTTGGTCCCCTAGTTAAGCTATGGAGCATAGGACTTCCAGAAGCTAAAGTTCCCACTGAAGAGGAAATCCAAGCTGCTAAAGCACTCATTAACTATGAGAATGTTCAGCTAAACCTTCAGGAAAATAGTGTTTTTCTAAAGGAAAAAGGAATGAAAATTGACTTAGGAGGTATTGCTAAAGGCTATACCGCAGACGTTATTGCTGAAATCCTAAAAGCAAAAGGTGTTAAAAACGCCTTGATAGATTTAGGAGGAAACATATATGCCCTAGGTCAGAATCCAGAAGGAAGGCCCTGGAAAATTGGGGTTCAAAATCCCTTAGATACCAGAGGAGAAATTATCGGCTACATACCTGTAGAAAATAAATCTGTGGTTACCTCAGGTATATATGAAAGATTTATAGAACAGGACGGAGTTAAGTACCACCATATTCTGGATCCAACCACTGGCTATCCTTATGATAATGAGCTTATGGGACTTACAATAATCAGCGACAAATCCATAGATGGAGATGCTCTTTCCACCTCTGTATTTTCTAAAGGCTTACAAGGTGGCATGAGCTTTATTGAAAATATAAAGGATGTAGATGCTGTTTTTATAACTAAAGATAATAAGGTTTATATCACTTCAGGAATAAAAGATATCTTTAAGCTCACAAACTCAAGCTTTACACTAGAAAATTAATTTTGCCAAAAAAACATAGGAGACTTATGTCTCCTATGTCCATTTAACTAATTAATTACTTAATATCTACCTGCTGTTCCTGTAAAACTTTAATTCTTAAATTAACAACCATTTTTTCAATTATCTTTCCAAACTCTTCTTCTTTTTCTTCGTGCTTCTCTTCTTTGCATTCATCATCTTTCTTATCATAATGATGCTTTTTCTTCTTCTTATCTTCTTTAAATACGTCTATTTCAAAGATTTTTGCACTTTCAAGTCTGCAGAAAGGTTTATCAAGATAGAAAACTTCTTCTTCAAATCCTGTTTCACATAGTAATTTTCCTTCAACATCCTCACAAGGCTCTTTCATATCTCTTTGGAAGAAATCAAATTCTCTTCCAGGAACTCTAAACTTGAATATTGGAGGTGTATCAAAAAATACTTCTGTTACAGCGTGGAAAGGAACCTTAGCAGTTGCGTGCTTTATATGACCAGTTTTAACTTCTGAATGTTCACAGTCATCTAAAGTAGCATATTCAATATTCTTTTCTACAAAACCCTTAATAAATAACTTACCAGAGATTAATTTACCATCACAATCCTTTTGACCAGAATGTGGCAGTAATTTACATTGAGTTAAGAAAACATTTTTCTTTACTCTCTTTACTTCAAAAAAATCATCTTTTATATCAATAGTTGCCTCAACATCTACCTGAACTTCTTTTTCTGCTAGAACTACTGGTATTTTTACAGTAATAGGACCATGAATCCCATTAGGATTAATATTTTTTCCTGGGCTAAAGGGAAGAGTCTCAGCTTTTACTGTTCCGCAAGGCTTATATTTGTATTCGTATCCCACTTTTTATTCCTCCTATTAGTTAATGATTAAGAATTTATCTATATTAGTATTATATTAATAGCCTCTTTTTCTGTTACAAAAAAATATATATATCGACTCAAATTTATAAATTATTTTATTATGCAAATTTATTCAAAAAGTAAATTAATGTAAAGATAGCGCCTTTCCAGCATATAAATTATATATAACAATATATGTGAGGATTCTATGAAACGAAACAATATTCATGTTAAAGGTCTTTCAGATAAAAAAGAAATATCTGACATTAACTTTTCACATATTCAGCACTTTTACGAGAAGGATTATATAAGCTTAGAAGTTGGAGAAGAATCCATTATTTCTTTAGATGAAGCAGAAATAAACCTATCCCTTTCCTCTCATAGGCTAATAGAAATTGGGAAGGATACCCTTCTTCTTTTAGAAGGGGAAAAAAAGATCACCCTTGCCTATATAACAGATTCTAACCATATGATAAAAACCTCCTATCTACTTCCCTTTAATTCTATGATTAAGCTAGACAAAGCTAATTTTAACCCTGATACTATTAAGGTTTTTCTTATTGATCTTTACCCCTACCTTGTGAACGAAAGAAATGTTTATTGTCGACTTCTATATACTATAGGATTTGATTATTCTCTTTTAAAACCACAAACATCTCATCCCTTAAAAAGGTTTAATCCTATAATCCTTTCTGATAATTGCGATCCTGACGAAGAAAGTCTTTAGGAGGTGTATTATGAATATTTGCTTAGATGCTTATGCTATAGAAACTCTTCCAGGAACCTTTATATCCGGTTATTCTGAAGAATTAATCAAAGTGCTTTCTCAGGGAGAATATCCTCATGTACTTCATGGCATTTTTGATGGAAAGATTGAAAAGAATATGGAGAATAGTTTATCCTGGTGTATCCCTGCACCTATAGTCCTTGATAGAAAGAACAACAATTTAACTCCCCTAGAAGATTACTTTAAAGAAAACTCAATTGAAATATTTCACTCACTAAATAACGGTTTTACCCTGCCTGAGAAAAAGCTCGTGAGCTATGTGTCTACAATTCACACCCTTTATGCTGCAGAAAACAAAGAACTAGTAGACGAAAAGTATTATACAAAATTTGTTAGTCTTCTTCCTAAAGCTATTGAAAATTCTAATAAAGTTATAGCAGTTTCAAATTTCATTAAAGAAGAGCTCATAAGACTTTTTAATATAAATGAGGATAAGATTCATGTGATTTATCCTCTGGTAGGAAGAGAATTTAAGCCCCTTCCTACTAGCCAATGTAAGAGTTATCTACAAAATAAATACGGAATAAAGGATAATTTCATTTTTTATTGCGGCAACCTGCACAGAAGCAAAAACCTTACTGTTATATTTAATATTTTTAAGTATGTCTCAGTAAAATGCAGAGATCTTAAGTTAATAATTGCTGGTAATACAGAAGGTAAAAGAGCAGAGTACTATAATGAGCTCGAAACTCTTTCATCGAGACTTGAGATAAGAGATAAGATTATCTTTACTGGATTACTTCCCAGAGAGGATATGCCTTATTTTTATAATAGAGCAAAATGTATAGTAAATTTATCCGAGTATGATGGCTATCCTCTTTCTCTATGCGAGGCAGCCCTTTGTAAGACTCCTATAATATGTCTTCTTACTCCATCCGTTAAGGAGGTCTTAAGTGGAAGCGCTGTTACCTGCACTCTAAAAAAGCAGAGAGAGATTGCAGATTTCATTACTTATATTTGCTCCAGTAGTGAGTTTAGAAAGAGTATAATAAACAAAATGGAACCTCCTCTTATAGGAAGCCCTAGAGATTATATAGATTTTTATAATCAACTTCAGTAACTATAAAAAAAGGGTAATGAAGTATATTCACTTCATTACCCTCAATTTATAATATTTCCATAATGGTATCCATTACCTCTGCTTCAGAATTATTAATCACGTAATCTACTACCTTTTGGAGTATGCTGTTTGCATGGGAGGCTTCATTTGTTACACAGGCTATCCCAATAACAATACTTTGGTGTAAATCCTGATTTTCCACCTCTGCTACAGATATGTTAAATTTATTCTTTAACCTTTCTGTAAGACTCCTAAGAACCATTCTCTTTTCTTTGAGACTGTGGGACCATGGTACCATAAGATATATCTTTAGAGTTCCTATAATCATACAAAACCTCCTTAACCTACTTTGCTTAAGAAACCAAAAAGTTGTAAAGCAATTTGCCTCCACTTTATATTATACGAAAGAAGGAAAAGGTTTATAAGGACTAAAGATATTTAATTTCCGGAAGCTTTTTTTCCTTTTCCTTAGTTTCCAACTCCATAGGGGCATAGCCTATAGGTAGTATAGCTACTGGAATCTCTTTCTCTTCTGCACCAATGATTTCTTTAACCTCATTAAGATCAAAATTACCAACCCAAGTAGTAACTAATCCTAAAGCTTCTACAGCAAGCATAGCGTAGGTACATGCTATTGTTGCATCCTGAATACTGTAAAGAGTTTCTCCTCTTTCACCATAATACTTAGCAGAAACCTCTGGTAAGGCACTAAAAATTAATACTACAGGTGCATCATCCACAAAGGTAACCTCTTGAAGAGCTCCTCTTATTTCACGAGATTTTACAACAGTTACTTTAAAATCCTCTAAATTACCTGCAGTAGGTGATAACTTAATCATTTCTAATATTTTATCTAAAAGTTCTTCGTTTACCTTTTTGTCTGAAAACTTTCGTATAGATTTTCTTTTCTCTGATAACTCAATTAATTGATTATACATACGCTCACCTCATAAAATACCATAATTTACTATATGTTAAGTATAAATAATTAATACAATTATTTCAACCTTTAGATAAAAATGATACATTAAATTTACAAAGTAAGATTAATTATCTCTAATTTTTAATGTATTTATACTAGAATATTTTGTTAAAACCTCTTTCAAGGGATAACATTGCTCTAATTCCCCTATTCTTAGCAGAAGATTAGCTAGCCTATTATTTAAATCTATATTTACACTATACCAATCCTGGCATATTTCCCTTTGAAAATCTAAGGAGCTTATCCCTGCATCTTTAAGAAGAGAAATAGCTGTTGAAAGTCTTAAGGACATGATACAGTTAATTCTCTCATCCTGTTCCATGAGTCTTCTTGCAATATATATAAGGGATTTTTCTATTCTCTCCTTTAAAGTATCTATGTCACTATGAATAGAAAGAGCTAACTCATGAAGATTTACAATATCCTCTTTATTTAAAGCTGTAGTAAGACAAATTACTTTTCTTTTATTGTGTATAAGATAATTATAGGCTCTTTTTTCTTCTTCCTCTGGATTGATTATCAGGCTATAAATATTTAAATTATAGCTTTCAGTGCCGCTATCCTTTATAATTTCTCTTAAGGACTTAAGATTTTCTTCATCCTTTCGGGAAGAAATTATAATAAATCTATTATCTTCTTCCTCCGTTATTTCTCTTAAGGCTCCATATACAGCCTCAATAAAGTCAAACCCGGAAACATAAAGATTCTTTTCTATTTTCTTCTCTTTTACTAGCTCCCTAGCCACCTTTATGGCAGACCTCTCCCCTTCCCCATCAAAAAGCAGCACCTTCCTCTTGGTAGAAGAAAGGGTTTTAAAACTATCATCATTATTTAATGATTTTAATGAAAAATGAAATAGCTCGTCATTAAAAATCTCTTCAAGATTTCCTAGAAGATCAAAATAAGCATGGTCTCTATCCTTAGAATTAAAATATTGGATATAACCACCTAATACTCTTATACCTCTTTCATTATCTGATGAGGTTATTAACAGCTTCCCCTCTTCACCAAGCTTTTCATAAATATTCATCCATATGTCCTTTTCCAATAAAAGCTCCTTAGAGGAGTAAATGAAGCATAACCTCTTTGAAATAAGCTCCACCTTTACATCTCCATTATTTAAAACAAGTAAAAAGTCATAATTCTTATCTTCTTTCTCTCTTTGAAGATTTAATTTTATTCTATAGCTTATCCCTAGAACTTTTAGTCTGCTGGCAAAGTAAGTAAGGTCACAGATATTATAAAAAATTACAGAAAGTTTCATTTATATTCCTCCTTATGAAATCCTTCTTTATCAGCTGCAGTTATAGGCTTTTATACAATATACTAAATTAGCAATCATATAATGCTAATAACTCAAAAAAATACACCGCAAAGCCTTAAGCTATAGGTGTACTCAATAGTTAAATAATATCAGCATATTGTTTCTATATAGAATTATAGGGAGGCAGAGCCTCCCTATAATTGCTTAGCACAAACCACCACAGAAGAATATTAACAAAATAAGAATGAGTAAATTATCACTAATGATATTATCCTTCCTGCGTATGTGGTGTGGTCTTGGGGATCTTTCTCTAAATCGATTTATTACTGCAACCTCTTCTAAAACAGAACCTGGGCCTATTCTTACCCTAGCACTTGGCTTATAGATAGGGGGGAGAAATTGCCGCTGATCCGTTTCTGCTTTTACATGGTAAATGCCTTTATCAAGGTCCTCAAAAAGCAATTCACCGCATCTGTCAGTAAATCCTTCTCTAATAGGCTCTTTTATCCCTTCTTTAAAAAGAAATATTCTAATATTACTTTGAGGGTTTAGATTGTTTCTAACCCATAGAAAAGAAAAAACCTTAATACTTCCTTTAAAATAACAAGATGAAGGTCCATTTAAATCCTCTATGTCGAAGTTCATCTCTTTCACCTCCGTAGTTCTAATACCATATTATGAGAAATAATTTTATCTGGTGACTATAATTCAATGAAAACGACAAAAAAGGAAATATATTTTTTGAGCCTATGAATAACTCTTATCCTGAGGATATTTTAGCAGCCTAAAGCTCATTGGTGGAATTTTTATTATATTCTTCTCTAAAAGAATTTCTTTTCCATAATAAATATCAAAAAGCTTTTCTTTATTTATAATAAGTTCTTGATTATTACTGCTGTTGTTAATAACAACTAAAATCCTTTCTCCGCTATACTCTCTTTCAAAAGCCAAAAGCCCTCCCTCCGCCTTCACAAGCTTAAAACTTCCATGGACTAATGACTTATAGCTTTTTCTTATATAATTTAATCTTTTATAGAGATTTAAAAGCTTCTTGTCCTGCTTTTCATCCTTCCAATTCATACATCCTCTGCAGAAAGGGTCCACTCCTCCATCCATTCCTATCTCAGCACCATAATAAATATATGGAATGCCAATATAGGTATACTGTAGCACAGCTGCAAGAGTAAGTTTACTGGTATCGCCCTGACTTTCTGTAAGAAAACGCGGAGTGTCATGACTTTCAATAAGATTTAACAGCTGTTTATTAATGCTATGGATATATTGACTTCTATTACTTTCTAAAATATCCACTGCTTTTTTTGCATCAATATTTTCCTTGGCTATGAATTCAACACAAACACTTCTAAAGGGATAGTTCATTATGCTATCAAGCTGATCTCCTTTAAGGAAGGATATTCCTTCATGCTGAATTTCTCCTATAATAAAGGCATCTGGCTTTATTTTCTTAATTCTCTCTCTAAAAGCTCTCCAGAATTTATGATCCACTTCATCGCAAACATCCAATCGCCACCCATCAATTCCCAATTCCATAATCCAGAATTCTCCTACCTTTAGGAAATATTCAATAACCTCTGGATTATTTGAATTAAGCTTTGGCAATGTGTATTCATTATTGGCAAAGGTTGTATAGTTCACCTTATGAATATCTACTGGAAAGCTATCAATAAAGTACCAATCCTTATAAGGCGAAGCCTCTCCCTTTTCGTAAACATCCTTAAAAGCGTAAAAATCATGTCCTGTATGGTTAAAAACACCATCAAATATAATTTTCATTCCTAGATTATGAGCTTTTTCTACCAGTTCCTTTGCTTTATCAATATCTCCAAAATAAGGATCAATTTTATAATAATCCTTTATATTATATTTATGATTTGAGGATGATTCAAAAATTGGAGTAAGATAAATTATATTTATACCAAGCTCCTGCAAATATTCAAGCTTATCAATAATTCCCTGAAGGTCTCCCCCAAAATTTGTAGTTGTGGAAACCTCTTCCCCCCAAGGAAGTGTATTCTCTGGGTCATTTTTCTTATCCCCATTATTAAATCTATCAGGAAAGATTTGATAGACCACAGATTCTTGAGCCCATTGAAGCTCATCATATATATCCCTTAAGGCTAAATAGGGATATTGAAAGCTTCCTATGCTTTGATAGTTATCTTTACTTAATCCCTTTTCAGAATAAAAGTATATCTCTCCATGGTTATCCTCTATTTTAAAATAATACCTATATCTCTTTTCCTTTACGAAAATTTCCCCTTCATAATAATCAAAGAGCTCTGTTTCAATAAACTTTTTCATAGTAATAACCTTATAAGGCTTTTCATAATCGTATCTATCCTTATAATAAAGATAACAATTTCTTATATCCTTTGATGCGGTCCTTATTCTTATCATCAAAAGCTCCTCATTCTTGCCATAAACGTAGGGTACATCAGTTATATGGTAGATTGCATGCTTATTCATTTGTAACTCCTCCATTGCTTTTCATTCATTTTCCATTGTAAATTTATATTAGTATTATAAGGTTTTTTTTAGAAATTTGTTTGAAGATTTTATTAAATAACCATAAGTAGCCTCATTTAACTGAATATTAAAAGGCAGTTCAGAAAAACTTTTTAATTATCCTTTATACTAATATTCAATGAAACACAGAATATTTTTAATATTTAAGAGGAGGTTTTATAAATGGCAAAAGAAAAAATGGATAAGTTAGTTAAAGAGCTAAATGTACTGGTTTCAAATCTAAGTATATTGTCTACAAAGGTTCGTAACTATCACTGGTATATAGAAGGACCAGGCTTCTTTACTCTTCATAAGCAGTATGAAGAATATTATAATTCCGTTGCTCTTGATGTAGATTTAGTTGCTGAAAGATTGCTTATAATGGGTTATAAGCCTTTGGCTAATACGGAAGAATTCTTAAAAACTGCGACCTTAAAGGATAGAAAGAGCGAAGTAATAGATACAAAGGAATCCGTTGGATCACTTAAGCAAGACTTTTTGCTTATTTCAAAGGAGTTAGATGAGCTTATTGACCTATCTGATGAAGCTAAAGATGATATAACAAATGATATGCTCATTGGCTTAAAAACCAAATACGATAAATACATTTGGATGCTTAATTCCTTCCAAGGATAATAATTATAAATATTTAATTTAAATATTGAAGTCTTTATCTGTTTAAGGCTTCTATATAAGATAAAAGGACTTTTTATAAACATAAAAAGTCCTTTTATTATTATATAAATATTTAATTATTTAAACAAAGTCTTGAAGTCGCCATAACCTTCCTTTTCTAAATCCTCTTTAGGAATAAATCTTAAAGATGAACTATTAATGCAGTATCTTAGTCCGCCTTTATCTATAGGGCCATCAGTAAATACATGACCAAGGTGAGAATCCCCTTCCCTACTTTTCACTTCAATTCTATGCATATTATAGGTAAAATCAGCCTTCTCTTTGATATTTCTTTTTACTAGAGGTTTCGTAAAGGAAGGCCAGCCACAGGAAGAATCAAACTTATCTAAGGAGGAAAATAGAGGTTCTCCACTTACAACATCTACATATATACCCTCTCCAAAGAAATCCCAATATTCATTTTTAAAAGGAGGGTCTGTGGCCCCTTCCTGGGTAACCTTATATTGACTTGGGGATAGCTTTGCTTTAGCCTCTTCCATTGTAAGCTTTTTATATACTTTATTTTCATAATCCTTAATGTCCATTTATCATCCTCCGCAGCTTTTCTATAAAAGGCCTGGGTAGATTCTCCCAGACCTTAGAAATTATTTATTATTCTTTACTAAATAATAGAGAGTTCGCACAGAATTTCCTGTTCCTCCCTTTGATATATAGCCATTATCAGCTGTTTCCCAAGCTGTTCCTGCTATATCCATATGAAGCCAAGGGGTATCCTTAACAAATTCCCCTATGAATAGTCCTGCAGTTATGGTTCCTGCAAATCTTCCACCACTGTTCTTAAGATCAGCAACAGAGGATTTAATGAGTTCCTTGTATTCTGGGAAGGCTGGAAGCTGCCATACCTTTTCACCGCAAGTTTCTGCAGCTACCTGTAGCTCCTTAAAGAATTCATCATCATTACCAACTACTGCAGTAGTGGTTCTCCCTAAAGCTACTAGTGCTGCGCCAGTAAGAGTAGCAACATCAACTATCTTATTTACCTTTTCAGAGGTTACAGTGTAATACACTGCATCTGCAAGAGTCAACCTTCCCTCTGCATCAGTATTTACAATTTCTATAGTCTTTCCTTCCATAGAACCAATAATATCACCAGGCTTATAGGATCCTCCAGAAATAACATTTTCACAAGCTGCTACCACAGCAACAACATTGGCTTTTATCTTTCCCTTAGCCAAAGCATAAATTGCTCCTATAACCGCTGCAGCTCCTCCCATATCACTCTTCATATCAAGCATTGAATCTGTAGGCTTTATGGAGTAACCACCAGTATCAAAAGTTAAGCCCTTACCAACAAGTCCTGTAACCTTATCCTTATTTTCCTCATCTCCAAAATATCTCATAACTATAAGCTTAGGTTCATTAACAGAACCCTTTGCTACTTCTAGATAAGCCTTCATTCCCAATTCTTTTATTTGTGCATGATTCTTAATGATAACCTCAAAACCAGCTTCCTCGCCAAGCTCCTTTGCCTTATTGGCTAGGGTTTCAGGGATTAAAACATTAGCAGGCTCGTTAACTAAATCTCTAGCCATTATAGTGGCATCTAAGAGTATTTCCACCTCTTTCATAGCACTCTCAGCAGCTTCTACCTTTTCAGGTGCTACAGATGCTATTCTTATTTCATTTATTTCTATCTTATCCTTATTTCCATTCTTATATTTATTAAATTCATAACTGCCTAATACAGCTCCCTCAAAAATAGCCTTAGTAACCTCTTCAGTAGATATGGTATCAATATCAATAAATCTTACCGTAGCCTTTTCCTGATTAAGCTTCTTTACTTCCTTCATGGCTTTTGCAACAGCAATTCTTATCCTTTCAGGAGTCAGCTCTTCCTTCTTTCCAATGCCTAGATAAATCTCTTCTTTGATATAACCAAGATCCTTTTCCTTGGTGAATTTATAAGTAGTTCCTAATTCTCCAGTAAACTTTCCAAACTTAACAAATCTTTGTACCCTTGAATTACAGCTGTTACAAACATGCTGTACTTCTCCTCCTTGAAAAACTGGTATAACTTCCATGAGTATCTCTGAATGTCTTTCAGACTGTATAACTAACTTCATTTTATCACCTCATCAAATATTTACAACTTATTATATAATAATAATTATTAATTGAAAAAGCAATAGTAATTAATAATTTACCACCTTACCTTTCTCTAAATTATAGTATACTACTTTAGTTTTTTTATATCTATATTGGAAAAGCACGAATAAACATATTGCATCCACCGCCCATTGAAAGCTAGTAATCCACCATACTGCCGTAACATCGCTTGCCCTTATAGTAACGAAATAATATATCAAAGGAAGTCTAATAAACCAACCGGTAATTATAGAAATAACCATTGGCCCTCTGCCATCTCCAAGTCCTTTTAATGCCCCTGCATAAACAGAAGAAATTGCTATAAAGGGCTGTTCAAGGGCTCCAATCCTAAGACACTCCTTAGCCATAATTATCATTTCATCCTTTATTTCAGAGCTAAAAAACCTAAGCAAAAGCCCTGGTACAGTAAAGAAAAAGATTGAAAAAATCCCCATAATAGTCATTGCCCATAACACACAGTATCTTACGGATTCTCTTATACCCCCTTTATCACCTCTACCAAACTCCCAGCCCACCAAAGAGGTGCAAGCTATTCCAAGTCCTATTCCAGGCATTACCGAAAGGCTCTCTACAGAGTTTGCTATCTCATTGGCAGCATAATAAATATTGCCTCTATAGAGGATTAATGCACCACATAATAGTCTGCTAACTGTATAAAACCCTTCCTCCAAGGCCGAGTAGCCACCTAGTCTAAGCATCTCCTTAATTTCATATAGGCTTTCTTTAAATAAGAAGCCTCTAATTTCTCCTTTTGTATGAATATAAAAGTAATGATAAAGTCCAAGGAAGCTTACTATTCCATAGGAAAGGCTATAAACTATGGAAGAAGCTCTCAATACTTCTATCATTTCAGTTCCTCTTAGAATTAGGACTCCTCCAAAAATAAATCTTAAAGCAAAAATCAACAGTGTTAAAATTAAAGGAAGTCTTCCATTTCCTCTAGCTATATAAAGAGCTGATATTAGAGTAAAAATACACTGAAAGAAAATTCCCAAAGCCGATCCCTGAATATATATCCATCCATAATATATTATAACTTCACTAGCTCCAGAAAGCCTTAAAAAGCTTTCATTAAAAATTATTATAAGAGCAGTAATTAAAAAAGATAACAGACTCCCGCTTATAATAATCAATATACTAAGTCCTCTAAGATGTGTTTTTTTTCTTTCTCCTTCATATCGAGAAATAAAGGCTATTATACCAACGGAAACACCAGAAGACATGGCTATAGCTAATATGCTTTGAATATAATTGCTGCTTATAGAAAGAGCAGTGACTCCTAAAGTACCTCCCTTATAACTTACCATCATCAAATCAATTATTCCCATGAGAGTATTTATTACAATTTGAAATATTAGCGGAAGACTTAAATTAAAGCTTCTATTCTTGTTCATAATGTATCCTTTTTTCTTACTTTAATTATATATATTTACCTTATGGTAAAAATTATTTGCGTAATAAAGGGTTTTCTATGGAATAATAATAAAAATTAAATGAGGACAGCAGGTGATACCATGAAAGTATTGAAATTATTCATAGCACTCTTCATCTTTCTGAAGTTATTTGGTGTAGAATGCAGTTCCCTAGAGGAAGTGGAAAAAGAGGAAATTAAAGAAGCAGTAGAAGTAATCTATCAGGAAAGAAATTCGTTGTTCATTAAAGGAAACTTAAATGAACTTACAAAATACTACAATAAAAACAGCCGTTATGGTACCTGGGCTCTGGAGCATGAGATAAGACGTATAAAATATTTAAGAAAATGGGCGGAGGAAAGAGGCATGACCTTTACTTCTGTGGAATCTGAGCCTGTATTTAGGAAAATTACTGGAAGCGGTAGTAAGGTAAGGGTATTCTTAAACGAATATTATAAATTTACATATATTTATAAAGATGAAGATAATCCAGTACCTAATACCTTCGGAGTTGGACTCATACACAATATTGATCTACAAAAAAATAATAACCTTTGGATTATAAACTGGGACTGGTATACTGATTGCTTCGAGGATGCTCTTAAAAACATCTCTTCTGAAATAAAAGATATCCCAAAGGAAAATGAAAAAATTTATGATCTTCCAATATATGATAGAGAAAAAATCTCTGAACTTCAGGGGGAAAGCTCGGATAAAAGGATAAAAGCTGTAAATTACGGCAACAAATACTGTGGTATCCCTTGGGCAAGCAAAAATCCAGAGAGATATAATAAAAAATACAAAAACTATACGGGAGTGGGGGGGAATTGCACAAACTTTGTTTCTCAATGCCTTGGTGATAAGGATGAAGGGGCAGCTTTAAAGCAAGGCGGAGGCTGGCATTGGAGTTCTATACCTCATGGTCAACGGGAGGGTAGTTCTGCTTGGGTGAATGCTGATGCCTTTAAGAATTATCTCTTCTATTCTGGAAAGGGTAAGCTAATAAAAAAAGGAGCCTTTAAGGATATCATTCTTACAGATGATCAAGGCGTAAGCAATTTTGAAAAATTAGATTATGGTGATGTTATTTGCTATTCTAAAGGTGGCGATATTGACCACTTTGCCATTGTAACTGATTTTGATAGCAGAGGCTATCCCCTGATAAATTCTCATACCACAGATAGATATAAGGTTCCCTTTGACCTAGGCTGGGGGGATAAAAATATAGGTTTTTACTTAATTAAAGTAAAATATTAACAGAGGTGGATTTTAGTCATCCACCTCTTCATAATCTACATCTATTGCATTTTTACTAGCACTTTCTTGATTCTCATTGGTACTTTTAGAGCCCATATTGGAATCTCTATAAACATTCCCACTATCATTATTATCCTTGTCTCTTCTAGAAAAAATCTTCTTATAGAGCCAATAAAGCAATCCGGCTACTAAAGCATAAGGCAGAAGCCAAAAGGCAATATTAGCCACTACTGCAACAATGATTATTATTAATATTATATACATTATCCTTCCAAAATCCATTATCTTCAGACCCCATTTCACAAATAGCTATAATGGTTATTATATCACAAATATTATTTCTTTAAAAAGAAAGCTTAAGGCTTTTCTAGCATTAATTATCATTTCTTATAAATGTTAACAATATATTTATCGCTTATTAACTCTTTATTAGTAGATAAAAACCCTTAATAGGTTAATATATAATTAGTGGAGGTTAAAAATGCCAATTATCAATAATATTACAAACCCTGATATCTATCATGGTAAGAATAAGAGCAAGGGATTTTTTGAAGGATGGTATTTTAAAATCAGTGATGCTGAAGAAGGCGTTTCTCTAGCACTAATTCCCGGGATAATTAAAGGCAGAGGTGGGCATTCTTTTATCCAATATGTTAATGGCAACGATAAGGAATTCCGTTACTTCTCTTTTAAAGAAGATAGCTTTCACTCACAGGATTCAGTATTTAATATTAAAATACACACAGGCTCCTTCTCCTTGGAGGGAATAAGGCTAAAGCTAGACTCTCCAGAGCTAACCATAGAAGTTTCCTTAGACTTTACTGACATTGTAAAATGGCCTGATTCTATATTAAATCCTGGAAGCATGGGTTTTTATAATTATTTAACCTTTATGGAGTGCTACAGCCAAGTATGCGCCTTAGATGGAAATGCATCAGGCACCATAAAAATCAATGATAATGTTTATACTTTAAAAAAGGGCAAAATTTATATAGAGAAAAATTGGGGTAAAAAGTTCCCTTATTCCTGGTTTTGGCTGCAGAGCAATTCTTTTTTAAATGAGGATTTAGCTCTAACCTGCTCCATTGCTCACATTCCCTTCCCTCTTAAGAGCTTTCGTGGTTTCTTAATAGGGGTAAAATATAAAGATGAAATTTTAACCTTCACCACAATAAATAGAAGCAGGCTCAAGATATTTAAGACTGACAGGGATATACTTATATCTGTAATGAGCAAAGATTATGAACTCATTTTAGAGCCTATCTCCTCTCAGGATGAATTTTTACTTCTACACAGTCCTGATGGGGTTACCATGCAGCCCTCTGTAAGGGAAAGCATAACCTCAAAAATAAAAGTCACAATTAAATATAAAAAAACAAATAAACTTTTAGTTGAAGACATAGGTTATATAGCAGGAATTGAATACGGAGGTAATTATCAAGAACTTTTTAATAAATTACGGTAATGTTAATCCATTATTAATTGATAATTATTATTGACTAATATTTATTGTCAATATATAATTGAGTTTGTACTAACAGAATGAATATCTGAATAGAGGTGTTTTTTTATGAAATATAATTTACTAATTGGTGGTGCAGCTGGTCAAGGTATGGATACAATAGCAACCACCTTGGAAAAGATACTTAACCGAAGCGGTTTTTATGTACACTCCTCTAGAGACGTTATGTCTAGAGTAAGAGGAGGTCACAGCTTCATCCAAATTAGATTTGGTGATGAACCTATACACAGCCACACTGAAGAACTGGATTTAATAGTTGCTTTAAATCAAGACACCATAAATTTTCATCTTCCAAGATTAAAGGATGATGGTATTATAATTGCTGATGAAGCTTTAAATAGTGAAGATAGCAGATTTGCAAAATTAGGACTTATGAAAATTGCTAGAGAGCTTAAAATGCCAATAGTTGTGGGAGTTGTTGCTGCTGGTGCAGTAGTTAAGCACTTTGGCATCACTTATGATGAGCAATTTTCCTTTATTAGCCCGAAATTTTCCGAAACAATTAAAGAAGCCAACAGGAAGGCATTCCTATCTGGCTATGATTTAGTTGAACAAAGGCATAGCCTTGGTAAGGGAGTTAACAAAGATTTTCTACTTATAAATGGTAATAATTCCATTGCCTTAGGTTCCCTTGCTGGTGGAGTTTCTTATTACTCTGCATATCCAATGACACCAGCTACATCAATTATGACCTATCTATCTAAAAATCAGGTTAAAGCAGGTATTGTTGTAGAGCAGGCTGAAGATGAAATTGCAGCAATCAATATGGCTCTTGGAGCCTCATATGCTGGAGCTAGGTCCATGACTGGTAGTTCTGGTGGTGGTTTCTCCCTAATGGTAGAAGCCTTAGGTCTAGGTGGAATAGCCGAGCTTCCATTAGTGGTAGTGGATTCTCAAAGACCAGGTCCTGCAACAGGACTTCCTACTAGAACTGAGCAGAGTGATTTAAGCTTTATGCTCACTGCCTCCCATGGCGAATTCCCAAGAATGGTAATGTCAGTTAGAAATGCTGAGGATGCCTTCTATCAGAGCTTTAGGGCCTTAAATTTAGCAGAAAAGTATCAAACTGTTGTTCTTCTTCTTACAGATCAATACCTAGCAGATAGTAACGTAACCATTCCAAAATTTGATTTAGATAAATTAACTATAGAGGATCATTCCATAAGAGAAGTCCCTGCAGGAGAGGTTTATAAGAGATACAAGATAACTGAAAGCGGTATATCTCCAAGATTAATTCCTGGTAAAGCTGCTGGTCAGGTAGTTCTTGTTGACAGTGATGAGCATAGTGAAGAAGGACATATTATTGAATCTGCAGAAGAAAGAAATGCTATGATGGAAAAGCGTATGAGAAAAGCCATCCTTATGAAGGAAGACATGGAAGAGCCTGAATACTTTGGTGCTGAAGCTCCTGAAACACTTCTTATAGGCTGGGGATCAACCTATGGTTCCTTGAAAGAGGCTGTAGAGGAGTTAAACAAAGAAGGCCTCAGCGTTGGTGCCTTAAGCTTTGGAGATTTATATCCATTACCAGAGAAAC
Organism: Bacillota bacterium; assembly: GCA_023451395.1. GTDB lineage: Bacteria > Bacillota > Clostridia > Clostridiales > Clostridiaceae > JAEXZL01. The sequence continues at coordinate 16,545 of JAEXZL010000025.1, read as the reverse complement.
AGCTTAGAAAGTATACAGAGATTGCCAAGAAAGTTGTTAATGTAGAAATGAACTTTACTGGACAGCTTGGAAAGCTCATTTCCATGGAAACTGGTATACTTATGGATCACAGCATCCTTAAATATGATGGTAGACAAATTAGTGCTAATGAAATAATGAGCAGAGTTAGAAACGAGGTGTTATAAGATGTTAGATCTTAAATTATATCATTCAGATGATGAAAACCAATGGTGCCCTGGTTGTGGTAACTTTAGTATATTAGATTCAATAAAAGGAGCAGCTGCAGAGCTTGAGATTCTACCTGAAAATCTAGTTATGGTTTCTGGTATAGGACAGGCTGCAAAAACTCCTCATTATATAAGAGCAAATGTATTTAACGGATTACATGGAAGAGCATTACCTCCTGCTCAGGCTATAAAAATGGTTAATAGTGATCTAAAAATCATTATCACTGGTGGTGATGGTGATGGCTATGGTGAAGGCGGTAATCATCTTATCCATGCAATGAGAAGAAACGTAGATTTAACTCAGCTTGTTCACAATAATCAGATTTATGGACTAACAAAAGGACAAGGCTCCCCTACTACTGCAAAAGGACAAAAAACCTCAATGCAGTTTGAAGGAGTTCAATCTGAGCCAATTCATCCTTTAGCCTTGGCAATAACAGTAGGTGCAACCTTCGTAGCTAGAGGCTTCTCTGGTGATAAGGAAGGCCTAAAGGAGCTTATAAAGGCAGCTGTAAATCATAAGGGTTATGCTCTTATAGATATTATGCAGCCTTGTGTATCCTTTAATAAAGTAAATACCTTTAAGTGGTACAAGGATCGCTGCTATAGATTAGACGAATCCTATGATCCTTCAAACAAGATGGCAGCACTTCAGAAGGCCTTTGAATTTGGAGATGAAGGTATTCCTCTAGGGATAATCTACAAAGAGGAAGGAAGACCGGACTTTAACGAGCTTCACCCTTCCCTGGCTGGCGGCAAGGTTTTAATTGATAGAACATGGAATCCTAAGGATACTGAACCTTTTATAAATCAGTTCCTATAAAATTTCATTATTACAAAGAAAAAAGAATCGGATTTTTCCGATTCTTTTTTCATTTGAGAACTATTTTAATTTTTCTTCTAAAAGTCTAACAACCTTTTCCAAATAGTATTTATCCTCATCATTGAAACGGTCAAGGCTTGTGCTATCTATATCTAATACACCAAAAAGCTCTCCCTTTACTATTATAGGAATTACTATCTCAGAGTTAGAAGCTGCATCACAGGCAATATGTCCTGGGAATTTATTTACATCCTCTACAATTATAGTTTCTCTTTTTGATGCAGCACTGCCGCAAACTCCCTTTCCCATAGAAATTCTCGTGCATGCAGGCAATCCTTGAAATGGCCCCAACCTTAGCTCATTTCCCTCTAAGATATAAAATCCACACCAACTTACATTCTCAGTTAATGCATTAATAAGAGAGGATGCATTGCTAAGATTAGTAACTAAGTTCTCCTTCCTATCTATTATGCCATCCAACATAAGAAGCATATTTTGATATTTCTCTTTTTGTGTCATTCCAAGAAATCCATTTAAGTCAAACATCTTTTTACTCCTTTTTATTAGTTATTTACTACATTTACCCTATCACCCTTTAAAAAAGCTTTTAAATTATTTACTGCAATGTTCATAAGTCTTTCTCTTGCTTCACGTGCTCCCCAGGCAATATGAGGGGTAAGGACACAGTTTTTTGCTGTTAATAGAGGATTATCCGCCTTTGGTGGCTCCGAGGATAAAACATCTAAAGCAGCTCCAGCAATCCTTTCAGAATTAAGAGCTTCAGCTAAGTCCTTTTCATTAACTAGCTTTCCCCTAGCTGTATTAATTAAATAACCATTCTTCTTCATTAGCTCTAGCTTCTCTTTATTAACAAGGCCTTCTGTTTCCTCCGTAAGAGGAAGATGTAGAGATATGAAATCTGAGCTTTTAAAAAGCTCTGAAAGTGGCCTCCAAGTAAAATTACTGCAATTATTAAAGATTTCCTTCTTACTTCTGTTATAAGCTAGTACCTCCATGCCAAAGGCTAAAGCAATCTCAGAAACCTTTTGTCCAATCTCTCCTGTGCCAATAACCCCAAGCTTTTTTCCTTTAAGCTCTGTTAAAGGTGCTGCAAAATAGGAAAACTGCCCCCTTTTCTGCCATTGGCCTTCCATTATACTTTCATGATGAATATTTATCCTGTTAGTATAATTTAAAATAAAAGCAAAAACCATCTGTGCAACAGCCTCGCTTCCATAGCTTGGTACATTAGTTACTGGAATATTCCTTTCTTTTGCATATTCTAAATCAACCACATCATAGCCTGTAGCAATTACTCCTATATATTTTAGCTTAGGAAGCTTTTTTAAAATTTCTTTTTTTAAAGGAGTCTTGTTAGTTATGAGTATATCAGCCTCTTTGCTTCTTTCAAAAATATCCTTATCTTGAGTTTTATCATAAACTATTGTTTCTCCAAGATTATTAAAGCCCTCCCAGGATAAATCACCAGGATTTAGAGCATAACCATCTAATACTACAATCTTCATATTATTTCCTCCAAATCTTTAGTACATCTTTCTAAAAATTGTAATTATACTAATATTGTAGCAGATTATTGCCTTTTATTTGTTGCTAAACAAATAATTTTATATTCTTGCAAGATACATTAATTTTATTTACAAAATTACTGGAATTATAATCCATAAATTATGTACAATAAGATTATAAAGTATTAATCACCTTATTATATAAGTTAGTATTTTTGAAATAAATTATAGGAATTAAATAAAAACACAGAAATTTAGGAGGGCTTTAACTTTGTTTTACTTTAAATATTTTATGATATTTGTCCTAATTATTGAATTAATGATGAGCTATACAATATTAACATCAGCTTACACAGGATACAAACAAAAAAGGGTTAAATTTAGCATGATCCCCATATTATCTATTTCACTCATAGGAGTTCTTTTGGTTACTTTAGCTGTAACAGTTTTTATATAGTTTAATATTTCTATACTTTAGATAAATTAAACTATAGTATACCAAATGTTAATGGAGGGATGTAAATGAAAAAAGCTATAGGTGCTATATTTGTTCTGACCATTATTCTTCTTTTTGTAACAAATTCTATGTATGTAGACTGGGCAGAGATAGGCATTATTATCGGATCTATATCAATTATATCAATTACCTACAACTTGTTTTTAAAAACCAATCAAAAATATAATCAGATTATCAGAAGTTCTGCTTTAATTGGGCTTCTTCTTTCATGTATGTTTTCTTTAATTGACCTTGTTGTAGACCACTACAAAATTATACAAGGAGTGCCAGACGGAAGGTTCTTAACATTAGGAGAAACAATATCAGAGTTTTCAAATGAATTGCTTTTAATTGTTCCTATAGTTATGTGTTCAGCTACTTTAATTTCTTTTGTAGGTACAGCAATATACTCAAAGTTTTTTAGGAAAATTGCTTAACCCTAGTGAGCGTATTTATACTAAAATATAAATTAAGGGAACTTTTTATAAGTTCCCTAAAAAATTAGTTATTATAAGCACTATTCTTTAACATAGCCTAAAATTATTTAAAAGCAATACGATTTAGAATTCCATCCTCACGCTTTGAGAGGATTTTATATAATGGATAACCTACCATAGTAACCACTACAAATTCTCCTAAAGCAACCCATAGGCTGCTAGCTATAAAGGGTAAGTCTGCCACAAAATAAAGCATTCCCCCAATGATAACACCATTTATAATGGATGGCCACAAGGTAGCAACAAAAAGACTTTTACTCTTTGATATCAAATACACTGCAATAAAAGTTGCCAGAGTTCCTAAGAAGATATCTATCCATCCTACAGTGCTTAATAAATTTGCAAGAAGGCAGCCTAGCACAAGTCCTGGGATAAACTTTCTATCCTTAAAGGCCAAGAGAGTTAAGAGCTCTGATACTCTGAACTGTACAGGACCATAGGACATAAATGCAAATACATAGGTTATAACTGCATATAAGGCTGCCACTACAGCGGTTTTAACAATAAAATCGATCTTATTATTTTGATTCAAGAAAAATCATCCTTTCTAAGTAAAATAAAAAGAGATGGGTAAGCCACATCTCTCAAAATACTTAGGACAAATAAATCTAAACAGACTTCATTAAAAAAGCTGTCCAAAAAGACAGCTATCAAAACAAAATTCATGCTTTAGATAAATGTGCCTTAGTTTTATTTAACGACAGGAGGCTTACGAACTGTCTCGATATTTAGTTGCAAAATTATTATACAGTGTAATCTCTGTTTTATCAACACTTTCAGAAGAATAATATTTTTATATTTCTGTTTAAACCTCCTTTTATAGTCTTAATTATTGATAAATTGGATTAGCAAATAGATTAGCAGCAAAATCTGCACAAAAGAAAAGAAGGGTATATTCCCTCCTATCATACCATCAATCAATTTTCAAATATTTTTACAGATATTCATAAAAATATTTATAGTAACTGCTTAACTCAATACCCTTAACTTTAAAGCAACTTGCTAGACCTTTTTATCTGGTTTTATGATTTTTTTACATAATAATGAAAGAATTATTGTTTCAGCTCCAAAAATCAAGAACGTATGAAAAAAACCTATCTCAGATTCAAGATAATTAAAAACTGGAAGTAAAATCAGAAAATTAATATTTAAAATTATAAAGAATAAATTTTCCTTAAATCTAATATTCATTACCCTCACTCCCTTGAATCATTTTTTGTATGCCAATAATACTAAACAGTACTTATATTTATTCTTTTTCGTATTTATTTATTAGTAGATACATAGAGGAGCGATTATAGTGAGATTAATTGAGAAAGTAATGTGTTTGTTTTTGGTTGTATTTACATTTGTCGGTTGCAATTCAACAAGCACTAAAAATCAGTTACCAGAATCAAAACCAAAGGATTTCAACTTCGTCTTTAATTATGGCATCAATGCTAAAAATCAGTTAGACACAATAAAAGGACAATTTACTAAAGATATGGTTTCCGAGGCATCAATTACTACAAACATAAAATTATCTGATGATGAAATAAATACTATATATTTAGAAATGAAGAAAATTAACATTTTAGATTATCCTGATAGGTTTAATCCTAAAAGTAATACAACTCAAACTCCATTTGATACTTACTCTATTAAGATTATTATTGATGGTAAAGAAAAAAGTATATACTGGAAAGATGAAAATGTATCTGAAACTAAAGAGGCTATTCAATTAAGAAAACTATTTAAAAAAATTCAGGAGATAATAGTTAATAAGGAAGAATTCAAGAAATTACCTGAACCTAAAAACCAATATCTATAGTTTCGCACCTTTCATAGTTGAAGCCAATTATAAGAAAGTATTTTATTTTGTTATTAAAATATATTGGATTTTATTCTATTATCAAGTTCAAAAAGAGCAATTTTATTGGTTTGCCAGTATAACAACTCCTTTGCTTTCTCGTATGTGACCCAACTATATTCAGTATGTTCTGATGATAATTTTACAGACTTTGTGTTCACATTTACTGCAAAACAATATTCAGGTAAAACAAATGTGTCTGCTGACCAATACTTTCTATGTTTTTCAGAAATGCAATCAGCAGGTACATAAAATGTTGATGTTAATTGATAATAAGGAAATGTCTGTTCAAGGCTTGCTTCCTCAAATGATTCACGCCTAGCCGCTTCCAATGGAGTTTCCGTACCCTCTCCACCTCCTGCAATAAATTGCCAATAAAGAGAGTCACTTCTCTTAAAAATACAGTATTCTGCTTTCCCCTCTGTTATTTTATATGGTATAACTAATACTTGCATAGGTGCTCTCATACTAATCCCTCCCACTTTCTATATCAAATTGATATTTACAATGATACAGGCTCATACATTACATTATGGTGTAATTATATTCCAAATTCAATTCTATAGGAAGAAAAACAGCAATAATACTTGTGAATATTACTGCTGTTTATAGATTACAAGTATATACTTTTAGGAATAGCTTCTAAGAATTTAATACTCTTGCTCAAAATAAAAAGAGGCTGCAGGTCAGCAGCCTCTTGTGTAATCTGGCAAATTGATATACTTATACAGTCGCTATCTTACTGCAAGCACTTCAACTGATTATTATTATAAATCGATAATCATTATCAGTCAAGCCTTTTTATCAAATTCTTTTATAAACCTTACCTCTCTTCCCTAAAATAGGAATTACCAAGAGCCTCAGGTGCACCATGTCCTTTTGTCTTTTTAATTGATGATATTACCAAGACTATTATAGTCACTAGGTAAGGAAGCATGTCCAAAATATATCTAGATATAAAAGGATTTGTTAGTCTAAGCCCTAAAATAGTAAGACCTCCAAAGAAGTATGCACCAATAAAGGATTTATAAGGATTCCATTTTGAAAAAATAACCAGAGCCACAGCAATCCATCCTCTACCTGCAGTAACTCCTTCTTGCCAGGAAGGTACGTATATAAGGGAAAGATAACCACCGGCAAGACCACATAACAATCCTCCAAGGGTAATGTGAATATATTTATAAAGATCCACATTAATCCCTGCAGCATCTGCAGAATAAGGGTTTTCCCCAACAGCTCGTGCATTTAAGCCCTTGCTGGTATTAAATAAATATATACCTAATATAATTGCCAGTAAAAAAGATATATAAACTAATAGATCATGGTTGAATAAAATTTCTCCTATATAAGGTATGTCGCCTAAAAGAGGAAGCTTTATTGGCTTGAATATCTCCCTTATACTATCAGGAACAGGTTGTCCAACTAGCTTTTGTCCCAAAATTGAAGAGATGCCTGTACCAAAGATAGTAAGGGTAAGACCAGTTACTACTTGATTGGTTCTGAGGGTAACTGTTAAGAAGGCATAAATAAATGCACCAAAGGCACCAAAAATTGCTGCACCTGCTATAGCCATAGGTGCACTTCCCGTATAGTAGCCTGCTACAAAACCAGCAGAGGCTCCCATAAGCATCATTCCTTCTACTCCAAGGTTTAAATGACCTACCTTCTCTGAAAGTATTTCTCCAAGAGTAGCCAGTAAAAGAGGCGTTCCCGCTACGATGGCAGCATACAAAAAAGCATTAATGTTCATCCAAAGCCACCTCCCTTTTCTTAAAGCTTACCTTATAATTCAAGAAGAAATTGCTTCCTAATACACAAAATAGTATAAGAGCTTGTATTACTGAAGCAGCAGAGCTGGATATACCCACAGCTGTTTGAATATAATTTCCTCCCTCTACTAGGGCAGCAAATAATATAGCTACAGCCAAAGTAACCGGTGCACTTAAATTGGAGAGCCATGATATTATGATTGCAGTATTTCCAACACCTCCCGTTACCTCTACTGATAATGTCTGACTTACAGCCGAAGCCTGAATGAAGCCTGTAAGTCCACAAAGTGCTCCACTTAATAAAACTCCTAAAAGCACTGTTTTCTTTATACTTATTCCAGCATATCTAGCGGTGTTATAGCTTTCTCCCACTACAGAAATTTCATAGCCGAGCTTGCTCTTTTTATTAAAAATATAGGCAAGAATAACAACAATCAAAGCTATTATCCAGCCTGCATGTACATTAAAAACCTTTGGAAGTATAGCCTCCTGGGAAAAGCTTGCTATCTTTGGGAAATTCATAGCCCTTTTATCTCTCCAGGGTCCGTATTGTAGATAGGTAACAAATTTTAAGGCTACATAATTAAGCATAAGAGTAACTATAGTTTCATTAGTTCTGAAGTAAACCTTCAGTATACCAGCAATCAAGGCATATAGTCCTCCCATGATCATAGCTGTTACAGCCATTAAAGGAAGTAAAATCCATACAGGAAGCCCATTTGTGAACAAAGCAATGAGTGCTGCCCCAAAGGCTCCCATAAATATCTGACCTTCACCCCCTATATTCCAAAATCCCATTTTAAAAGCTATAGAAATTCCTATAGCAGTTATGGTCAAGGGGATTGCTCCAATTATTGTCTGCCTTATTCTATAAGGGGAACCAAAGCCACCCTTTATAATTAGTAGAAATACCTCTATAGGATTATGTCCAAGAGCCAATATAAATACTCCTGCTAAAACTAAAGCCAATATAACTGCCGCCACAAAAACCTTTATTCTCAATATCTTGTCAATTTCAGTTCTCTTAATTAATCTCAAGGAGTTCTTCCTCCTTTTCTAGACTATTACCTAGCATTAATAAACCAAGCTTTTCTTTAGTTGAATCTTCACTATTAATTATTCCGCTTATTTCTCCATGGCATAAGACCATTATTCTATCACAAAGCTCCATTAATACATCTAAATCCTCTCCCACAAAAAGAATAGAGGTTCCCTTCTTCTTCTCTCTGTTAATAAGATCATAAATACTGTAGCAGGTATTTATATCCAAGCCCCTAACGGGATAAGCCATTATTAGAAGCTTAGGTCCAGAGCTTAGCTCCCTCCCTAAAAGTATCTTTTGTATATTTCCTCCTGATAAATAGCTTATGGGATAGTTAACTCCCGGTGTCTTTATTTCAAGAGTATCAATAAGCTCTAAGGATTTATTATATGCCTCTTTTTTATTTATAAATGGACCCTTTGATTGGTGGTAGGATTTTAAAAGAAGGTTATCCACCATGTCCATAGCCGCCACTAACCCCATACCAAGTCTATCCTCTGGTATGAAACTCATGCTTATTCCTCTTTTAATAAATTCTCTGGGACTTTTCCCCTTAAGATTTTCTCCTTTAAAGAATATTTCCCCTTCTTTCACATTTCCTATTCCTGCCAGAGCCTCACAGAGTTCTTTCTGACCACAGCCAGTTATTCCTGCAATCCCTAAAATCTCTCCCTCACGCATATCAAAGGATACATTTTTTACTGCCTTTGACCCTTCATTATTTAAAACACTTAATCCTCTTACTTCTAGAACCTTTTCTCCAAAGTTCCCATGAACCTTTTTAATAGACAAGTCCACAGAACGGCCTACCATATACTCTGTAAGCTCCTTTGCTGTTGTCACATCCTTATACAGGGTTTTTATTGTTTCTCCCTTTCTAAGCACCGTAATCCTGTCGCTAATCTCCATAACCTCATCTAACTTGTGGGTAATGAAGATAATTGCACAACCCTCTTCCTTCATTTTTCTCATAATGGTAAAAAGCTTTTCTGTTTCCTGAGGTGTAAATACAGTAGTGGGCTCATCCAATATTAGTACCTCCGCTCCCCTATATAAAACCTTAACTATCTCTAAATTCTGTTTTTCTCCTACAGACATATCCTCTACATATTTATCAGGATCTATCTTTATGCCAAATCTTTCTTTAATGTCCTGTAGCTTTTTATCTTCCTCAGACTTTCTTGCAAATAATCTCTTCTCCTGCCCAAGAACAATATTATCTCTAGCAGTAAGAGGATTAACAAGTTTAAAATGCTGATAAATTGTTCCAATGCCGCAGTCAGTACTATCCTTTGGAGATGTGAATATCTTCTCCTGTCCTTTTACCCTAATCACACCACTGTCAGGGATATAAACCCCTGACAGGATATTGATTAAGGTACTTTTTCCAGCTCCATTTTCACCTAAGAGGGTATGTACCTCTCCAGGATAAATATCTAAGCTTATATTTTTACAAGCTACAACCTTACCGAAGCTTTTGCTTACTCCCTTTACGGAAACAATAGGTACCTTATTATTCATAGCTTCCTCCACTAAAAATTAGTTCTTTGGTATAGTTCCTTCAACACCTTCTACAAACCAGTTTATTTCCCATATTTCCTGGTCTTGTAATGTACTGCCTTCCTGAACCTTTATATTTCCCTCTTGGTCCTTTATTGGTCCTGCAAAAACATAATTCTTAGTTTCTAAAATCTTAGCCTTTGCTTCTTCAACCTTTTCCGCTGCTCCTTCAGGCACAAGGTCGGTTAAAGGAGCCTGAGCAACTATTCCGTCCTCAATTCCTCCCCAATAGGTTTCTGATTTCCAAGTGCCATCCATTACTGCCTTAACCTGCTTTACATAATAGGGTCCCCAGTTCCATACTGCTGAGGTGAGATTTGCATTCTTTGCTGCAGCACTCATATCAGTGTTATAACCAATGGAAAAAACTCCTCTTGCTTCTGCTGCCTGCTGAGGACCTGCTGTATCCTGATGTTGTGCTATAACATCTGCACCAGCATCAATTAATGCAAGAGCAGCATCCTTTTCTGTGGCGGGATCATACCAGGTATTAGTCCAATTTACTTTAACAACTACTTCTGGATTAACAGATTTTGCTCCTAAGGTAAAAGCATTTATATTTCTTATAACCTCTGATATAGGAAAGGCTCCCACAAAACCTAAAACGTTAGTTTTAGGTTTAAGTCCTGCAACAATGCCATTTAAGTAAGCAATGTCATGAATTCTTCCAAAATACTGTGACATATTTTCTGCAGTTTCATAGCCTGAGCAATGCATAAAAGTTATATCTGGATACTCCTTTGCCTTAGATAAAAGTCCTTCTTGAAATCCAAAGCTTGTACCTATTATCACATTACATCCTTGTTCAATCATATCCTCAACGGCTTTTTCCACCTCAGCCTTATCCTCTGCTACTGATTCCTTTATTACAGTTTCCACTTTCAGTTCTTTTTCAAGATAAAGTCTACCTTGATCATGGGAATAGGTATATCCCCCATCTCCCACAGGTCCTACATAAATAAAGCCAACCTTTACATCCTTCTTCTCTTCCCCAGCATCCCCTTTGCCTTCTCCAGAAGATGAACATCCAGTGAGTAGAATAGCACCTACCATAACTGCTGCAACTATTTTTTTTAAATGCTTTTTCATTTTTCTCCTCCTTAAATTTATTTAAAATTTACTTTATTATTACTAAAACTATCAATTATAGCTAAAGAAGATACCCTTATTCCTTCAGATTCAATAGCCTTTCTCCCTCTTTGAAAGCCCTTTTCAATAACTGCCCCAAAGCCTACAATAGAAGCACCAGATTGCCTTATTATGTCAATTAGCCCTAGAGCAGCACAGCCATTGGCTAGGAAGTCGTCAATAATCAGCACCCTATCCTGAGAATTTATTAGCCCCTTCTCAATTCTCACCTGATAGCTTGTCTTCTTTGTATAAGAGTAAACCTCTGACTTAAATACCTCTCCCCCCATGTTAGCTCCTGAAACCTTTTTAGCAAAAACCACAGGTGCATAATCAAAATACTGTGATGCTATAGCCGCAATGCCTATTCCAGAAGCTTCGATGGTAACTAGCTTTGTTACCTTTTCTTCCTTAAATCTTTCTTTAAACTCTCTACCAATACTGTTAAGGAGTCTTATATCCATGGAATGATTTAGGAAGCTTCCTACTCGTAATATATCTCCATTCTCTACTACTCCATCCTTTTCAATTCTCTCAATCAATTCCTTCAATCTGTTACCTCCATTGCAAATATGATTCTAAAAATGCTGTAAAAAATAAAAAATCCTAGGCCTCCGCCTAGGAATATAAGACTAATCTCCTTAAAAATTATAATAAAAAAAGCCCTATACTCGTAGTCAGGCGGTTTGCGGCTTCCTGGTAGAAACGCTCAATCCATATTATTGAGCATATACGAGATACGAATGTTTGGTTTTTTAGTATTCGGCTTCATTCGCCAATTATCATATATGTATGATATAACAGCTTAAAGCAAAAATCAAGAAGAAAAACAAAGAAATATAACAAAAAAAAATACCAAAGCAAACAACTCTGGTATTCTTAAATATTTACTATACTATTTTAAAAGAACTCTTAAGAGAAACTATCCTGTTAAATACAGGCTTTTCCTCAGTAGTATATTTAGGATCTACATTAAAGTAACCCTGTCTTACAAACTGGAATTTTTCCTGAGGTTTAACACCCTTCATATCAGGTTCCACAAAGCCCTGTAATACTTCTAAAGAGTTTGGATTAATGCAATCTAAGAAGTCCTTATCCTCCTGGCCCTCTAGAAGAATGTCATCATAAAGCCTGAACTCCGCAGGAACAGCACTCTTAGCTTCCACCCAATGTATGGTACCCTTAACTTTTCTTCCGGTAAAGCCAGATCCGCTTTTTGTTTCTTTGTCATAGGTACAGTGAATCTCTGTTACATTCCCCTGATCATCTTTAAAAAATTCATTACACTTAATAAAGTATGCATTTCTGAGTCTTACCTCATTGCCTGGGAATAATCTAAAATATTTTTTCGGTGGATTTTCCATAAAATCCTCAGAATCAATATATATCTCCCTAGAGAATGGTATCTTTTTAGTTCCATTTTCCGGATCCATTGGATTAACCTCAGAGTCAAGCCATTCAATTTCATTTTCTGGGTAGTTTGTAATTATAACCTTAATAGGTCTTAAAACTGCCATGGCTCTTGGTGCCTTCTGATTTAAATCCTCTCTTACAAAATGCTCAAGCATTTGTGAATCCACAAGACTATTAGCCTTAGCAACGCCTATTTCTCTGCAAAAATTTCTTATAGCTGAAGGAGTGTAGCCTTTTCTTCTAAGCCCTGCAATGGTAGGCATACGAGGATCATCCCAGCCATCGACTATTTTCTCATCAACTAAAAGCTTAAGCTTTCTCTTACTCATTACAGTATTTGTTATATTAAGCCTTGCAAACTCAATCTGTCTTGGAATACTTTCCATCTCACATTCCTTTACGAACCAATCATATAAAGGTCTGTGATCCTCAAATTCAAGAGTGCATATAGAGTGAGTTATTCCCTCTATTGCATCCTCTAAAGGATGAGCAAAGTCATACATAGGATATATGCACCACTTATTTCCGGTATTATGGTGTTCCGCATGAGCAATTCTATAGATAATAGGATCTCTCATATTGATATTAGGAGAGCTCATGTCTATTTTGGCCCTAAGAACCTTTTCTCCATCTTTAAATTCTCCCTTTTTCATTCTCTCAAAAAGGTCGAGATTTTCTTCAATGCTTCGGTTTCTATAAGGGCTTTCTTTTCCAGGCTCCTTAAGAGTTCCTCTGTATTCCTTTATCTCCTCTGCCTTTAGGTCACAAACATAGGCCTTGCCTTTTTTAATTAAAAGCACAGCCCTTTCATACATTTCATCAAAATAATCAGAAGCAAAATAGAGGTTTTCCCATTGGAATCCCAACCATTTTACATCCTCCTTAATTGATTCAACATATTCCGTATCCTCTTTTACAGGATTTGTATCATCAAAGCGCAAATTTGTTTTACCTTTAAATTCATCTGCTAGTTCAAAATTTAAAACTATTGACTTAGCATGACCTATATGAAGATAACCATTTGGCTCTGGTGGAAATCTAGTAATTATATCCTTGTGTTTACCTGATTCTAATTCCTCAAGGATTATGCTTCTTATAAAGTTAGATGAAGTGCTTTTGTTCTCCATAGATATCCCCTTCCTTTTTATTTCAGGCATAAACTCTTTAGTTTTATTTGAAATTTATTGTACCTACATATAATAATTGGTATTTATACCTAAACAATATAACATAAAGAATTACTTAAATCCATAGCAGTGATTCTTCTGCTAATCTACTATTGCTATAGCTTCAATTTCAACCACTGCATCCTTAGGAAGGGCCGCCACCTGAACACAGCTTCTTGCCGGTGAATTTTCACCAAAAAATTCACTATAAACCTCGTTCATATCAGCAAAATCCTTCATATCCTTTAAGAATACCATAGTCTTTATAACCTTATCTAAGGAGCTTCCCCCTGCTTCTAAAACCGCTTGAACATTAAGTATAGCTCTTCTTGTAGCCTCCTTAACATCCTGGTGCATTTCCCCAGAAATAGGATCTAGGGGCAGCTGCCCAGAGGTAAAAATCATATTGCTGGTCTTAACTCCCTGTGAATATGGGCCAATAGCCTTAGGTGCTTTTTCAGTAAAAATACTTTCTTTATTCATTGATAGTTCCCCCTCTTAATAATTAATCAACAAACCCTTAAACTTTTACATCATTTTAATCCTAAATTTGTATTTACTTGAATATAATTTATATTACCAAAAAAACTCCCAAGATAAAATAAAAACTTATCCTTTGGGAGAATTCTGGTCAATATTACATAGTTTATTCCTTTGGTATGAACATCCCTTTTTCAAGTATATTCATAACCTCGTCCACTACCCAATCAAAATCGTAAAATTTCTCATCAAACATCACATATCTAAGACCTATAAAATTTGATACACCCATTAAAAAGAAGCTGACTATTTCAGGGTCAATATCCTTATATACCTCTTCATTGCTCTGAGCCTCTTCTATTCCTTTTATGTATCTATGAGCAAAGCTTTGATAGTAATCTACAAAAAGCTCCTTGTTTATGTATAAAGATTCCCAGATAATATTGTAGGCATGTTTATTATCTCTTGTAAACTCAAGGAAGGTTTTTAACCCTATCCTTTCCATTTCTCTTCTAGTTTTTACATTTTGAGCTGATACACTGATAGCCTTTCTAATTTCATGGCTGTATCTATCTAAAAGATATTTATATAAGGAATATTTATCTTTAAAATATATGTAAAAGGTTCCTAAGGCTATGCCAGATTTTTGAGTTATATCCACTATGTTAGTTCCATGAAAGCCTTTTTCATGAAATAGCTGTTCCGCTGCATCTAATATCTTTTCTAGGGTAATTTCCCCTCTTTTGGTTTTAGGCTTATTAACTAAACTATCCATAGAATCCTCCATGTGATTTTTAAAAAGTAAAATTTTCTTAATAAATATTCTAAAATCATTTATTAAGAAAACTTCTTATTTCACCATAAAATTATATCATTAATTTCAAAGGATTTATACAGTAGCAGCGATTTATTTACTTACATTTTAGCTTTATAAGTAAAAATAATTGCTGCTACAGTAAAATCGATTCTTTTTAACTAAAGTGAATATTTTTCTTCACTATTATTAACAAAACCTAATACTAAGCTAGAAAATAGCAGTGGCTTCTCGTACATGGATGCATGTCCACAATTTGGAAGTATAACAAACTCTGAATTTGGTATAAGATTAGCAATTTTTCTCTGCTCCTTTAAAGGAGTTATGAAATCTTCCTCACTACCCACTACAAGTGTAGGACAGGTTATTTTGCTAAGCTCCTTTGTAAGGTCATGACCTTCGGCAGATTTTGTTAATCTAACCATTGCCTCTAAGAATTCCTTCTGAGAAAAAGGACCTTCAGTTAAAAACATCTTTCTCTTTTCCATCCACTCTCTCTTATCTTCATAAAACCCTGGAGAATAAATTACTGGAATTGTTGTAAGGTAATAATTCATAGGATTATCAATGCTTAAATTCCAAGCATCTCCTATATCCTTAAGCCAGGGACCAGTCTTGGAAGTGGTATTAAAAAGCACTAGTCTATCTATTAAGCTCAAGTTTTCTAGGGCAAATCTTAAGGCAACCTCACCACCATAGGATATGCCTACTAAATTTATCTTATCTATATTCAAATGCTCTAAAATACCCTTAAGCATATCACTCTGAATCCCCTGATCATAAGGAATATCCTCCATTTTCTCTGATTTTCCTTGATCAAAAAAGTCTACTAGTATAAGAGTATTATCTCTTGAAAAGGTCTTTTTAAAAGTGCCCCAGCTGGCAGTAGACATCATAATCCCATTTAACACCATAAGAGGCTTGCCTGTACCTAAAATTTCGTAATAAACCTTCTTACCTTTAAAATCAAAATAAGCCATGGACAAAACTTCCTTTCCTACAGAATACCTATTTTAATTGCTTCTTCCTTAATTTCATCTCTAAACTTTGGATGAGCTATACTTATAAGCCTTTCTACTCTATCTCTGATATTTGTGCCTCTTAAGCTTACAGCTCCATACTCTGTCACTACTATATCCACATCATTTCGAGATAAAGATACCACAGCACCTTGTTTAAGCATAGGAACTATCTTTGATATTTCTCTTCTTTCTCCTGTTTCCTTATCCTTAACCATAGCAGTAGAATAAAGTGCTATTATAGATCTGCCATTTAGGGCCTTTTGTGCTCCTATTGCTGTATCGGCCTGTCCGCCAGTACCACTAAACTGAATGGGACCAATAGATTCTGAGCAGCATTGTCCTGTGAGATCTATTTCTATGGTAGTATTTATAGAAACCTGATTATCGTTAAGCTTTATGACATCAGGGTCATTAACATAATTACCATCTAAGACCATAACTGAAGGGTTATCATCTAAGAATTCATATAACTCTTTATTACCTAGGGCAAAGGTACACACTATTTTTCCCCTATGCAGGCTTTTTCTCTTTCCATTAATCACACCAAGCTTTACCAGTTCCACCATTCCAGAGGTCATCATCTCTGTATGAACACCTAAATCCTTCTTATCCTTAAGATATGCAGCTACAGCATTGGGAATCCCACCTATACCAAGCTGTATACAATCTCCATCATTAATTAAAGCTGCAATATGAGCACCAATTTTCATGTCCTTTTCACTAGGTGTAACAT
>JAEXZL010000077.1 GCA_023451395.1 Bacillota bacterium | reverse complement strand
TCAAGAAGCTTTTGCTTATGCTCCTTAAGGGCTCTTAAAGCATCAAATCCTTCAGAGGTAATTATTGTTTTAATATCCTTCAGGCTAATATCAAGCTCACGGTAAAAGAGAATCTGCTGCAGCGTATTTACCTCCTCCTCACCGTAGATCCTGTAGCCTGAGGAATTTATTTTTAGGGGCTTCAGCAGTCCGATTTCATCATAAAACCTAAGGGTTCTTGTACTTATCCCTGCCAAATCTCCAAGCTCTTTAATAGAATATTCCACTTGTAACACCTCCTGACAGTTATATAATAATCCTTTACGTAAGGTTAATGTCAATACAAATAATTAAATTTTTTAGAAAAATATTTTATTATTATTTATTGGTCATGACAGCTTATTTATAGTATAAATAAGCATTATTTAGAAATAATAGGCTTATATTAATTTTTCCTTATATTGCGAGTATCACGTAAGGAATATTAAAAGGAGAGAGTAAGCTTATGAACTCTAGAAATAAATCAGTATTTATCAGTTTAGTTGTATTTATTTCATTTATGTTGTGTGAAATGCGTATAGCTGGAGGTGAAACTATAGGGGAGTACATTATAGGTAATACTATAGGAACTATACTTGTAAGCGGAGAAGGAATAATTCATGATATAAGAATAGAAGATAAAATAGCTTATATGGAGGATTTTTATGGGAAGCCTCCAGTAAATAAAAGATATTCTGTTGAAAGTGATTATAAGAACCCAGCTTTAGCAGTATTGCTTTATGGGGGATATCCACATAATGGCTATGGGTTGCAGGAAAAATATAATTTAACAGCAGATAAGTACCAATTCTATACCCAAAGTGCTGTTTTCTATGTTACAGAAAAATGGGATAAAAACAGTATTTATGACTATGACCAGTTTCCATATTTAAAGGAGCTTCTATTAATTTCTGATAACTATGAAAAATATCTGTCATCACCGGAGCTTTCTCAGGATAGTATTACGTTAAATAAGGATGATTCGGGTTATATAAGTGATTTCATAAATACTCAAGGTCCTGAGGGTAGTTTTAGATTAAAGCTTCCAGAGGGTATTAGCGCAAAGGATAATAAAGGAAATATAAGAGAGGAATATTCCATTGGTGAGGAATTTAGAATTGTTTCTAATAGTAAGCAGCTAGAGAAGTTCAATATTAGTGTAACCTTTAATTACATAGAACCGTATTTAAATAGATATGCAGCACCAGAAAGCGAGACTTCCGATTTATATACTTCAGAAAACAGAGAGCTTCAAAGAACTGATAATATTACTGTACAGATAGAAAAGGAAGAAGGGGCTATAATACCTGATAATCCTTCTACAGGTGAAGGAAAAGAGCTTGTAGTGGTTCTTCTTTTCATCAGTATATCCTGGTTAGGAATATTATTAACTTTAAGGGGTGGAAAAATCGAATAAGTAAGATAAAAAAGCTCCCAGGTGAATTTCAAAAATATTCCCCTGGGAGCTTTTATAAAAGTTATTGCCTTATCTGTCCTTGTCCATATACTAAATATTTATAGGAGGTAAGTTCTCTAAGGCCCATTGGCCCTCTGGCATGAAGCTTCTGAGTGCTTATGCCTATTTCAGCTCCAAATCCGTATTGAGATCCATCTGTAAAGCGGGTAGAAGCATTGTAATTAACAGCTGCTGCATCCACAAGAGTTAAAAATAGATCTGCATTAGCTTCATCTTCAGTGATTATCGCCTCAGTATGCTTTGTACTATGCTTATCAATGTGATCCATAGCTTCCTGGATATTATTAACTACCTTAACTGCCATAATTAAATCAAGGTATTCTATGTCCCAATCATCCTCAGAAGCAGGAAGAATATCTTTATATAGCTTTATACTTTCCTCACAGCCTTTAATCTCCACGCCAGCAGCCTTTAAGGCTTTAAGAAGAGAGGCAAGATGCTTATTTGCAAAAGCTCTGTGTACAAGGAGCTTTTCTGCTGCATTACATACTCCTGGTCTCTGAGTTTTTGAATTTAAAACTATTTTCTCAGCCATGTCATAGGAGGCACTTTCATCTATGTAAATATGACAGTTTCCCACTCCAGTTTCTAATACTGGAATAACAGAGTTATTAACTACAAAATTAATTAGCCCTGCCCCCCCACGAGGAATTATAACATCTATATATTCTTTTAATTTAAGCATTTCTCCTACTACTGCTTTGTCCGGAGATTCAATAAGATTGATGGCATCCTCTGGAACCTTTGTATCTTCCAATGCAGAACGTATAACCTTCACTAGAGCTTTGTTTGAATTTAAAGCATTTGCACTTCCTCTTAGAAGAACACCGTTACCAGACTTAAGAGCAAGGGCAAAGCAATCAACGGTAACATTTGGCCGTGCTTCATAAATAATTCCTAATAATCCTAAAGGGACTCTTACCTTTTTTACTAAGAGACCGTTAGGTCTTTGAAAGGTATCAATGATTTCACCAATAGGGTCTGGAAGCTCTGCTACCTCTCTAAGACCTTTTGCCATGTCCTTAATCCTCCCTTCTGTGAGGGTAAGTCTATCTAAAAGGGCAGGGCTTATATTTGCTCTTTTACCTTCTTTTACATCCTCTTCATTAGCCTGAAGAATATAGCTGCTTTCACTTTCTAAAAAGTCTGCAACCCTTAGAAGAGCCTGATTTTTGTCATCAGCACTTAAGGTTATGAGCTTTTTTAAAGCGGACTTTCCTAGAGCTGCTTTGTTGATCAATTCATTCATTTATATCCCTTCCTTCTTAATTATGTTATTTTCAATCCAATTACTTCGATTAATAGCTTCTGTTTTATTGTGCCCTGTTATATCTTTGATTTCCTTTGAGGAAAGACCCTTGATCCTATCTAGATCTAAGGAACTAAAATTTACAATACCCTTTCCAATAAGACGTCTTCCACTTCCGTAAACTTCAACAACATCACCTTCATTAAAATCACCGGAAACCTTCAGTATCCCTTTAGGGAGTAAGCTTTTAGAGTCCTTCTCTAGAGCATCGGAGGCACCTTTATCCACATACAGAGAGCCCTTTGATAAGGAGTAGAAGGTCATCCACTGCCTTTTGTTATTTAATCTTCTTTTTTGAGGTTCAAAATAACTTCCAGCTACTTTTTCTTCAACGGCCTTATATATTACATCTGGAATGGCTGAGGAGGTTATTAGTACGGGAACACCCCAGGAAGTTGCTATTTTTGAAGCGACAATCTTTGATTTCATGCCACCAGTACCTAAGGTGCTGCCTGATCCTCCAGCTATTATTTCAATTTCCTTGGTTATTTCACCTATATAATCTATTCTTTTGGCTTCAGGGTTTTCTCTTGGATTGCTGTCATAAACACCATCGATATCTGTAAGAATTAGAAGCAAATCCGCATGGACCATTGCTGCCACATGGGCAGAAAGGGAATCATTATCACCAAATTTAAGCTCCTCAATGGATACTGTATCATTTTCATTAATAATAGGTACGGCACCTTTATTAATAAGTATTTCTAAGGTGCTGGCGGCATTTTTAAAACGCCTTCTATCTGAAAAGTCATCTCTTGTAAGCAGTACCTGAGCTGCTACATATCCGTGTTTATTTAGACTTCTTGTGTATTCCTCAATAAGAAGTCCTTGTCCTGCAGCTGCAGAGGCTTGCTTTGCCGTTACTGTTTTAGGCCTTTCATTATAGCCAAGGAGTCTAAAGCCTGCGGCAATGGAACCGGAGGTTACTATAATTATCTTATGTCCGTTATTTTTTAGCTTTGCTACACCTTCAGTTATTGTGTTTATTTTTTCCTTCATAATATTTCCCTTAGCATCAGTTAAGGAGCTGGTGCCAATTTTAACAACTACTGTATTTTTTACTTTGTTTGCCATAATTAATCTACCTCCAAATAAAAAAGCAGCCATCATCCTAAGGACGAAAGCTACTGCGCGGTACCACCTTATTTGATAAAGAAAGAGAAAAATTCCTTATCCACTTAAGTTAATTTAACGGTTAAACCGATCAATTCATCATTGATGCTCACAGGTGGGTTTAGAGACTTCTTTAGTGAAGATTTTTCAGCCAAGGAACCTTCTCTCTTTTACTTAAGATTATTCTCCTACTATTCCTGATCATTGCTTTATATATTGCTTTTTCTTTATTATGAAAAATAATATCACTCTTAGAAAAGAAATGCAATAGAAAAAAGAAAATGAAATAATATTTCAAAATATAATAAAAGTCATTGGATATATTCTTTAATATACTCTATAATCTTAGTAGCAGGTATATTTTTTAATGTATAGGGAATGTGAAATACTTATAGTTGGGAGAGGTACAATGAGCTGTTTATTTAGAATTAAAAAGGGATTTGAAAGCTATACTAACACTGAAGCACGCCTGGCAGATTACATACTTGAAAATAAAGATGAGGTTATAAATTTATCTGCTCATACTATGGGAGAAAAGGCAGAAACTTCTGCTGCGGCAGTGGTGCGCTTTGCAAAGAAAATAGGCTATAAGGGCTTTACTGAGCTTAAGATTGAGCTTGCCAAGGACAGCGATGAATCAAAAGATAAAATCGATGATATTTTAAGAGAAAAGGATACTATGGAAATCCTCCTTAAGAAAACTGCAGGGTATAAGGATACAGTTATCGAAAACACTTATAAGATGATTAATGTCAACAACCTAAAAAAGGCAGTAGAGACCTTGAAGGAAGCTAGGAGAATATATATCTTTGGTGTGGGTAATTCTGGAATTGTAGCCCAGGATTTAGTTCAGAAATTTTCCAGAATAAATGTTCTTGCCATGCATGAATCTGATAGTCATGTACAGTTGGCTGCCACAATAGGTATAACACCGGAAGATGTGTGTATTGCAATTAGCTATAGAGGAAATACCTTAGAGGTAAATGCTGCTACAAAGCAAGCAAAAAAGAATGGTGCTACAACTATAGCTATAACTCAGTTTAATAAAAATCCTTTGGGAAAAATGGCGGATATTCCTCTATATATTCCCTCTGAGGAAAGTGATATAAGATATGGAGCTATCTCCTCCAGAGATGCCTTTTTTATTATAACTGATTTGCTTTATCTAGGAATTGCTAGAGATAACTTTGCTAAAACTAAGGAACATATTTTAAAAACCAGAGAACTTATTTTAGATACATATAAATAATCCTATATACAATATTACAATAAGGAGATGGCTGTAAAGATGATGAATGTAGGAATATCCTTGTACCTAGGTACAGGTTACGATAAAAATAAAGAGATAATTGAGAAGGCTAAGAGGGCAAAGGTTTCCTATGCATTTACTTCACTTCACTTACCAGAGGAGAAGGTTGAGGATTATAAGAATGAGGTAAACTCACTTTTAAGGCTTTGCAGTGATGGAGGAATAAAGCTTATTGTAGATATAGGACCAAGGACTATTGAAAAGCTTGGACTTAATTGTATACAGGAGCTTAAGACAACACCTATAACACACATAAGACCTGATTACGGTTTTTCAATGAAGGAGATTTCAGAGCTTTCTAAAGATTTTTATATAGTGTTTAATGCTTCTACCCTGTCATCAGAGGAGCTTCAGGAGCTTAAGAGCTTGGGAACAGATTTTTCAAAGCTTTTAGCAGGACACAATTTTTACCCTAAGCCTCTTACGGGACTTTCCTTAGAGAGGGTTAGAGAAATAAATTTAAAGCTGAGATATCAGGGGATTAAGACTCAGGGCTTTATAGCGGGGGATTTAATAAAAAGAGGTCCTTTATTTGATGGACTTCCTACAGTAGAGGAACATCGTTATGAGGATGGACTCCTTTCCATACTTCAGCTTAGAAGTGTGGGAGCCTGTGACATAGTCCTTGTGGGGGATGTAGATATAACCCCAGAGCTTTGGGATAAAATAGGAAGGTTAAACGAAGGTTATGTAGAGCTACCAGCTAAAATTTCAGAGGAATATTCCTTTGTTAAGGATATGATTCATCATGATAGACCAGATTCCAGCAGCTTTATAATTAGATCTCAGGAATCCAGAGGCTATGCATCAGAAGGCAAGCCCTTTAAAAAGGAAGGGGCAGCAAAGAGAGATAAGGGAACTATAACTATAGGAAATGAAGAGTATCTGCGTTATAGCGGAGAGCTTGAGATTGCTAGAATAGATCTTAATCCTGAGGAAAAGGTCAATGTAATTGGAAAGGTAGAAGAAGGATATTTGAAATACTTAGATTACATTGATGAAGGCCTTGGCTTTAAATTTGTTGATGGTGTGTAAAAATTTCTAAGAATTTTTGTTAATTTTATTGACAAAAACTTGAAAGGCCAATATAATATAGCATGTTATCTAGTTATAACTATTACTTAGTAATAAACACGTAGAATAGGGAAAGTACATTAGTGGCTTCATTACAGAGAGGGCTTTGATGCTGAGAGGGCCTGTGGAAAAATTATTGGAAGTGCTCCTAGGAGTGGAAGAGCCGAAATTAAGTAGGGTTTTACGGGATCTCCCGTTACAGAGATAGGGTATAGCCGTACCTAAAAGAGATAGGCATTATTTGCTTAATTAGAGTGGGACCGCGGAAGCATAGCTTCTGTCTCTGAATTTACATCAGAGACAGGAGCTTTTTTATTTTAATAGCTATTAGAAGTTTACATATAAATACTTTAACCGGTAAAGTATATAAAATAATGGAGGTTTTAATATGAACTTTTCAATAGATTTAAATAATATTTTAGTTTTTGCAGCAGCTGCTGCATCAATAGGGTTACTTTATTTTCTTGCTAAGCGGAGAGTGAAATTCTCCTTTAGAGTGTTAGCTGCATTGGCTCTTGGAGTTATTGCAGGATTGATTTTTGGAAATAAGATTCTACTGATTCAGCCTATAGGTAAAGCTTATGTTTCTTTAATTAAGATGCTTGTAGTTCCTCTTGTTATGGTATCTCTTATTTCCAGCATAACTACCTTGGAGGATACTAAAGCTTTAAGAACCATGGGATTAAAGGCAATTGCTCTTCTTTTAATAACCACTGGACTAGCAGCGATAATTGGGATATTTATAGGTAACTTGTTTAATGTGGGCTCTGGTATGATTTTTACTGCGGCAGAAGGCTTTGAAGCTAGAGAGATACCTGCCTTTGGACAGGTAATTTTAGATATGCTGCCAAGCAATCCTATTGCAGCAATGGCTGATGGAAATGTTATTGCAGTTATGATTTTTTCAATGTTTATTGCTGTAGCTATACTTGTTGAGGGAAAGAAAAACCCTGATAGAATAAAACCTGTGAAGGATTTGATAAACTCCTTTAGCAGTATTTTTATTAGAATCACCAAAATGATTTTAAAGCTTACTCCTTATGGTGTTTTTGCTCTTATAGCATCTGCGGTAGCAAAAAACGGTATAAACACACTACTTCCATTAGGCACCTTTATTATAGCTGTGTATGTAGCGGACATTCTGCAAATGCTTTTAGTGCATACTCCGCTAGTGACCTTAGTGGGTAAGAGAAATCCCATAGAATTTTTTAAGGGTATTGCTCCTGCTCAGATAGTAGCTTTTACTACTCAAAGCAGTTATGGAACTCTTCCTGTAACTATAAAGAGCCTTGTGGAAAATATAAAGGTTCCAGAAAGCGTTGCAACCTTTGTAGCTACCCTTGGTGCATCAATGGGTATGAATGCTTGCGGTGGGCTTTACCCTGCAATAGTTGCTATTTTTGTTGGAAATGTTATGGGAGTGGAAATGACTATTATGCATTATATAATGATAGTACTTACCACAATGATAGGATCTCTTGGAGTGGCTGGGGTGCCTGGTGCTGCAACTATTGCAACTACTGTTGTATTAACAGGTATTGGCTTTCCTCTAGAGGCCATGGCTATGGTTCTTGGTGTGGATGCTGTAATAGATATGGGTAGAACACTAACAAATGTTACAGGAGCTTCAGTAGTAGCCTTATTAGTTGCAGAAACTTCAAAGGATAGCAGCAAGATAAAAGCATAGGATTGCACCAATAGCTTGTAAGAGCTCTTTGGGGAGAATATAATTTGATTAAGGGCATATTATACAAAATAGCTCTAAGCTTTTGCCCTTAATATTTATAAGTTGGTGAGAGAATATGGGAAAAAAACTTCTTATTGTTGTAGATTACCAGAAGGATTTTGTAGATGGAGCTTTAGGGTTTCCAAAGGCTGTAGAGCTGGAAAGCTCCATATATAATAAGATTAAGAGCTATCGAGAAGAGGGAGAAGAGGTAGCTTTTACCTTTGACACCCATACACAGGATTATCTAAGCACTCAGGAGGGAAAGCACCTTCCGGTAGCTCATTGCATAAAGGGAAGTGAAGGCTGGAAGCTTTATGGACGTGTTCAGGAATTACATGATGAAGGAGGCTTAACCTTCCATAAGGGCACCTTTGGCTCCCTAGCTCTGGCGGATTATCTAAAGAATAAGGATTATACTACTATTGAGCTAATAGGTGTTGTTTCGAATATTTGTGTTATATCCAATGCCATACTATGTAAGGCTGCACTGCCAGAGGCAGAGATAATAGTGGATGCATCCTGCACCGCCAGCTTTGATGATGAAATAAACAAAAAGGCTTTAGATGTAATGGAAAGTCTTCAAATAAAGGTTATAAACAGATAAAAAACACAGGCTTCAGAAGTAAAATTTTCTTCTGAAGCCTGTGTTTTTTATGAAATTAATATTAACAGTTCCTTTAGTTGGAAGGGATAATTATTAATTATTTATGTAATACTGTAAAAAATTAACGATTTCATTTATTTAATTCATTATTTTTAATAGATTATTGGAAAAAAGTTTAAAATTTATTGACAAGTGATAAAATTGGGTGTATTATGTCAAAAAAGATAAAGTAACTAAAATAATAATAAAGGGTGATTAGTCATGAAAAAGAAACTTAGCACATTATTAGCAATTTCTATGATCGCCGCAGCATTTTCAGGCTGCGCAAGCAACCCTTCTAAGGGAACTGAAGGGGAAGGTAATTCAGTATTTAAAATAGGAGGAATAGGACCTACCACTGGTTCAGCTGCAGTTTATGGACAAGCTGTAAAAAATGCTGCAGAGCTTGCAGTGAAAGAAATTAATGATGCCGGTGGCGTAAATGGATATAAAATAGAATTCAGTTTTCAAGATGATGAAAATGATGCGGAAAAATCTGTTAATGCCTATAATACCTTAAAGGATTGGGGAATGCAGATGCTAATGGGAACTGTAACTTCTACACCTAGTATTGAAGTGGCTACTAAAACTGCAGAAGATAATATGTTCCAGTTAACTCCTTCTGGTTCAGCGGTAGAAATTTTAGCTGCTGATAATGCCTTCCGTGTATGCTTCTCAGATCCAGACCAGGGTATGGCTTCTGCAAAGTACATAGGAGAAAAGAAGCTAGCAACAAAGGTTGCAGTTATTTATGATAGCTCTTCAGTATATTCCTCAGGAATATATGAAAAGTTTGCTGCTGAGGCTAAAAACCAAGGATTTGAGATTGTTGCAGCAGAAGCCTTTACATCAGAGAGCAATACAGATTTTTCTGTACAGCTTCAGAAGGCAAAGAAGTCCGGTGCAGAGATAGTATTTCTTCCAATATATTATCAAGAGGCATCCTTAATATTAACTCAAGCAAATTCTATGGGGTATAAGCCTACTTTCTTTGGCTGTGATGGCTTAGATGGAATTCTTGCAGTAGATAACTTTGATAAAAAACTTGCTGAAGGAGTAATACTTCTTACACCATTTGCAGCAGATGCTGAGGATGAATTAACAAAGAAGTTTGTTAAAGCTTACAAGGATGCTTATGGAGATGTTCCAAATCAGTTTGCAGCAGATGCATATGATGCAATATATGCAATTGCAAAGGCTGCTGAAAAGGGAAATGTAACACCAGATAAGAGTGTTTCTGATATCTGCGAAGCAATGAAGACTGCCATGACTGAAATAACCTTAGATGGAGTTACTGGTGTTGGTATGGTATGGGATGAAAGTGGTGAACCAAACAAGGCTCCTAAGGCAGTTAAGATAGTGGATGGTGCTTATACTGCAATGAAGTAATCATTAAATTATATTAGTTTAATGTAAATTAATCCAGTGAGGGTTGCCTTTATTGACAACCCTCTAAATCTTTATTTTAGCAGAGAGGTGCGCTAAAATGATACACTGCCATAGGACCTGTATGCTTTTAAATAATAATTATAAAAATATTTCTACATTAAGAGGTGCTTTATATGAGCTTCATAACTTATCTAATTAATGGAATCAGCCTAGGCAGTGTTTATGCCATAATTGCATTAGGCTATACAATGGTATATGGTATTGCAAAAATGTTGAATTTTGCCCATGGGGATATTATTATGGTTGGCTGCTATGTGGTTTTTACTGCTGTAAGCACCATGGGACTTAGCCCCATCATAGGAATAGTATTATCCGTTATTATCTGTACAGCTTTAGGAGTAGTTATAGAAGGAATAGCTTACAAACCCTTAAGAAAGGCTTCAAAATTGGCGGTGCTCATAACAGCAATAGGTGTAAGCTACTTCTTGCAGAATGTTGCCCTGCTTATTTTTGGAGCTAATACTAAATCCTTTACTTCTATAGTATCCGTACCGGCAATGGTACTAGCTGGAGGGCAGATTAAGTTAACTGGTGAAACTATTGTAACAATACTTTCCTGTATAATAATAATGATTGTTTTATCCATTTTTATTAAGAAGACTAGAGTAGGTCAAGCAATGTTAGCAGTTTCTGAAGATCAAGGTGCAGCACAGCTTATGGGGATAAATGTAAATGGAATTATATCCTTAACCTTTGCCATAGGTTCTGCCTTGGCTGCAATTGCTGGGATGCTTTTATGTTCAGCATATCCTTCTTTAACACCCTACACCGGGGCTATGCCTGGTATTAAAGCCTTCGTTGCAGCGGTATTTGGTGGAATTGGATCCATTCCGGGAGCTTTTATTGGAGGTATTTTATTAGGTGTTATTGAAATACTTAGCAAAGCGTACATTTCATCACAGCTATCTGATGCCATTGTTTTCGGGGTATTAATTTTAGTGCTCCTTGTGAAGCCTACGGGAATCCTTGGTAAGCAAATTCAGGAGAAGGTGTAGGTGAAGGATATGGATAGAAAAAAGTTAAGGAAATTAATAAGTGGAAATTTTTTGACATATTTTATTGTTATTTTAGTTTATATTGTCACTGAGCTTATGTCTAATGCAGGGATGATTTCAAGCTTAATGAAGGGACTCTTAGTTCCTCTATGTGTATATGTTATCCTTGCGGTATCCCTGAACTTAACTGTTGGCATATTAGGAGAGTTGAGCCTTGGACATGCTGGTTTTATGTGTGTAGGTGCCTTTAGCAGTGCAGTTTTCTCAAAATTGACATTAGAAAGTATTCCTAGTGATGCCTTTAGATTTATATTGGCAATTTTAATTGGTGCTTTATGTGCAGGTGCTTTTGGTGTTCTTATTGGAATTCCAGTATTAAGACTTAGGGGAGATTACTTAGCTATTGTAACCCTTGCCTTTGGAGAAATAATAAAAAATGTTGTGAATGTAATTTATCTAGGCAAGGATGGCTCTGGTCTTCATATTTCTTTAAAGGATACAGCATCGCTAAATTTAGACTCTGCAGGGGAGATAATAATGAAGGGACCTCAGGGAATTACCGGTATGCCTCATGATGCTTCTTTTACCATAGGTATTATCCTAATTCTTATTACGTTTTTTATTGTAACTAATCTTATAAATTCAAGGAGTGGTCGTGCTATTATGTCAATACGTGACAATCGTATAGCAGCAGAATCCTTGGGTATCAATATAACAAAGTATAAGCTCATGGCCTTTTCTATATCCGCTGCTTTAGCGGGAGTGGCAGGGGTTCTTTCTGCTCATAATTTATCAACCCTTACTGCTAATCCAAAAAACTTCGGATATAATATGTCTATAATGATACTTGTATTTGTTGTTTTAGGGGGAATCGGCAATATAAAGGGCTCTATTATTGCAGCAGTAGTTCTTACACTTCTACCAGAATTGCTTAGAGGTCTCAGCGACTACAGAATGCTCATATATGCTGTGGTTTTAATTGCCACTATGCTATTTACCTGGAGCCCTAAGGGAGCGGAATTTAGAGAAAAATATTCTCTGAAAAAAATCTTAAAGAAAAACCAAAATATGAAGGAGGCTGAATAGTTATGGCGTTACTAGAAGTTAGTAGCTTAAGCATTTCCTTCGGTGGATTACGAGCTGTGGATAATTTTAATGTAGAGATAAATAAAGGAAAGCTATACGGATTAATTGGACCAAATGGTGCAGGTAAAACCACTATATTTAATTTACTAACAGGAGTATATAAGCCTAATGAGGGTTCGATTATTTTAGATGATAAGAATATTACTGGTAAGAGAAATATTGATATCAATAAGGAAGGCATAGCTAGGACATTTCAGAATATAAGGCTCTTTCCGGATCTTACAGTATTAGATAATGTTAAAGTAGGTCTTCATAACAGTAATGGCTATTCTACCTTAGCGGGAATTCTTCGTTTACCCAAGTTCTACAAGGTAGAAAAGGAGATGAATGAAGAGGCTATGAAGCTTCTTAAGGTATTTGATTTGGATAAGCAAGCAGATTATTTAGCTGCCAACCTACCCTATGGAAAGCAGCGTAAGCTTGAAATTGCTAGAGCTTTAGCTACAAAACCAAAGCTACTCCTTTTAGATGAGCCAGCAGCAGGGATGAACCCCAATGAAACCAAGGAGCTAATGGATACAATAGCCTTTGTAAGAGACGAATTTGATATGACAATTCTTTTAATAGAACACGATATGAAGTTGGTATCAGGCATCTGTGAAGAGCTGACAGTTTTAAATTTCGGCAAGGTATTAGCCCAAGGGAAAACCAGCAAAGTTCTTAATGACCCAGAGGTTATTAAGGCATATCTAGGAGAATAGGAGGAAAAACCAATGGCAATGCTTGAAATTAATAATCTAGAGGTGTTTTATGGTGTTATACAGGCCATTAAGGGAGTTTCCTTTGAGGTTAATGAGGGTGAAGTAATAGCTCTTATTGGTGCTAACGGAGCAGGGAAAACAACAATTCTTCATGCCATTACTGGACTTTTATCTCCAAAAGCCGGAAATATTATATTTAAGGACCAGGATATAACAAAGGTACCAGGTCACAAAATAGTATCTATGGGTATGGCTCATG
>JAEXZL010000073.1 GCA_023451395.1 Bacillota bacterium | reverse complement strand
TAATGGAGGTAAATAGATTCCAGGAGGAATACATATGGTCTTAGGATTAATATTTTTCATCCAGCACATTACTCAACGAGAGTTTTCTAATTATTTATCGCCCTTTTATTTATTAGCTTTGGCCGTTGGTTTTCTGCAATACTATTTTCTCTATAAGAAGGATAGAGGTGTTTTATTAATAGGCTCCTTTTTCCTAATTATTTTTATTGTATCACTTCTATCTCTGCTCTTTAAAGACTTGATGCCTTGGCTATCAATGAAGATCGTTTTCCCATTATTACTGATTATTTTTGGTTTTCTCCTTATATTCAAAAAAAGTAAATAATAAAAGCCAGGTATTCATTACCTGGCTTTTTGCTTTAAGTTATTGCTTTAATTTCTTCTCACCTGTTATAGAGCTCTTCTCATCCATTTTAAAGGAATCGGAAGCATCTTGTGTGGTAAAGTAAACATTACCCTCAACCTTAGCATCAACTAATTGGAAATTTGGAGCAGAAACATATATATCTCCCTTAAAGGTACCACTTTGAATCCTAGCATTTTTGCTATTAATGGTAAGCTTTGGAGCTGTTAAAGTGTATCTTGCAGTTACAGTTTTGTTGCTATCCTGCTCATAAAGAGCTATTTTACGCTGTATTGCTGGAGGATTTTTTGTATTGTATAAGTCACCATCTAATACAATCTCTTTATAGAAGGTTAAATTCTTAGTTACACAAATAATCCATTTACCATCTTTACTGATGGATTTTTCAAAAACAGCATTAGAGGTTATATTTAGTGAAGCAGCGGATACAGTATCAACAGATTCTAATTCCTGCTTTCCTGTAATGTAACTAGTTGCATCCATTGAAAATGAATCCATAGCTTCCTGGCTTGTAAAAATAACATTTCCTACTACCCTTGTATCTACAAGCTTAAAGCCCTGGGCAGAAACATATATATCACCCTTGAAGGTTCCCTTTTGAATACTTGTATTTGGGCTCTTTATAGTAAGTTTAGGAGCCTTTAGAGTAAAGGTATCAGTTACTTTTTTATTTTCGTCTTGAGTATAAAGAGCTATCTTACGCTGAACAGCAGGAGGTGTCTTTGTATTCTTAAATTCCCCTTCAACTACAAGTTCCTTATCAAAAGATAAATCATCAATAATACAAATAATCCATTTACCATCCTTACCAATGGATTTTTCAAATACAGCCTCGTCCTTAATATTTAATGAAGCTGCTGATACTACATCTACTGGAGGTGGAGTTGTAGGAGTTGTAGGAGTTGTATTATCCCCTCCGGTTTTTAGCTTTTCCTCTAACTTAGCATTGGTTTTTGGACCAACAATTCCATCTACAGAAAGTCCATTATCCTTTTGGAACTTCTTAACAGCTGCAAGAGTCTTAGGTCCAAAACTTCCATCTACTTTAAGATTAAATCCTAAACTATTTAAATTTGATTGTAAAGTACTAACAGCACTGCCCTTTGATCCAGATCTTAAAACAATTGATGTTGAAACATTAGGATTTAATACTGCTCTGGTCTTTGGTCCAACAATTCCATCTACAGCAAGCTTATTGCTATTCTGAAATTTTTTAACAGCCTCAAAAGTTTTTGGCCCGAAACTTCCATCTACAGCAAGCTTGTACCCTTTTCCATTAAGAATGGTTTGTAAAATCTTTACTTGACTTCCCTTAGAACCTTTTCTAAGTGTACTTTTTATTGTTCCAGAAGTTGTTCCAGAAGTTGTTCCTGATGCTTTTCCGGATGTGGAGCCAGATGTATTTCCAGGTTTAGTTGTATTACTACCTCCAGAAGATCCACCTGATGATCCTCCAGAATTATTAGTAGCAGCAGATACAATATCCACTCCTATAGGAGTATTTGTTTTTGCGGTCAAGCCTATTGACAATGTATACATAGCTACAATTGTACTAATAATAATTTTTGCTCTCTTGTTCAATTTTAGTCCCCCTTAGACAAAATAACTACATAAACCAGCACAAATACAAAATTTAATATGATTGATATATATCAAACTTTATAAAGCTCGCTAGTTATCGTTTACATTTTTTATTATATCAGGATATTATATTTATGTATACATAATTTTTATATTAATAGCAATATATGTTATATTATTGATACTTATATTTTAATTATTTAGCATTTAAAGAGAATATCTCGAAGTATACATTGATTTCATTGCTATATATTTAACTTAATTTGAATATTAAGCTCAATTTATTTAATATAATTTAACACCTTGAATAAATATATATTTTATAAAAAGGTTGTAGCTTAACAAAGCTACAACCTTTTTTATCTTTTTATTATGGAATTAAAATCTTTATTGCTTTTGGAATGAGCTCACAAATCACTTCCTTAGTTTTTATAAGCTCTCCATCAATATTTAAAACAAATTCTTTATGGCTTTTTATGGAAACTTTTTTTCCTCTATAGAAATTTACCTGTTTAATACTTTCATGCTCACCTTTAATTGCTTTTGGAAAGAGAAAGAATATCTTGAGCCTAGAAACCTTATCAACTATACACAAATCAAAAACACCATCTTCAATATTTGCCTTCGGAGTAATCTTTATTCCTCCTCCATAGCACTTTCCATTGGATATAGCCGTTAAAAGCAACTCTTTATTATATTTTATTCCATCTATATCAATCTGAGCATTGATGAACCTATAAGTAAAAAGTGTCCTTAATATTCCCAGAATATAGGCAGTGGGACCAGATATAAATTTAATCTTCTTGATTTTATTAGTGTAATAAACAACCTCTGAGTCAAAGCCTACTGAGGAAATATTTAGAAAGTATCTATCATTTATTTTACCTAAATCAATAGATCTTTCGCTGCCTTTAAGAGTCCTAATGAAAATATCATCTGTAATCTCAGCAACAATACTCTTAATAAAATCATTACCACTACCACAGGGAATTACACCCAAGGTACTACTAGTATCAATTATACCATTTAGAACCTCATTTAAGGTTCCATCTCCACCTACAGCATACACTCTATATTCCTTTTGGGAGCAATAGCTCTTAACGAGCTCTGTAGCATGTCCAGGATATTTAGTAATCTCTATAGTATAACTCTCTTCGTTTTCCTCAAAATACTTCTTTATTTTATCAATATATCCCAAAGCCCTTCCTTTTCCTGCTTCAGGATTTATTATAAATAAATGCTCCATGTTACCTCTCCCAACGACTCATTAATATAATGTATTTAAATATTTTTTCTAATTGGTTCCTAATTTAAATCTTTAAATGTGTTAATCTTCTATAATATCTCCCATATTCACTATTACATCATTCCATTTAGTAACCTGATCTCCCTTAGACCATTGTGCCATAATAGCACTTTCTCCCTCTTTAAGAGCAATTGTCTTTATTGGACTTTCTAAAAGCTCGCCTTTATGTATTTTATAAACAAGAACCTCCTCAGAGGTTAAAACCACTGCAAAATCCTGATTAGGGGAAGTATATACATCTAAGGCATCTGGAACCCTCTCCTTAACCTTATTCCAGGATACAAAGAGCTGATCATAGCTAACCAGTTTAGATGGAGGAATAATATTAATATTAAAATCCAAATATTTATCTCTATATTCCTCCTTATCTGAATTTATCCTTCCAATTAATATCCAATGTCCATTTCTTCTACTCAATGAAATACTATCCTCTTTAGGATAAGCTTCTAAAACCTCTCTAAGCTCACTGCTTATAGAGTTCTTTGCTCCACTGGCTGATTGTTCTATGACGGTTTTCCCTACATTTCCTACTATATCAACTATTTTAACTCCAGTTTCATGATCAAGATTATCTAAGGGAATCGCCTTAAGAATTTTTTTATTTGGCTTACCTTCCTCTATGTACATAGCTTCTACGGTAATATAATCAGTTCCTACAAACGTCACATTAATATATCTATTTTCATTTATTGCTCTTGATATATCTTGATTTATACTACTGTTCTTATAATCCTCAGAATGTCCATTAATATCTCTTGCACTAATAGTCTCATATACCTTTTCTCCCTGAAGCAGTCTGTTCATCCCTAGGGTCCAAAAGCCTCTAGCTCTAGGAATTATTATCTCATCAATAGAATATAGCTCTTGAAGACTATCATTACTCCAAGAAATCCATAGAGTTCTATATTCAGAAGAATTCACCTCTTCATTTTTAAAAAATAGCTCAGTTCCAAGTCCTAAGAGTAATCCAGATTTTGAATCCTGGTAGGTTATTTCCTTTATTTTCTCAGTATCACTTTCAACACTAGGCTCCTCCTGAGATATCCTATCAATATAAATAAATGCTCCATCATAATACATCATCCCACTATTTTCATCTATTGGGATAATCTCATGAAATAGCTTATCAGAGGAATAAATACTTATAATATCTATCCTATCACTAGCAATATCAAGATTTTTAGGATTTATTCCATAGTAATGTACGAAATAGTATGTTGCCAAAGTATTTATTGTCTTATATTCTGGATTAAGAGTTGCCTCTTGATCAAAATAGCAAACATTAGATCCAAATTTCATGGTTTTTCCAATTAAATTATCTAAAGCTGCTTTATTTGCTAGCTTTTCGTTTACTATTTTATATTTTACTATTTCCCAGGTGCCCTTTATAGCTATATTAGTATTTTTAGGTTTTGCTATCATGTCTCCATCCTGTCTTTCAATAACACTGCATCCACTTAAAAATATCAGACACATAGCCGCAATGCACAGACGTAATTTAACCTTCATAAATACTAACCTCCTAGTTTATTATCGTTTAGAGGTATTCTAACTGTTACCCTAGTTCCCACTTCTATTTCACTTTCAAATGTCATAGTTCCTTTATGAAGTTTAACTATTTCGTCGCAAATAGACAGACCTATACCATTTTTAGATTTCGCTGTTTTACCCTTATAGAACTTCTCAGTTACCCTAGGCAAATCCTCTTTAGAAATTCCTTGACCAGTGTCAATTACCTCGATAATTAGATCTACCTTGTCTTTGCTTATTAGTAGTTCCACAGTTCCACCATATTGGGTAAATTTAAAAGCATTATCTAGGAGATTAATAAGCACCTGTTTAATTCTATTTTCATCAATAAAGACTACAGGAATATCATCCTGAACCTTTACTGTAAAATTAACCCCTCCTCTTTCTGCTCTAGGTTTCATAAAAAGCTCTACATACCTTACTATGTTTTTAATATCGTGATATCTTCTTTTTAAAGATATCTTTCCAGATACAAATTTGGAAAAATCTAATAATTCCTCAACCATAGATGTTAATCGATCCGTTTCCTTTTCAATTATATCAAACCCCATAGCCAGTGTTTCTTTATCAATTTTATCATCGTTTAAGGTTATTGCCCAGCCCTTTATTGCAGTTAAAGGGGTCCGGAGTTCATGGGAGATAGAAGAAATAAAATCATTTTTTAATGCTTCTCTGTTTGACAGCTCCTCTGCCATATAATTCAGAGTAGTTGCAAGCTTACCTATCTCATCATCGTTTACTTTGGTATACCTTAATTGAAGATTTCCTTCTGCCAAACTCTCAGCCACAGCTGTAACCTCTTTTAAGGGCATTGTAATACTGTTTGCGAGAAAAAGGCTAATAACAATAGTTACAATTAAAACCCCAACACCAATGCCAATAAAAATAAGAGCTATATAGTTAATAGACCTATTAACTTCATCTAAGGATGTAATAAATCTGAGTACTCCCACAATATTTCCATTAGATTCTAATGGATAAGAAACCGCCATAACAGCTGAAGTATCATAATTAACATTACCAATCCATCTACCGCTTTCTCCCATAAGAGCCTTCTTTACATCTATAGTGTCTATGGTTTCACTGT
Organism: Bacillota bacterium; assembly: GCA_023451395.1. Classification (GTDB taxonomy): domain Bacteria; phylum Bacillota; class Clostridia; order Clostridiales; family Clostridiaceae; genus JAEXZL01. The sequence continues at coordinate 1,251 of JAEXZL010000073.1, read as the reverse complement.
GCAAAACTCCTAAAGAATCTAAAAGCACGACACCCTCTATATTTATAATCTGTACTTGAGCATCCGTCTGCTGCCAAAAAACATCCACGTTATCAGTTATATTTTCACTTAGCGTGGATGTAGAAAAATATCTAGAATAGTATTCTGCAGATATCTTTAATTGATTTAAAAGCATCTGTTCTGTATTGCTGAAATAATATTTCTTTACAATTCCTAAAAGCAGCAATTCAAGAATGAAAATGCTCGAAAATGTAACAAGAACAAAGTTACTAACAAGCTTACTCTTAATACTCTTCATAAACTTTGACTATTTCCTCCATCTATAGCCTGTCCCCCAAATTGTTTCGATATATTTAGGGTCCGATGCTTTTTCTTCAATTTTTGATCTAAGCCTTCTTATATTAACATCAACTATCTTTGGATCACCAACGAAATTATATCCCCAAGCTAGATTTAGAAGCTCATCTCTACTAAAGGCCTTTCCAGGATTTTCAGTGAATATTTTCATTAGCATATATTCCTTTGGCGTTACATCGATTTCTATGTCATTTTTAAAGAGCTTTTGAGAATATGTATCAAGCTTAAAGGGTGGTCTCTCAATTATCTCATTGATTCCCTTTTCTTCATCCACCTCAAGTCTTCTTATTAATGCCTTGACTCTTAGAGTAACTTCCATTGGATTAAAGGGTTTAATAACGTAGTCATCAGCACCGTATTCAAGCCCCATAATTTTATCTAAGTCCTGTGCCTTAGCTGTAAGCATCATTATTCCCATAGTTGGAAAGCTCTTTCTAAGTTCCTCACAAACTTTAAAACCATCAATGCCAGGAAGCATTACATCTAAAATTGCAACGTCAGGTTTCTCCAGAGAAGCAATTCTAAGACCCTCTTCACCAGTTTCAGCTTCAAGAACCTTAAAGCCATCACGCTCAAAATTAATCTTCAAAAAGCCCCTTATGCTACTTTCATCTTCCACAAGAAGGATTTTATTCATAATATTTACCTCCTATCATTCCCTGTATTATTTTCATTATACCCTTATTCCTATATTAATTCCATTATACAGTTATTATAGTAATAAATAAATGAATATAAAAAAAGAACCAAATTACAATGAATTTGGTTCTTTTGGCTCCGCGGAGAGGGCTCGAACCTCCAACCTATCGGTTAACAGCCGAGTGCTCCACCATTGAGCTACCGCGGAATACAGACCTGGCAACTTCCTACTCTCCCACAGGGTCTCCCCTGCAG
>JAEXZL010000106.1 GCA_023451395.1 Bacillota bacterium | reverse complement strand
CTGCATCCCTAAGCTCAAATTCAGCTCCAGCTAATACCTTGCTGCTATCACTTCCATCTACCTTAAGGACTGAAATTGCTCCTGGTCTGTTGTTTACTACCTTATAATCAGCCTGAAGGTTTTCCTCATTTAGCACTATCTTATGCTCTATTCCATCAACTACATAGCCATTAGGTGCCTTAGTTTCTACTAAGGTATAGTCACCAAAAATAAGATTTTCTGCTTTTGCAGTGCCATCCTCACCAGTTATTAAGGTTTTTACAAGATTACTTTCTGCATCCCTAAGCTCAAACTCTGCTCCTGCAAGACCCTTAGTATTGTCATTGCCATCAGCCTTAAACACTTTTAAAGTGGACAGCTTATAGTTTTTAACTACAACTTCCTTTACTTCTTTAGAATCAATTTTAACCTGAATACTTTTATCTTCTGAAGAAATTTGATAACCAGAAGCAGGAGTTATCTCTTTAAGTGTATAGGTATCAAATTTGAGTTTTGGTATTTCCAGAACTCCATTCTCATTGGTTTTAGCAACCCCCATTAGTTTACCCTTGCTACTATATAGCTTAAATTCTACATCAGAAAGCTTAATTTCTTCATTTTCTCCGTCAACCTTTGTAATTTTAAGAGATCCTAACTCTCCGCTTCCTGTTCCGGAACCATCAGTGATTCTTACAATAATCTCCTTTGAAAAAGGTTGAGTTTCTGTGCTTACTCCGTCTCCTTTAAAATAAATACTATTTGATAGCTTAGAATAGTCTTTTTCTGCTGTAATCTCTGTTTCATATTCTACTACATACATAGTGTTAATATTATTAAGAAATTCCAGCTTAAAGCTTTGAGTTCCTGTAATTAAATCCCTCAGCTCCGCTGTCACCTTAAAATCTGTATAGGGGGTATTGTCTGAGGCCTTATATACCTTAAAGCTATTTTCTATAAGCTCATGTCCATCACTTAAGGTATCTGTTAAAACAGCATTTTCCACCTCTGAAAGGCTTCTATTAACGGTTACTGTCCATTTAAGTGTCTTCCCATTTTGCACCCCGTTTTTTTCAACAAAGGTGTTTGAATTATCATAGGTAACCTTTCCAGTATAGCTAGTACCATTAACAATTGCAGTATTTGAATACTGAGACTGAGAAAGTCCTACTAGCCTTGTTTTATACACTACTCTATATGGAGTATCCACTGGTTTATTAATTTTTATCTTAAAGCCTGATTCTGAGCTTTCCAATATTTCATACTTATCTACAGAAGCCAAGGCTCCAAGCTTAATATTCCCATTGCTTTCTAAAGTATATTCATAAAGCTGTATAGAGTCAGCTACGAGCTTCTGATGCTCCTCTATATTATCTTCAACAAAAACATCCTCAAGAGCATGACTTAGGTAATTAACATTTATATTCCAGGTAATCTCCTTGCTGTTTCTATCTAAGCTTCCAGATTTATTACCATTTTCTACTGCTGTATTGCTTATTGTTTGAGTTGCATCTTTAGTAATAGGAGCTTGAATATTACTCCCAGTAAAGATAGCCTTATTTATAAACTTGTCCTTTTGATTATTATTAGTATGCCAAATAGTGTCAAATTTAGTTTTATAAGTAAGAGTATATTTTGTATTCTGTACTGGTTTTAAGAATGCCAGGATAAATCCTTTCTTAGTGTCATTATCTTTTAATTCAATAGTGAAGTCTACCTCCTTAGTTAAGGTGGTGCTTCCAGCCTTTACAACAAGGGTATTCTCTAAGAACTCTAATCCACCGTTAGGAAACACATCTTCAATATTTAAATTATTAATAGGCTCCTTTATAGGATCAACAGTAATTGTCCAAGCCATGGTTTTATCGGTATAATTTATATCATTTCCGCTTTTTGTAAAGTTATTAGAAATAGGCGGGGTAATGCTTTTTTCTCCTGTGCCCACGCCACCTATAGCTGCACTATTCTTGAATGTTTTCGCATCTAAATTATCTATTCTAGTCTTATATTTCACCCTATAGGCACTGTTAATGTTACCTAAATCTATAGTGAACTTTGAGGGGTTTCCAGGATCTATAGTAAAGTTATAGTCAGAAGAAGCAACCAATCCATCCTCAGAGACAGTTCCATTATTATCAAGCTTAAGCCTATAAACCTCAAAGGAACTTTCATCAAGGCTTAACCCATCTCCAATGGTATCCTCAAGCAATGCATTGTTTATACTCTTCATAGCAGTGTTTATATCTATTGTCCATGCTATATGCTTATCTGTATATCCTATGCTGGCTGTTCCTTTTTTATCAATTACTACGCCACGCTTTATATCTACCTTTTTTGAAGCTTCCTTCTCAAGGAAAGTTGCTTTATTTGTAAAGCTTGTCTTGCTTTCATCTATAATATTTGTATCATAAACTATTTTATAGGCTGAGTTTATATTCCCAAGGTTAACTGTAAACTTATTGCCATTAGCTACAGTAGGCTCTTCCTTTGAAAACCCGGTGAAGGGTTCTTCCCCAGCTATTTGTCCCTTATCATCCAAAGTAAGCTTGTACACTTTAATTGTAGTATTGTCAAGCAAAAGTCCTTCAGGGATACTATCAACAACCTCAGCATTTTCTGTTTGGAGCAGTCCTTTATTAGCAATAACTGACCAGGTGATTTTGCTAGGATTAAAGCTCTTATCTAGGGCACCATCCTTTTCAATAGTGTTTCCTCGTGTGATAGTAACCTTAGCTTCTGATGAAGCACCTTTGAAAGTGGCAGTATTATCAAAGCTGGTTTTTGTTACATCAGTTATTTTAGTTTCGTAGATTATTCTATAAGCAGAATTTATCTTTCCAAGTCCTATATTAAAGGTACCTTCTTCCTCAGTTATGGTATATTCCCCCGATGTAATCTCATCACCTAAAACTGCTGTACCATCTAAGTTTACTCTTAACCTATAAACCTTTATAGTAGCTTTATCCAGCTCTAAGCCTTCTCCAATGGCATCCTCTACCAAAGCATTGTCTACATTTTCAAGTGTCTTATTTACATCTATAGTCCATTTTATCCTGTCTGCATTTACCCCTTTGTTAGCTAGTCCGCTTTTTTCAATAGGTCCAGATACATTTGCAGGCTTAAAACGAACGTCTATTTCCTGCGAAGAGCTTTCAGATATAGGGAATACAATTTTAACAGGTGTCTCTCCAGTTATGTTACTTTTGTCGAACTCACTGCTAAACTTTACAGTTCCCTCTACATTTGAGTGTTCTTTTGCATATTCATTATAGGTTAGTATTAAGGTGCCATCCATACCAAGCTTAAACTTTCCTACAGATACACCCCCATCTACAAGAAGATCTCCTTCTACCTCATTAAATATTTTAAAAGCTAAAGGAAGCTTAACCTTTGTGTAATCTCCAGGCTCAATATCCTCACCATTATCAATTCTCCAGGTATAGTAAATAAATATCTTTGAGCCCTGCTCTATAGGATATTCAGTATCTTTATCTACGAGATTTCCTTTATCATCCTTCAAATATACAGAAGCAATGGTGTCAATAGCTCTTCCTACCTCTTCCTCTGCACCTGTGGAAACCGCTTTAGGTATAAATGTTTGAACTATTAAAGATATCGCTATAATTAGTGAAATTATTCCTTTTTTCTTTCTAGATTTTATATTCAATAAAACCCCTCCTTTATAAATAATTGTAGGGATTATTGAAAATTACCTCTATTCCTTTTTTGCTAATAATCACCCCTTTTTTTGCTATAAAAAGCAAAACAGCCTCATATTAATGAAGCTGAATGTCTTTAAGATTATTTCTATAGAATTTTAATTTACTACTCATGAGCCTATATTCGTTTTTCTAAGATAATAAGCTCAATACCATTGGGAGGAAGCTGCATTTTTCTTTCATAGGTTTCAGAAATAGATAAATAATCAATAGTTTTTTTAGGATATGACCTTCCCTTAAGATATTCTATATCCTCCCTTGAAAGCTCCTCTGGCTCTCCTAGACTTACCCACTGGTCGTAAACTGATCCGTTGTCTTTATTTAACTCATAAGTGGTTATTTTATAATCACCAGCTATTCTATTAATATTAAAACTAAAGTATTTATCCTCCTTGGCTTCATAGACCTTTAATGGAATTTTATTAGTTAAGGCTGAAATATCACTCTTAACAAATAAATCATCAAAATCCACATAGTTATATGCAAGAATTTGAATATCTTCAGCTTTTCTCGTTACGATATAATCTTCTCCCTTATATAGAATTTCATCACCTAGCATGTTTAAGAGGTAATAAGCATAATATGAAGCCTTCTTTAAGCCATTATTATTAATAAGTCCAAGGCCTCCGTAAAAAGGTCCTACTCCTTCTTTATGCTCCTCCATAATATCAGTAAAGGTACTGTATCCTAAGGCGTCGGTATAGCCTAAAGAACTTAATACATTCCTTACAATGAAGGCCGCTACATAACAGGTATCATGGATACAATTCCCTCTATAAAATGGAGTGTTCCACTGGGTTATATAAAGCTCTGGCTCATATTCTAAGGAAGTCTTTGTTTTTTCTCCTGTGAGACTCAAAATATCCAGTGTATGATTTTCTCCATAGTAAGTACTTATTATTTCCTTCCATCTCTTAAGTATATTATCTGTGTTTTGCTTATTATTAGTGAGTTTTTCAATGTCAAGAGCCCTAGTATTGTCACAAACCTCTGGATATATATGTATAGAAACAAAATCTAGTGGAGAATTATTTCTCATGCAATAAGTTAAGAACTCCTCCAAAAAAGCATCGTATCTTATTCCCTCATGAGCAATTGCTGACCCACCTACCTTAAGTTTTTTTGATATGCCCTTAATAGTATCTGCAGTTTTCTTATAAAAGCTAAAGTATTTTTCTCTTCCTCCTACCCAAAATGTTGATTCTAATTCAAGATCATTCCACACCTCAAAATACCAGCTTTCTACCTCATTAATACCATATCTATTTATGCAATGCCTTAAAAAAGCTTCCAGCATATCCACCCAAAGCTTCATTTCTTTAATTGGAGAAACATTTGCCTTCCACCAAGACATTGTTCTATCCGTGCTATTTATCTCTGAATGCATAAAACCCAAATCAATAACAGGCTTAATATTAACCTCCTTAAAAAAGTCGAAGAGCTCGTCCACATAAGTCCAATTATAGTTTATGCTTCCATCTTCTAAGAGATTAAAAATCATCATATCATCAGAAAATATTCCGTGAAATCTTATGTATTGAAAAGTAACTTCTCTCTGAAGCTCTTTTAACTGACTTTGCCACTGCTTCCTTAAGCCTTCAGAAGCTCGACTAAAGGTGATAAGCTTTTTCCAATATGGCTGAAGATCAGTACCCTCTTCTCCAAAATTTACATCTATATTGATCATATTTAAAGCTTTTATGGGTCCTTTTTTGCTTTCTGAGGAGGGTAGATATTTAAAAATTTTCTGTAAAGCTGTTTTTCTATCTACATTCAGATAGCTACTATTGTCGTTTACCTCAACAATATCAAATTTATAATTATCACTATTATTACCATTACTAACTATAGTATTCTTTCTGTAATTTGATGGAGAACACCCATACTTTTCCTTAAACTTTTTATTAAATGCCTTTGGGCTGGGATAACCGCTAGAATAAGCAATATCTGTTATAGTGTAATTACTATTAACTAGAAGCTTAAGTGCCTTATCAAGTCTTATAACGTTTAGATACTCCTGAAATCCCATCCCTGTTTTCTTTTTAAAGAAGTGGGACAAATAGTATATGTTTAGCTTCTCCTTATCTGCTATTTCTTGAAGAGTTACATTCTTATTCAGATTTTCATTAATATAACTCATTATACTCTTAAGCCTGTAGCTATTTTTGTTTATGCTAAGGATTTTTTCATCTTCAATTACATGATAAGTAAAGGAATTTATGAGATTAGCAGAAATAGAAAATAGTATACTAGCTATTTTAAACTCATAGCCCTTCTCTTTTTTAGCAGTCTCCCATACCAATTCTGCTAAGCAGCCCTTTATTCTATCAAAGGGCTCCTGCTCTTCATCCTTATGAAGAAAAGATTTGCAGTTAAAAATCATTTTACTAAAATTCTTATCATAGGGATAGTAATATTCTGGATCCACCTGCACAACTAATAATGTATTATTTTCATGAGTTTTAATAGCATTATGAATTTCATTACTATTAATAAGGATTAGGCCATCTTCCTTTAGGATATACATCTCTTTTCCTACTCTTATGTTTACAGAGCCCTGAAGCACCAGAACAAACTCTAATTCCTTATGACAGTGCATTCCCATCTCGTTAACATTATGAATCATTACATTTATTGGCAGTGTCTTGTCTCTTTCAATTACCTCATAATAGTTTTCCATCCTCACCCTCCCTTCACTATTAACAAATCTATACTCTTATGGTACCTATTCATATATTATACTGTTTACACTAATAATACTATATATTTACTATAACTTTTGAGTATTTTGTAAATTTTATAACAAAATCTGTTGTTATATAATAAAATATAAAGAATAAAGGATAGAATTGTATATTTATATGAATATATAATAAAATGCAATTAGTATAGAAACTAAGTTACCTATACTAATTGCATTTTTATAAACCACATAATAATAATATAAGTATAATACTGTTCTTTCTTATACCTGAAGATTTTCTACAATTGTGGCAATACCTAAGCCACCAGCTATACAAGCAGTAGCACAGCCATATTTTTTGCCAGTTCTCTCTAATTCATGTATAAGCTTTGTCATGAGTATTGCTCCTGTTGCACCAATAGGGTGACCCATTGCTATCGCCCCTCCATTAGGATTTACCTTTTCAATATCTAAACCTAGTTCTTTTATACAAGCTACTGCTTGGGCTGCAAAGGCTTCATTTAACTCCACTACATCTAAGTCATCTATTTTTAAATCCGTTTGTGAAAGAGCTTTTCTTACAGCAAAAACTGGTGCAATTCCCATAACTTCAGGGCTAACTCCTACTGCCGCTTGAGCAATAATTCTTGCCTTTGGCTTATAACCAAGCGCTAAGGCTTTTTCTTCACTCATTATCAAAAGCGCAGCAGCTCCATCGTTACGACCACTGGCATTTCCTGCAGTAACTGTCCCTCCTTCTTTAAATACTGGTTTTAGTTTGCCAAGCTTTTCTAAGCTAGTCTCTCTTGGATGCTCATCTTTTTTAAATTCAACCAATTCTTTCCCTATTTTAACTGTATACGGTAATATTTCTTTATCAAAATATCCATTATCCATGGCATTTTTCATGTTGACCTGGCTTCTAAGAGCAAATCTATCCTGTTCTTCCCTAGTGATTATATATTCCTTTGCTACATTTTCAGCAGTTGTCCCCATATTTAAGCTACCGTATTCTTCAATAGGTTGAGACCCTTGCTGACTAGCAATATTTGGATCTCTCATTTCTATATTACCTGCCTTGACACCAAAACGAACTCCACTTACATAATAAGGCGCTGTGCTCATGGACTCAGCACCACCAGCAATTATTACATCTCCATAGCCTGATATTAATTGCTTGGCAGCAGAATTAACCGCCTCAATCCCTGAGCCGCATTGTCTGTGGATAGTATAAGCAGGAACCTTTATTGGCAGCCCTGCCCTTAAGGAAGCAACTCTTGCTAGATTTGAAACATCTGAACTTTGCTTAGCTTGTCCAAAGATAACCTCATCTAATAAATCTGTATTTAGGTTTGTACGTTCTACTAACCCCCTAATAACCTTCTCTCCCAGTTTATCTACTGTTACATTTCCTAAGGTGCCTCCTAACTTACCTACTGCTAACCTAAGGCTGTCTACTATTACAACACTTCTCATTGGTTATCCCTCCTTTTTCTATGCTATGATTTGCTTTACATAGATTCATCATGTATCTCTGATTGGCAATTTTTAATGCAACTATAACAGATTGTTGGGATGGAATTAATAAATCCTCTTCAATAGACTTAATTGTTTTGCTTATGTCGTTGCTAAAATCAGTCCCAATTACCTTTCTCTTAAAAAAGTCCTTTGCTAGATCTGTTACAAACATAATATCAGCATCAACGATTTTATGAGATATCTTATCTATCTCAAGAACCACTCCTATACTTTTATTTAGTTCATACATTACAGTGCTTTGAGGAGCTTTAGCATATGCAGTTACAAGTACAGTATTATTTTCCATCTACAACAATCCTTTCATTAAATAATATTCTTGCTTATATATTATCAGAATTTTCTTGCATAGTGCTTAACTTTCTCAACATCTATTGTTACTCCAAAACCTGGTCCATCAGGAATAAGTAGCTCATAATTAGACCATTGAATATCCTCAATTGTTACTTTATCTTTAAATAAGAAAGGACCAAAAAGCTCTACTCCAAACTGAAAATGTGGAATAGTTGAATAAACACTTGCACATACAGCATTTCCTAAAGTGGATTCTATCATGGTACCTCCATACAACCCAAAACCAGCACCTTCAGCAATGGCAGCAACTTTTTGAGTATCTAGGAGTCCACCATGCTTACAGGGCTTTAGAGCAATAGAATTTCCTGCTCGATTTTTAATAATCCTATAGGTATCCTGTACGGATGTAGAAGCCTCATCAGCCATTATTGGAACCTTAAAACGCTTAGTTAATCTGGCCATACCTTCATAATTCCAAGTAGGAAGTGGCTGTTCAATCATTGATACTCCACCTTCTTGTAGGGCATCAATACAGTAGATGGAAGTATCCTCATCCCAGGCCTGATTTATATCAACAGTTACTTTAGCCTGATCTCCAACTGCTTCAATTATTTTTAAAACATGCTTTACATTTGTCCAAGGATCTCCCTTACCTATTTTAAGCTTAAAAATTTTATGACGTTTTTGATGCAAAAATTCCTTAGCTTCTTCAATGTCTTTACCAGTATCTCCACTGGCTAAAGTCCATGCAAGAGGCAATGAGTTATGAATTTTCCCTCCAAGTAGCTCATAAGCTGGAACGCCCTTTTCTCTTGCTGCTAAATCAATAATTGCAGATTCTACAACTGCCTTAGCAAAGTTATTTCCTCTTATAACTTTTCTTACATTATTCATAATTCTATTAAAATATAGAGGATCTTCTCCAAGAACTAGAGGCTTTATGTAGGTATCTATATTTGCTTTTATTGCCTCCACAGTACCCTCACCATAGGAAGCTCCCCCTATAGTTGCTACCTCTGCCCAGCCTTCTATTCCTTCATCATCCGTTGCTCTTACAAGCACTATAGATTGGACTGTTATTGTAGTCATGGCAAGCTGATGTGGCCTTACGGTTGGGATATCTAGAATATATACATCTAAAGATTTTATTTTCATTTATAGCACCTCATTTTTAGATTTTTATAGTTTTAGGATAAATTCTGCCTCTGTTTTATTGTAAACCTCATCAAGGGTAACCCCAGGCATAAGCTCAATTAAGTGAAGTTTCTTATCTATAACCTTAAATACTGCAAGCTCTGTAATAATCACATCCACACTTCTGGTAGATGTTAGGGGATATGTAAGCTCTCTTAATATCTTAGAGGACCCATCCTTTGAAGTATGAGTCATGGTAACTATAATCTTTTTAGCTCCTGCTAATAGATCCATAGCTCCTCCTACCCCAATAATGTTTTTCCCTGGTACAGACCAGTTTGCAATAATTCCTTTTTCGTCTATCTGCAAAACACCAAGTATAACAGCGTCTACATGGCCTCCTCTAATCATTGCAAAGGATTCTGCACTGTCAAAATATGCTGAACCAAGCTGCTCAGTAACAGGAGTCTTACCAGCATTAACGAGATTTGGATCTATATTATTTTCATCATAAGCTCCTACACCAAGTAAGCCATTCTCCGTATGTAGAAATATATCTCCACTTTCAATATAATTTGCAACCAAGGTTGGAATACCTACTCCTAAATTCACAACTGCAGGTCCCTCAAGCTCTTTTGCAGCTCTTTTCGCAATCATGTTCTGCATATCTTCTTTAGACATTTCTCTACTCATTTGATATCACCCCATCCTTTGTTAAAATTTCCTTCGCTTTCACAATGTAATTTACGTAAATATGCGGTGTTACAATTTCCTCAGGATTAAGTTCGCCTGGCTCAACTATTTCATCAACCTCTGCTATGACAATCTTTGCTGCCATTGCCATATTGGGATTGAAATTACGGGCAGTCTTATAATAAACAAGATTTCCGAGCTTGTCCGCTTTATGAGCTCGAATAAGTGCATAATCGCCACGGATAGCCTTTTCAAAGATGTACCTTATTCCATCTATTTCTTTTTCCTCTTTACCCTTAGCCAGTTCTGTACCAACGGCAGTAGTGGTATAAAAGCCCCCTAAACCGGCACCACCTGCTCTTACGGCCTCTGCCAGGGTGCCTTGTGGAAGAAGCTGTAATTCTATCTCCCCTCTTTTATAAGCCTCTCCAATATCTCTATTACTAGTAAAATAGGAACCAATGCCTTTTTTTATTTTTTTCTGATTAAGTAAAAGTCCTAAGCCCTTACCACTTTCTCCAAGATTGTTACTTACAATTGTCAAATCCTTAACGCTTTTTTCTGTAAGACCCTGTATTAGGCTAAGAGGAGATCCAACTAAGCCGAAACCACCCACTAATATCGTTGATCCATCCTCTATTACACTTAACACCTCAGCTATACTATCCTTTACTTTAGATACACTCATTCCTTTACCTCCATTTTCTATTGGTTATTTTAGTGAATCACTTATTTCAAACCATGCAGGAATCCCTGCTGTAAGAATACATATATACCCAAGGTCTGCCAATTCTTTTTCTTCAGTTCCAAGCTCTCTTGCTCTTTCTATCCATATCTTAGCTCCTACACCATCAAGTTCAGTAATAAAGCAGCCTATTAACGCTAGATTCTTTAGCTTTGCAGACACATTTCCATCCTGAAGAATCTTTCCCTCCACCTTATTTAAATCCTTTTTCTTAATTAGCTCTAAAACTTCATTAAGATAATCTAATTCCTCATCTCTGGTCCACTGAAGTACAAGGTTTAGAATGTCTTCAATGGATTCGCTTCCCTTAATAGAATATTGGACATTCTTTCCCATCAACTCTAGAGCATAGACTATAGCTTCTAGGGATACTCTTAAAGCTTCCTCCCCTTTATATAAATAGGCAACAAGAAAATATTCAGTAAGCTCTGATAGAGTAATACCTCCAGTTACCGCACCCTTTGTATGGTAAAGCATACTGCGAGAATATAACCTTCCTGCATTCATAACAGCAACTAAAACATCCTTTTCCTTTGCTGTTAGTGCCGCCCCCTTAAATGCCTGACCTCTTATATCTGTATAATAGTCCAGCATTTCAGGACTATTATCATGCATTTTTTGAATCCAACCTGGAACTACATCATAGATTTTTTGGAAATACTGTAATCCTTTACTCATAACTTTTCCTCCCTTTAGATCCTATGGTATTTTATTCTTTTCTACAGTGATGCTAAGGGGTTTATCCCCATAACTACTGGGAATAAGAGATATGTAAATATAAATATTATTATGAAAGAAGCAACAGTAAGCCAGAAGCCTGTTTTTATCATATCGTCCATAGAAACCTTGCCGGATGCATATACTATTCCTAAGTTAGGTGTTCCTATAGGAAGCATGAAGGCAAAACCTGCTCCTAAAGCAGTTATAGTCATCACTGGTAATGGATTAACACCTACAGCCTGGGCTAAGGATGCTGCGATTGGGAGCATTATGGTTGTTGTAGCAGTATTAGGTGCAACCTGAGTTACTGCTATTGCAAGGGCCCCAGATGCTCCAAGAATTATAAAGTATGGGTAACCTGATAACGCAAGCAATTGATTTCCTAACCACGTAGCTAAATCTGTGCTACTAAAGCCTGCTGCTATAGACATACCTCCACCAATCATAAGAAGTATTCCCCAAGGCATTTTCGCAAAGGAATCTGCTCCAAGTAAACGCCCGCCTTTTTTTGCTGGTATCGTATATAATAAAATGGCAGCAGTTATTGCAATCATAGTATCGGATATTCCTGGTATAACACCTGTCCATAAAAATGTTCTGGAAAGCCAGAAGAATACAGTTACAATAAATATTACAAAAACAATTTTTTCTTCATGTCCCATTTTACCGAGCTTTCTTTTTTCTTCTAAAATAAATTCTTTACCCCCCTTAAGCTTCTTAACCTTTATTGGAAAACCTACTTTTGTAACATAGAAGGCTGCAAAGGCTAATATTAATATGCACATAGGCACAGCAAAAATCATCCATTGTCCAAAGGGTATCTCATATCCAAAGGTTTTTTCAACCATACCAGCTAGAATAACATTAGGAGGAGTGCCTATAAGAGTTGCACTACCACCAATTATTGCTCCAAGTGATACACTTAAAATTACCGCTGAGGTAAAGCTCTTCTCATCCTCTTTAGAATAAACATTTTCCTCCTTCATAAGATTTATTATTTTACTAGAAACTGCAGTTCCTATAGGTAGGAGCATCATAGCTGTAGCTGTATTAGATACCCACATAGATATAAAGAAGGATGCAAACAATATTCCTATTATTATTCCTGAAATGCTGCCTCCAAAAAACCCTATTATGGTCAAGGCTATTCTTTCATGAAGACGCCACTTTTCAAGAGCAAGAGCTATTGCAAAGCCTCCAAGAAAAAGAAAATTCATAGGGTCTGCATAAGCCTTAGCAGCTACATCCCCACTAACTGCGCCTAGTAGTGGCAATAAAACAATAGGTATTAAAGAAGCAGCTCCTACTGTTATTGGCTCTGTAACCCAATAGGTAACTACAAATAGGAGCACCGCCAGAACAGCCTTTCCTTCATAACTTAATCCCTGCAAAGGCGCTAACAAAACAGCTGCAAATAATACCGGTCCTAATATTAAGCCAACTAATTGTCTTGTGGTGAATTTTTTAATATTTTCCATAATATCAACTCCTAAAATATATTAACCAAATAACATATATGCACCATTAAATATTGCTTAAGAATTTTACAATTGGTTCATTTATATCCTCACGATTTTCAAAGACCATTGTATAGTGATTACTTTTAGAGAATATTACCCTTATGTTTTCTCCGTAGGCTATAGCATCTTCATATTCCTCTAAAAAGAACAGAGGCTCCATTTTACCTATATATCCTTCGGCATATACCAATAATATTGGACATTTTATTTTTGAAAATACCTCCTTAGGATTAAAGGATTTAAAACTATTCCAATCAGAAAGTATTCTATTTTCTGTGGAGGCGTTTTCAAAATGATCTCCTACTTCCTTAACTTCATACTCTACAGCTTCTTTTAAATTTTCACTCCAACTTATTCCTAATCTAGAGTACAGATCCTTAATCTCCTCTACATATTTCTCTCTAGAAGAATATTTCTTACTTAATCTTCCTAGTGAAGGCTTAACTATATTGTCTTGTCTTTTACTAACCTGTGCTCCACCATCTAAAAGAATAACTGCTTTTACTGTGCTTAACCTGCTGGCAACAATTGCAGAAATATATGCTCCCATGGAATGTCCTAAAAGTATTGGATTTCGAAAGCCTGATTCCTTAATAAAAGTAAGGACATCTTCCGCATGGCTGAACATAGTAGTATTTTCATCAGCCTCATCGCTATTTCCCCTGCCCCTAAGATCAAGAGATATAAAACGATACTCACCTTTAAGCATTTCCCCATAGTAATGCATGTTTTTATGTGTTCCTGTTAATCCATGAATAGCAATGATTGGACCTTTTTCCCCGGGATAATCTGCAATTTGAATGTTTTTTCCATTAATATCCTTTTTATACAAATTCACTTTATTCACCTCTTTTAACAAAATAAAAAAACCCGTTAAAAAGCTGACACCGTGTACAAATACACACAAGGTAGTCAAACAAATTTAACCGGCCATTGAGTTTATTAATTATTATTAAAAAGGTCATTTTAATAGATTAACAAACACTCTTGAGGCACGTTAGCTTGCCATATTTTTAAAATAATGATTCGTTATAAAATTACTCCTCATTAAATTATTGGTTACAGCAAGGACTAAACAACTCACTATTAAATTTACATAAAGATTTCTACATAATTCATGCTTAATTGTATATTCAAAACACAATTCTTGTTTATAATATATTATAAATTAAAACTATCGATTAATCTTGTATGAATTATCTCATATAAGAACAATATTTGCAATCCTTTTCATAAATATTTTTTAAAATATTTTGAAAATAATAAATATATGTAATAATTTATTACCTTTATTAAAAAGAACAGTGAAAAATTTAGGATGTTTATACCCAAATAGAATTCTTAAGCATAAACATCCTTTTTTAATTATTTTATTATTAATTCATCGTAACCTGTTTCAGCATCATATTCTCCATGAAAGCTATATTCCTCAAGCTCCATAATCACAATTTCTCCAGTGGTATTTATAATACAGCCTTCTACTAGGTGTCCGCCAACTGTAGATAAATCCTCTTTAGAGAAGGCTACATGAAGATGGCTTCTACTCTCTGATACCGTTCCCATTAGAGATACTATTTCAAGGGGTTCCATAAGCTCTCTAATTGTAACTCCGCTGGCATCTCTTATTCTAGCTTTGCTAACACAACCCACTGCTGATAGAATTGTTCCTGCCTTAATGTGCTTTTCTAACAAATACTCCTTAATTGACAGAAGTAAATCTTGTCCCCTTTTTAATCTAAAACAATGTATTTTCATAATATCCCTTCTCTTACTTTCCTTATATCTTTCTTTTTCCATCTCATTATGTCAAATCAAACCAACTTAAGTTAGCTTATATCCATACCAATTTCAAACATTCTCTTCCAAGGAGTTTCTACCTTATTAAGCTTAAAATCAACTTCTTTAGAGCTTATAAGCTTATTATATTCTTCTATTAATAAATCCCTTATAGTATTTTCAACCTCTTCCTGCTTGGTCTTAAAATCATAATAGCTTAGGTTCATCTTTGGAAGGTATTCCCTTGCAACCCTTTGTCTTACTATGGACTGATAAAAAGCGTCCTCAATAATTCTATATACTAAATGCTTAATCTTACTGTTATTTTCCGATTCCAATGCATATATTCCGGAAGCTATCACTGTACCTAAGGTATTACAATTGGTATTCCAGCCAGCATAAGCTGTAAGCTTTAATAGAATTCCCATTCTGTCTAAATAGTTAATAAGCTGAAGATCTCCTCCATTAGCATAGGCTGAGTCACATAAAATCACTTTTTTATCAGCTTTTAAATAAGCTTCTATCTTATAAACAAAATCCAGCAAGTTTCTATGGGAAGTATAGGTAAGATCACTGCCTTCTATCTGAACAGAGGCCTCCTGCATCTTTTTACCTGGAGAATTTATAGCTAATATCAAATCTGCCTTTTCCGGTGATTCTACCAATTCACAAAGGCATACTCTTGTATGATATTTTAAGCTTTCATTCATTGGTCTGTCTTCATATAGAGGTATGATTTCAGGACCTAAGGTTGAAGCATAAAAGGGAAATATTTTAATCCTTCTATTTAAATAATCATTTAAGCATCTAGCTAGTAGAGAGCTTCCCACCTCATCTGCACCGGGGTACACAGAGGTTTTAAACTCCAATTTTTTATCCTTTATAAAATCTATAATCCTTTTTTGTGATATAGCAGTATAACCAAATTCTGATGAATCATCCTGGGGAATAACTAAGAAATCTATAACATCCTCTTCAATAAGCTTAGCAACTTTAATGTTTATCTCTTCGTTAAAAAACCTTCTGCTTTCATAGTCTAAAAGAATATTTTCAGGGATTTTTATGGATTTCTTCTCATCTTCCTCTTCTTCAGTTATCCCAAACCTCACTTCCTTATCTAAAAGATAGCTTCTCCTAAATAGTCTATAGCCATATTCCTCATAATAATCCGGCTCTTCTTCAGAGGAGTTATACTGAGGAGCTCTCATAATGCAGTTAAAGGCATAAATTTTAATATTAGGATTTATAAGCTTAATTTTTCTTATATTATTTAGATATCTCTCGGCTACATCCATAGAAAGATAATGAAGCCTCGATGGAATAAGTCCTCCATAAAGAAGCATGTCCATGGAAAGAACACCATAGGTGCATTCCTTTATATTTTCAAAGATAAAATCCCAGAGCTTTTCTATACTTGCAGGGTTCTTCTTATCCCCTAGGATTTCCTTAGGGGGAGTTATAAGGCTCACCTCTTCCCCAGAAGCTACAATAAACTCAGGAAACATTCTATTACAAGGTCTTTCATCTAATGGTATAAACAATATTTTTATCATATCACATAACCTCCATAATTTATTCTAGTTTAATTTGGTTTTAATTTCAATTAATAGAAGCTATTTGGAAAGCACTTTCACCCTTTAAAAATTCCAATGAGAATTTCCAAGAAATTATAGATACAATTGAAAATAAAATCATAATAAATAAGCGTAAATGAGCACTAATTAAGTGAGCATTTACGCTTATTATATGAAATCTCTTTTCTCTGGTGCCTGGCACCTATAAGGTGCCAGGCCCCCGACATCTTATACGTTAGCTACGTCTTTTTCCTTTATGAATAATGCTGTTATTATGAAACCTCCGATGTAGGCAATAATTAATCCTAGCAAGAAGTTTAACATCATTGCACCAGTTTTCATAAGAGGAATTGCTACAACTCCTGAAGGTCCCCAGGCAGTAGCCATAACCTTAGTAAGCATTACATAAGCTCCTCCGAAACCTGCTCCTAAGCCTGCAGTTACAAAAGGCTTACCCATTGGAAGGGTAACTCCGTAAATAAGAGGCTCACCAACTCCTAAAACACCTGCTGGAAGAGCTCCAGCTATAACCTTCTTCATCCTGCTATTTCCAACTTTCCTAGCCTTTAGGTAAATTGCAATTGCTGCTCCAACCTGTCCGGCTCCAGCCATTGCAAGCACTGGGAATAAAGAAACTCCGCCCATTTGCTCAAGCTGTATAGCATAGATTGGAATAAGACCATGATGAAGACCTAAAAGTACCATTGGCAGGAAGGCAGCGGATAATACATATCCTGAAATTACTGAAACCACTGGATTACTAGAGTTAATTAATACTGAAAGTGCTTTTACTAAGCCATCGGAAAGCAATCCTGTAGCCGGCATAATAATAAGTACAAAAAGTACGGCTACTATTAACAATGATAAAAATGGAGTTACTATTAAATCAAGTACATCTGGAACTCTCTTTCGAATTGCTTTCTCAACCTTAGAAAGAATCCAAACACCAAATATTACTCCAATGATACCACCCTTACCAGTAGTAAGTATTGATTTTAAAGGAGTATCTGCATTATAAAGTCCAAATACTGTAGATAGAGTGTTTATCTGTGCCATTATTGACATTGCACCTATCATTCCACCAAGAGCCTGAGTTGCTCCAAATACTCTTGCAGCATTTACGCCAGTAAATATTGCAAAGTAACTTAAGAAAGCTCCTCCTGCAAGTGAGAATATAGTTTGTAATATAAATATAAATCCTGTTTGTGTTGCAACTTCTGCCTTGAAAGCCTGTCCTAACAAGCTAGCAAAGCCATTAAATAAACCTGCAGCTATAATTGCTGGAAGCATTGGTATGAATATATCCGCTATTGTTCTTAATCCGGTTTTAAATCCGCTCTGCTTCTGTCCTGCTTTTATAGCCTCTTTATTTTCCTTCCAATCTGCTGGTGCAGAACCTGTAACACCGGCATCTTGAACAAATAGATCACAAACCTTTTTAGCCTTTCCTGGCCCTAAAACAACCTGAAGAGTTTCATCTTCAACTACTCCTAAAACTCCTTCAGTTGCCTTTAGCTCCTGAAGCTTTACCTTAGACCTATCCTTTAAGACAATTCTCAGACGGGTCATACAGTTATAGGCTGAAACAACGTTATCCTTGCCGCCTACCAATTCAAGAATCTTTTTTGATAGTTCTTGATTTGTCATTTTGAACACCCCCAACTTTCAATATATTAAACGATAACAGAAAAGTGTTATAAAATTTCACTTTATATTAACATTTTACTGTATCATTATTTCAATAATACCAAATTTTTTTAAAAAATACAGCTTTTAATTGTTAACATTTAGTGAACAAACCACAAAAAGGTATAAGCACTAATTTTAGTAAGAATATTCAATAATATCTTCCACTATTAACAGTGCTAATTAATGTAAATTTCAATGATTATTAAAGCTTTATATCATTAATAGCCAAACAAAAAAAGCCCTAAACCTAAGGCTTTTCAATATAGTTTCTTTTAAGTCTTTCAACGGAGATGTCATATTCTCTAATTGCATAGGCTATAAAAAGTATATCAATAATATTAAGCTGAGAGATTCTCGAAGACATAGCTCCACTTCTGAGGATTGCTTCATTGGGAGCCACATAAAGATTATAGTCGCTAAGCTCAGCTACCGGTGATGGGTTATAGCTGGTTATAGCAATTATAGAAGCTCCATTATTTTTCATAACCTTCATGCATTCTATCATTTCAGTTGTTTGCCCCGAATAGGAAATAACAATACCTACATCCTTTTCAGTCATGTTCCTTGCCTGCAAGAGTTGGGAATGCCAGTCATCGTTTAATATGCAGAGCTTATTTAGTCTTAAAAATTTAAGATAGGCATCCCTAGCTACACAAAGGGAAGCTCCAATTCCAAATAGGCATATGGTACTTGACTTATGGATTATATCCACAGCAGTTTCCAAGGTTTCCACATCTAGAAGGTTTTTGGTATCTTCTAGTGAAACTATACTTTTATAAGTTACCTTCTCGATGATCTCTTCTAGGCTATCATTTTTCGTAATATCCTTTGTTGTTTCTATTTCTCCTTGCTTTCTTAAAGCAAGCTCATAGGTTATGGCCTTTCTAAAATCCTTAAAGCCTTCAAAGCCTACTCTATGGCACATGCGTATTATTGTAGATGGTGATGAAAAGGTCCTATCCGCTAGCTCTCGAATGCTAAGTTCCATAGCATCTTCAGGATGCTTCAACAAATACTCAATAATAGATTTTTCTGTTTCACTAGCAGTATCCTTTGCCCCTCTTAGTCTTATCAAAACACTCTTCATAGAATCCCTCTTTCTGCAGAAAAACTGTCTAAATACTATGAAATATTTTATTAAAATTTAGTAGTTAGCTATTTCAATATACTCAAAATCCTTCTCTACTTAAAAATGAGCCGGCACTATAGCAGTACCGGCTCATTTTTAAATATTATATCTTTTGCTCTATTGCCGCAAAATATACAAGTTTACTTACCTTAAGCATTAGCTACGTCTTTATCCTTAATGAATAAAGCTGTGATTATGAAGCCAGCAACATAAGCTATTACAAGACCTAAGAAGAAGTTAAGCATCATAGCTCCTGTCTTCATTAATGGAATTGCCACAAGTCCTGAAGGACCCCAAGCTGTTGCCATAACCTTAGTAAGCATTACAAAGGCACCACCGAAACCAGCTCCTATGCCAGCAGTGATAAATGGCTTACCCATTGGAAGGGTTACTCCGTATATAAGAGGTTCTCCAACCCCTAAGAAGCCAGCAGGGAGAGCACCGGTTATAACCTTTCTCATACGATCATTTCCTACTTTTTTAGCTTTAATATATATAGCTATTGCAGCACCAACCTGCCCTGCACCGGCCATTGCAAGCACTGGGAATAAAGATACCCCTCCCATTTGCTCAAGCTGTATAGCATAGAT
This sequence comes from Bacillota bacterium, assembly GCA_023451395.1. Lineage (GTDB taxonomy): Bacteria > Bacillota > Clostridia > Clostridiales > Clostridiaceae > JAEXZL01. The sequence continues at coordinate 1,853 of JAEXZL010000106.1, read as the reverse complement.
TGGAATAAGACCATGATGAAGTCCTAAAAGTACCATTGGTAAGAATACAGCTGACAATACAAAACCAGAGATAACTGATACTACAGGATTACTGGAATTAATAAGCACGGATAAAGCTTCAACCAACCAGTCAGAAAGGAAGCCTGTAGCAGGCATTATTACAAGTACAAATAGTACTGCAACCACTAATAAAGAAACAAATGGAGTTACTATTAAATCAAGTACATCTGGAACAAATTTACGTACTGTCTTCTCAACTAAAGCTAATATCCAAACTCCGAAGATAACTCCTATGATACCACCCTTACCAGTAGTAAGTATGGACTCTAAAGGTACATCAGCATTGTAAAGACCAAGAGCCTGGGAAATTGTATTTATTTGTGCCATTATTGACATTGCACCTATCATACCACCAAGGGCAGGAGTTGCACCGAACTTCTTTGCTGCATTTATACCAGTGTATATTGCAAAGTAGCTTAAGAAACCTCCACCAATAAGGGAGAATAAGGTCTGAAGAATATAAATAAATCCTGTCTTTGAAGCGATTGCTTCTGGAGCAACTTGTCCAAGTAAGCTTGCAAATCCATTAAATAGTCCGGCAGCAATGATTGCTGGAAGCATTGGTATAAATATATCAGCTATTGTTTTTAGAGCTGTTTTTAGCTTGCTTTGCTTCTGCCCTTCTTTAATTGCAGCTTTGTTTTCTTTCCAATCACCAGCAGTATCGCTGTGAACATCGGCATCCTTTACAAAGATATCACAAACCTTTTTAGCTTTTCCAGGGCCTAGAACTACCTGAAGAGTAACATCTTCTACTACTCCTAATACACCCTCTGTTTCTTTCAGCTTTTTTAGTTGAACCTTAGACTTATCTTTAAGTGTTATACGAAGTCTAGTCATGCAGTTAAATGCTGAAACAACATTATTCTTTCCACCAACCAATTCAAGAATCTTTTTTGATAGTTCTTGATTTGTCATCTATATACACCTCAATCTTTCTGAAAGTTTATTTCTAAAGACAGCTATTAAGCGCCTTTATTAGCAATTTACTCCAATCTATACTGCTATTTCATCTCTGCTTCCGGAAGATACTTAAGAGATATAAGCTTTGTAAACCTATTAACAAATATTATTTTAATGGAGTTAAACGTTTTTATCAATTCTTCTGAACTCCTTCGGTACTTTGTTTCAAATTACGAAAATAATGTCGTATAATAGCACATTTCATGAAATATTTTTTTAATTATTATCTTAGATAGCTAAAATATCCTTCCAATTCTATGGCAATATACCTATAATTTTCCCAGGGAAGCATTCTATAATAGCTAAATTTATCTATAATTAATATCTCTAAGAAATAAAAATCCTCATAAGCATCATTAAGAGCTTATAAGGATTTTTCACTTAATTATATAATTTTATGCACCCTTAATTATATAGTTTTATGCACTCTTCTACTATATCCCAGAAACGTTCAGGATTTATATCAATTCCTACTTTAGCATTCGGTTCCTTAAGGGAATTTCCAAAATAATCGCAGTTTGTCCTTCCATAACTCTGTTCACTTCTAAGCTCTATTTCAGTATACATAGGCTTTACCTCTATACAGCTTTCATCTATAAGATAAGCAATACAGGTAGGGTCATGAAGAGGTCCTCCTTCAAAGCCAAACATTTCTTTCTGAGTTTTTCCAAAGAATCTCATAAGGTCCACAAAGAGCTCTGAAGCTGCATTTTTAATCTTTTCCATTCTATCTACCACTGTAGGTACGCACAGCACTTTTCTTGTTACATCCAATCCAAGCATAACTATTGGTATACCAGAGGAGAACACTATATGAGCGGCCTCAGCAT
>JAEXZL010000104.1 GCA_023451395.1 Bacillota bacterium | reverse complement strand
GACAGAATCGCATCTGGTGATGATGCCGTAAGAGTAACACCCGTTCCCATTCCGAACACGAAGGTTAAGTCTTATAGGGCCGATGGTACTGCAGGGGAGACCCTGTGGGAGAGTAGGAAGTTGCCAGATTTTTTGTGGTTCACTAGCTCAGTCGGTAGAGCACATGACTTTTAATCATGGTGTCCGGGGTTCGATTCCCCGGTGAGCCACCAAAAAAGCTGTACTAAGATTTAAATCTTAGTACAGCTTTTTTTACACTATCAAAAAAACAAATATCTAGGTTGTTACTTTTCTATAGTGCCATAAGGACAGGATATCATGCATTTAGAACAAACGAGCTTTCTTCCTAGAATAGGTTTAGCCTTTGCTCTTTCCTTGCTACAGCCCTCATAATTCACCAGTTCTTCTCTTGGTAATCCAGGAGCCCAGGTATTTCCTTTAATAAGATTATAAGGGCAAGCTTTCACGCATTCGCTGCAATTTCCACAGTTACTTTCAGTAACCGGAGTGCCAGGTATTAAGTTATCTGCCTTGATTACCGCTCCACACAAGGAGAATCTTGGACCATATTCTTTAGTAACTAATAAATCGTTTTTGCCTATCCATCCCATACCTGCACGAACTGCAGCTTCTTTCACAGAAAATTCAACCTTATAATTAGTCTTCTTTTGAGGAATAATAGGGATTTTATAGGGTATGCCTGCATCTTCAAAAGCTTTTGCTAAAGCAGCGCTGACCTCGGATCGCTGTCTAAGTGTAGTTTGTAGTAAAAGTGCTGCTTCTGGTTCATTGTAATCTTTTAGAGTCATCATTTTATAGAAGGGTAAAAGAATTATTATCCCCCTATTATAAAGCCCATTGTATTGTTTTTCATAGGTTAAGTCACATACTCCCCATCGTGCTCTAGGTAAAATAGGCACTATCTCGTTTACATATTCTAAGGCACCATTTATTATTTTCCTTATATCAGCATCGGTCATATTATTCATATTTTAATACCTCAACTACTCATACTAAAAATATATTTATAATATTATAATAACATAAAATTAAAATCTAGAGAATAGTTCCTATATTGTATAAAATTCGACATTTATCCATGAATAAATTTGACCAATACATTAAAAAGAGAAACCTGAGACTCCTTTTTAATGCTTAAAAATATGTATATTATTTATATGATATAATTTATTCCCATTAACTTTAATCTTTTCTTTATGCAGCTAATGGTTCCAGGAAGCTTGGGACCTCTTTCACCATCTAAATCTGTAAGGGGCTGATCATTACATTCTAAATATATTTTAGAGCTTTTGAAATGATCTATACCTTCAAGGTTGTCAAAGTTCCCTTCTAAAATAAGATTAAAGGCATTTTGAAATTTATAGTCCAGAAAGCTCTCCTTAAATACCAATACGTCTAAGAGTCCGTCTCCAGAGGAGGCTTTTGGTGCCAGTTCTACATTTGCTATGCTTTTTCCATTTAAGATTATTACACCTAAGAGTGAACCTTCATAACTGTATTCAGAGCTATGGAGTTTAAAATCAAAGCATTGAAGATTTTTTAGCTGACTTATTCCGTTAAAAATATAGGCAAGCTTACCCAGCTTGCTTTTTTTCTTATCCTCTGTAATATCAAAGGGATTAGCAAAGAAGCCAGTACTAGCCAAGTTTACAAAATACCTATGATTAAGTTTACCTATATCCATAAATACTGGTTTGCTATTTATTATATTTTTAGTTGCTTCCTCTACATTATCTGTAATGGAAAGATGCTTTGCAAAATCATTGGCTGTTCCTGCAGGTATTATTCCTATGGGAATATCTATGTCAACATTTAATAGATGATCTATAACAGAATTTAAGGTGCCATCTCCGCCCATTATAATAGCATATTTATAATCTGCAAGGTCCTGAGTCATATCTTTAATGCTAATTCCCTTCTGAAGTCTTAAAGGAGATAGCTCTAAACCAGCAGCCTCATGGAGAGCAATGACTTGATCTAGGGCTTTTGAGGCCTCTTCTTTACCAGATTTAGGATTATAAAATAATTTAACCTTTTCCATAATATCTATCCTCCTAATAAATCATATAATGGACATCTTCTTTTAAATATAGCATTGATATTATCCAAGGGAGAAGAATATCAATTATTTTACATAATCTTAATATATGATTTACTAATATATATTTATAAAAAAGCAAAGAAAAGCCATAGATATTATAACTCTATAACTGATAATATCTACAGCTAGTGTGTAATCCTATAAGAAATTAAAAAATAAAATAAAGAGAAATTCTCTTAATAAATATAGATATAACTATAATAGCTTCTTACAAAAGAGCAATTCCAAAGCATTTATCCTATCTCTTTTTAGTATGGTCCAAAGGGCATCATAGATGGATGCAATGATAATTGTAGGAAATAATAGGATTATTAAGGGGTTATATTCAATGGCTTTATTAAAATTTAGATGAAAAAGATTAAAAAAGGCTCTGGTTAGGCCACAGCCGGGACATTTTATTGAAAATAGGTTGTAAAAAATACATAAGCTTCTTTCCTCCACATATGATAGTGGGATTAAGACTAGCAAAAAAAACATAGTTATATAAAAGAAAAGCCGTACATACCGAAGCATTAGTAGCTTGCCACTTGTAGGCTTATTAATCAATTAGATCATTACCTTCAGCATCCTTATTCATATTACCAACCAGTATCAATATACCTTCAATAAAGCCCCATATAGAAGCAATACCGCAGGTTACGATAGTAAGTATCAGCTGTAATATTCCCATTCCCATAAAGCCTAAATAAAATCTGTGTACCCCTAGACCACCCAAGAAAATCCCTAAGAGTCCCGCTACAAGCTTTGATTTGCTACCAAACTTTTTAACTTCCACACCACATTTTGTGCATATGGATATTCCTTCACCAGTAGAAGCTCCGCAATTAGTACAGAAGGATATGCCCTTATTACTTTCACTACCACATTTTATGCATATCTTTGCATTGGCATCTATGGATTCACCACAATTTCTACAATACATAGTTACCTCCTAAAAATAATGATAGTAATTATATGATGGAAATGATGAAATAATACTTATGGGTAAGTAATATAAAAGCTCCCAGAAAGTGTCCCTAGGAGCTTTTACTAATTTATTTATTTTGTTATTTCGGGAAACATAGAAGTCACCCTTTTTAAAATTCCGTTTATTTGTGCTATAGCTGTTCCAAAGTTAGTTATAGCCACACCCTGTGCATCTGCTCTTATTAGTCTGGACATAAGCTGTTTCCTATTGAACATGCAGGAGCCACAGTGAATAATAAGCTTATATTCAGTAAGATCATCAGGAAAATCACCACCGGAGGTCACGGTAATATTTAAGGGCCCTCCTATTTTTTCTTCCAGCCAAAAGGGAAGCTTTTCTCTTGCAATATCTCCCTTTAAGGCATGATGGGTACAGGCTTCTGCTATGAGGATATTATCCCCGGGTTTAAGACTGTCAATTGCTTCAGCACCCTTAACAAAAAGTTCTAGACTTCCTTTATTCCTTGCCATGAGTATGGAGAAAGAGGTTAGTGGAATATCACTTGGCACTATAGCATTGACCTTTTTAAATATCTGGGAATCCGTTATTATAAGATCGGGTTTGTCCTTAAGACTTTCCAGAAGATCTAAAAGCTCCGTATCCTTAACTGTTAATGCCATAGCATCATTATCTAATATATCTCTTATTGTCTGAACCTGGGGGAGTATCAGCCTTCCTTTAGGTGCTTGTATATCCTGAGGAGCTACCAATACTACCCTGGCTTTAGATTTTAGTATATCTCCTACTATAGTTTCACGTTCAAAGTCATTAGGAGCATACTTTACTATTGCTTCTTTTAACTCACCAATACCTTTTGAAGATATGGCACTGATCTTTACAAAGGGAAGATTAAACCCTTCTATTGCTAAGCCCTGGGATGAGGGAGCTAAGTCAATTTTATTAATCACTCCGATTATGGGTATTTTTCTATCACTGAGTTCTTGAACCCAGGATTTTTCAAGAGAGAAATCCTCTTCCTTAGGTGTGAAGAGTAAAAGAGCTAAATCAGTTTTATCCATAACCTCATAGGTCTTCTTTATTCTAAGCTCTCCTAGGGCACCTTCATCATCTAAGCCGGCGGTATCAATTACCATTACAGGGCCAATAGGTAAAAGCTCCATTGCTTTACCTACAGGGTCTGTGGTAGTTCCAGGGGTATCAGAAACAACGGAAAGACTTTGGTTTGTTAGTGCATTTACAAGGCTGGATTTTCCTGAATTTCTTCTTCCAAAGACTGCAATATGAAGTCTATTTCCTTTAGGCGTTTCTATCATCATTGTATCCTCCTTATAGCTAGAATCTAAGGTCTCTTTCACCTTGGCTTATTCTAAGAAGTTTTTCCTCACAGGCCTTTCTTGCAGCTTCATTAGGTATAGAAGCTAATTCTTTACTGATAACCGCTTCTCCAATTTCTTTAATTTCTTCATTGCCATAATCCTCTATATATTCCTTTAAGGTAAGGAGAGCATTTGGCTGGCATACATTCTGAATCTGGCCAGTCTTTGCAAGGCGCATAAAACGATCTCCTGTTCTTCCCTCTCTATAACAGGCAGTGCAGTAGCTTGGTATATAGCCTGATTTACATAGACTTTTTATAATTTCCATAGGTGAGCGATGATCTCCTACTTCAAATTGTGGCTTCTCCTCCGGAGCCTTTTCTGTGGACATAGAATATCCTCCTACTCCTGTACAGGAGCCAGCACTTACCTGTGATACCCCTATAGATAAAACTTCATCTCTAAAGGCGGTATCCTCTCTAGTAGAAAGAATTATTCCTGTATAGGGAACTGCCAATCTTAAGATTCCTACAATTTTCTTGAAGTTTTTATCATCTACAAGATGAGGATAGTTTTCTAAATTTACATTTTCCGCAGCCCTCAATCTTGGAACTGATAGAGTGTGAGGTCCAACTCCTGTTTCCTTTTCCAAATGCTCTCCATGCATTAAAAGGGCTATGGTTTCATAATTATGATCGTATAAACCATAGAGTACTCCCATTCCTACATCGTCTATTCCCGCTGCTCTAGCTCTATGCATAGCAGTAGTATGATAGTTATAATTATGCTTTGGTCCCTGAGGATGCAGATTTTCGTAGGTAGGCTTATGATAGGTTTCTTGAAATAATATATAGGTTCCTATTCCTGCTTCCTTAAGCTTTTTATAGTTTTCAACTGTGGTTGCAGCAATATTTACATTTATCCTTCTTATGCTGCCACTATCAAATTTAATGGAGTATATGGTATCTATGCATTTTAAAACATAGTCTAAGGGTGCATTTATATCATCCTCACCAAGCTCTAAGGCAAGTCTCTTATGTCCCATGGACTCAAGAACCTTTACCTCTTCCTTAAGCTCCTCAAGGCTTAGCTTTTTTCTGAATAGCTCCTTGTTACTATGCTTGTAACCGCAGTATTTGCAGTTATTAACACAATAATTGCTTACATAAAGAGGTGCAAATATAACAATTCTGTTGCCATATATTTTTTTCTTTATTTCTGAAGCGGCCTCATAAACTTTATTTAGTAAATATTCATCCTCGAGATAAAGGAGAGCAGCTGCTTCCCTATGAGTAAGCCCCTTAAGATCTAAGGCTTTATTTATTAAAGAAGTTACATAACTTTTGTCTTTTGAAAGCTTTTTACCTTCTTCCATTGATTTTAATATTTCTTCATGAATTATAAATTCACTTGCTTGATACTCCCTTATCATAAATACATCTCCTTATATAATAAAACTATTTTTTTGTTATGGCAGATTTAACATTAACCTTAGGAAGCTTTCCTAGCTTTCCTGTAAGAGCGCTTATTTCGTCAGTAGTTCCATCTACAATAAGTGAAATTACGGAAATACCTTTCTCTTTATAAGGTATACCCATTCTTCCAACAATAATTGAAGCATAATCATGGAGTACGTCATTAACCTTTGGAGAATAGGTTATATCTTCAAGGACTATAGCCACAACACCAACTCTTGTTTCCATATACTTTCCTCCTTTTAATATAAAAACCCCTCTGCTTAAGGCAAAGGGGTATAGCTGCACTTTAATAAGGACATAAAGTCCTTAAAGGCTCAGAATATAATACCTTTTCCTTTTGCTCAGAGACATCCTTACAATCAGAAAAAAATTTTGTACCATCCCTTATCTAAGAATTTGTTAAGCGTTCCGAAATAAGCGATAAAGTTGTTAAAAAATATACTACTTTATCATTATATATTTTGGTCTTTCAGACTTCAAGGATTTATTTCACATTTTTTTGAATTTTTAAGAATCAATTCTTGGGTTATAATAGTTATATAAAAAGGGAGGTTATGAAAATGGAAGAGTTTAAGTATCATATGCCTGTGGAAGTTTATTTTGGTAAAAATATAATAAGAGAGAAAAGTGAAGTTTTTAAGGCTTACTCTGGTACGGCCTTTATCATTACTGGTAAGGGATCTTCTAAGAAAAATGGATCTTTAGAAGATATACTTTATGTATTGAAAAAGGAAAAGATAAATCACATAATATTTGATGAAGTGGAGGAAAATCCTAGCCTTGAAACTATCGATAAAGCGGCGGAATTGGGAAGATACGAAGATGCTAAATTTATTATAGCAATAGGAGGAGGCTCTCCATTAGATGCAGCTAAAGCTATAGGCCTACTTATAAAAAACATAGAATTTGATGCCCGGGGACTTTTAACTGCCAAGCCCTTAAAAAGCCTACCAATAATAGCGGTGCCTACCACTGCAGGAACAGGCTCAGAGGTTACCCAGTATTCTATAGTTACAGATAATATTAATAAGACAAAGGTAAATCTTGGACAGTTTGTTTTTGCAGATATAGCATTTTTAGATCCTAAATACATGATGGATATGCCTTACAGAGTTACAGTAGCTACAGCTTTAGATGCCTTTTCACATTTAGCAGAAGGCTATCTATCCACTAAGGCAAATCTTTTAAGTGATACTTTAGCACAGGAAGGGCTTAGGCTTTTCTCATCTTGTCTAAAGGCTATTATAAATAATGAGATAACCTATGAAATAAGGGAAAAGCTTATGCTCCTATCCTCCTTGGGAGGTATGACAATAGCTCAGACTGGAACCTCCCTTCCACATGGTATGGGATATCCTTTAACTTATTTTAAAGGACTGTCTCATGGCATAGCTAACTGTATACTTTATAAGGAGTATTTTAGTGTCTTTAAGAATAATGAGAGGGTCAATAGAATTCTAGAGCTCATAGGGCTATCTTCTATAGAAGAGATGGGAAGAATATTTCATAACCTTATAGATTATGAGGTGGAGGTAACAGAAGAGGAGCTTAGAGATTATGCAAAAGCTATGGCAAGTAATCCTTCGAAGCTTAAGAATCATCCAGAAAGCATTTCTTTAGAGGATATTTTTAATATCTATTACAAAAGCTTGGTGTGTAAATAAAGACTAAATAGAAATATTATGTAATTTATATAAAAATTTCAAGATGCCACTTTCTTTATGATAGAAAGTTACGTATAATATAAATATACGGTGTAGTTTGATTTTAAATATATGTGGTAAGGGTGATAATGGTTGAAGCAGCAATTATATAAGGAAAAAATAGATAAGATACTTTTTAATTCACCAATTAACCATAAAGCCATAGATGATTTATGTATAGAAGCGATAAGTAATGAAATAACCATAGAAGAGGCTCAAGGAATTAATAAGAGTCTAGAAAAATATCCAGGCTCTTATGGAGCCTATAAGCTTTATAAATATATTGGAGATAAGCTTCTTAATGATCAGAGCTTTGAGGAAGCCTTTGTACATTATGTAATTGCTATGGATATTGTTAATGAAATGAACTTAAAGGAAGAAAAAAATGTTCTTTTTAATAATATGGGAGTATGTAAACTAAATCTTTTGCAGTATGATGAAGCAATTTATTATTTTAACTGTGTTTTAATTCTAAGCAATACCATTAAAAATTTTGATATGTATACAAAAAGTATGTACAATATGGCGTTGTCATATTTAAGCATTTTCAAAGAAGATGAGGCCTTAGGTATAATCAATAAATGTTATGAGAAAGTTGATAAAATAAAGGATAGACAGTTATATATAAAGCTTAAAATCTTAGAGGCAAACTGCTATGATGAGAAAAGGGATATGGTAAGATGTCTTAATATATATGAAAAGCTTTTGGAAGAAGAAAAGCATATGAGCAGCTTGCTTTTAGGAAATATCTATAATAATATGGCACTTATAAAGCTATATCAAAAAGAATATGAAGTTAGTAGAGAGCTCTTTGACAAGGCTTATGAAGTCAGAAGACATGGGGAGGGTAATTGCATTTCTCATACAATTATAGATAGTGCCTCTCTATATTATGAGCTTAGAGATCTGGATGAATTTTTCTCAAGAATAGAAAGAGGTATTATCCTCTGCAGAGAGGAAAATGATTATGAATATCTAATAACGGCTCTTCTGAAGCTGGAAAAGGTATATAAAAAGCTTCGGGCATCAGAAAAGCTTCGAGAAATTTATTTAGAAATTTTAAGTATATCCGAAAAGAATGCCTTAAGGAAAAATATAATGTATGCTCTTAATAAGCTAATAAGCTTAGAGATTAGCCTTAAAAATTTCCGAGAGGCTTATAAATATAATGAAATGCTTAACAGCTATATTGAAAATATAGTCAATAATTAAACCTCTCGAGGAGGCATTAAAAGTGGATTTTCTTACTCAAGGTGATAAATTAAAAAGCCTAAGGCTGCAGCTGAAGCTCAGACAGAAGGATTTAGTGGATGACAAAATCACCAGAGAATTTATATCAATGGTGGAAAAGGGTAAAAGAAATTTCAGCAGAGGTAATGCCATAAAGATTATGAGAAAAATAATTTCTATGGCAAAGGAAAAGGAAATAGATCTTAATTTAGACGAAGAATACATGGCTAGGGATGTCCGAGAGGATGTAGAGATGCATTGTCTTCGAAGGGTAGAGGCCAAGGCTTCCATGGAAGAATGTCATAAGCTTTTGGAAATTGCTGAGGAACATAAGGTGCCTTATGCCATCTCTAAGATATATAAGAGGATGGGAGAAATACAACTTTTTAATCAGGAAGCTGTTCAAGCGTTCATTAGCTATAGTAATTCTCTGGAAATACTAAATAATAACAACTTGGTTAATGACAAGCCACTTATATTTAATAATATGGGCGTTTGTAAGCTGATGCTCTTAGATTATGAAGAAGCAGCGCATTACTTCAGTAATTCCTTATTAGTTGCAGAACTTACAGGTAACTATTCTGCTTATAATAAAACATTATTTAATTTAACCTTAGCTTATTCAAATCTTAAGAATATACCCGATACTTTAAAAACAATCGAAAGATGTATAGCTAGATTAGACAAATATAAGGAATATAATATATATCTAAAAGTAAAAATCATGGAAGCCTATTGCTATTCAGAAAACGAAGACTACAAAACAAGTTTAAGTATATACTATGATTTAGAAAATGGACTTAAAAATACGTTAACTGATGAAGAAAAGGTAGTCTTGGCTAATGTTTATAATAATATGGCATCAGTATTGCTTTTAAATAATAAATTTAAGGAGAGCGAGGAATACTTTGATAAATCTCTCGAATTAAGAAACGAATATAGTAAAGATTTATTATCTCACACGTTGATAACAAAAAGTAAACTTTATAAAAAATGTTCACAACAAAATAATGCAATCATTTGTTTGCAAGAAGGAATAGAACTTTGTAAGGAATATAATGATTATGAGTATTGGAATATTGCTCTCAACGAATTAGAGGAAATTTATAATGACAATAATAACTATGATAACCTAAGATGGCTGTATCTTCAGTATATAGAACTTTCTTTTAATAATCAAAATGAAAATACAAGAATTTATGGCTATAACAAGCTTATAAACCTGGAGCTTAGATTAAATAATCTTAAAGAGGCTAGGGAGTATAGTGACAAATTAAATGCTTACATTGAAGAAATTCAATCAAATATTTCATATCAATGGTAAAAAAATAGGGGGGGATATTTAAATGAAAAAGAAGGTATCAATGCTTTTAGCAGCTTTATTGTTAACTGGAGGTATTGTAATATTTAGTGGAGAAAAGCCAAAGCCAGAAATAGCTTCTGTGCAAGTTATTCAACAGGCCTAAGCATTATTAGTTTTTTGTTTAAAAATGACAGCTGATATTATCAGCTGTCATTTTTTATCGTTGACAAAGAATAGCACTATGATATTATATAACTAAATAGTTAGTAATTTATTTGTAAGGAGAAATAATTGTGACAGAAAAGAAGTCGGATATTACCAAGAGACTCATCTTAGAGGCTGCTGAAGAGGAGTTCTCAGAAAAAGGCCTGTATGGAGCTAGGGTTGACGTTATTGCTTCAAGAGCAGGGATTAATAAAGGAATGCTTTATCAGTATTTTGGGAATAAAGAGGAGCTTTATAAAAGAGCATTAGAGTCGGTTTATATAAGATTAGAGGAACCGGAGAATTTGATTATTGAAAAGCACTGGGACTTTAAAAGGGCTATGGAAGAGATAGTAAGAACCTATTTTAACTTTTTAAAGGATAATCCTAATTATGTCCGCATGGTTATGTGGGAAAATCTTCACTATGGCAGATATTTTCAGGAGAGAGAATTAGGAAATACGAAGCTAAATATTAGAGTGGAGCTTGACAGAATACTTCAAGAGGGTAGGAAAGAAGGCCTTATTAAAGAAAATATTGATGCTGAACAGATTTTTTTATCCTTAATAGCGCTAAGCTTCAACTATTTTTCTAATATTCATACCTTAAGTGCTGTGCTAAAGAGAGATTTACAAAATACTGAGGAGATATCAGAGCGTATAAGTTTTGTAGCTGAAATGCTTGTTTCCTATGCAGCTAAGGAATAAAGTGCCGCGTAATGCAGCGCTATTATTTCTCTATAAAATTAACTAACTGGTTATATATTTTTGTAATTATAAAGGAGGAGTACTATGTTTATTAAAGAAGGAATGGGAATTGGTAATACGTGGTCTGAGGAAAAATTAGATAATCTTCTTACAACCCCTTCTAAGGAACTGATAGAGGATATTAAAAAGATTAAGGGAGATATAATGGTTTTAGGTGCTGGAGGAAAGATGGGACCAAGTCTCTGCCTTTTAGCAAAAAAAGCTGTTCTGGAAGCGGGAATTAATAAGAAAATAATAGCTGTTTCTAGATTTACAGATCCTATAGCATTAAAGCTTTTACAGGATAATGGTATTGAGGTTATCTCTGCAGATCTTCAGAATCTTCAGGAGTTAAACAGTCTACCAGAAACAGAAAACGTTATATTTATGGCTGGGAAGAAGTTTGGTACTGACGGCAATGAATGGCAGACCTGGGGAATGAACTCTGTTTTACCGGCCTTTGTGGGAGAAAAGTTTAAAAAATCAAATATTGTGGTATTTTCCTCTGGAAATACTTATCCTATAGTGCCTCTTTCCAGTGGAGGATGTACTGAAGAAGATAAATCTCTTCCTGTAGGAGAATATGCAATGAGTTGTTTAGCTAGAGAGAGAGCCTTTGAATATGCAGCAAACACATATGGAACAAAGGTGTTTATTTATAGATTAAACTTTGCAGTAGACTTAAGATATGGGGTTATTTATGATATTGCAGAAAAGCTCTTAAAGGGAGAGCCTATATCTATAACAACTCCAGTATTTAACTGCATATGGCAGGGAAGTGCTAATGAGGTGGCTATAAGAGGTTTACTCCATGTAAATTCCCCTGCTTGTAAAATGAATATAACTGGCCCAGAAACTATTTCTGTTAAGAAGGTTGCCTATAAGCTTGGGGAATATTTAAATAAGACTCCAATATTCGAGGGTGAAGAGGGAACAGATGCATATTTAAATGATGCTTCAAAGGCATTAGAGGTCTTTGGTTATCCTTCAGTATCTATTGAGACCCTTATAAGATGGCAGGCTGAATGGCTCCTACAAGGGGGAAGAACCTTAGGCAAGCCTACCCACTTTGAGGAAAGAAAGGGGAGTTATTAATATGGACAGACATCTAGAGGCCTTAAGAATACTTTCAGAGGGAACTGTTATACCTGCTACTCCCTTAGCCTTAAATGAGGATAAAAGCTTTGATGAAAAAACTCAGAGAACTCTTATGAGATACTATCTAGATGCAGGTGCAGGTGGTATAGCTACTGCAGTTCACAGCACTCAATTTGAAATAAGAGAGCCTGAAATTGGACTCTTTGAACCTATATTAAAGCTTGTAAGTGAAGAAATTGATGCTTTTGAAAGAAATACTGGAAGGGTTATTGTAAAAATTGCAGGGGTATGCGGTGAGATAGAACAAGCTTTAAAAGAGGCAGAGCTTGCTAAGGCATATGGCTATGATGCTGTTCTTTTAAGCCCTGGAGGTTTAAATCATCTTTCTGAGGAGGAGCTTTTAATAAGAGCTGAGAAGGTAGCTACTGTGATGCCTGTAATAGGCTTCTATCTTCAAAGTGCAGTAGGAGGAAGAGTGTTTTCCTATAACTTCTGGGAAAAGTTCTGTTTAATTGATAATGTTGTGGCTATAAAGTGTGCATCCTTTAATAGATATACTACCATTGATGTGGTTAGAGCTGCAGCCCTTTCTCCTAGAAGCAGTGAAATTACCTTATATACTGGAAATGATGACAATATAGTTAATGATCTTTTAACCACTTACACCTTTGAAAAGGAAGGGAAAACCTTCACAAAGAGCTTTGAAGGAGGACTTTTAGGACACTGGTGTGTATGGACAAAAAGGGCAGTTGATATTTTTAAAGAGATAAAGAAAGAAAAGAATAAAGAAAGTATATCTTCAAAGTATCTTACCCTTGCAGCAGAGATTACTGATGTAAATAGTGCTTTTTTTGATACAGCTAATAGCTTTAAGGGTTGCATTACAGGACTTCATGAAGTACTAAGAAGACAAGGTATCTTTAAAAATATACTGTGTCTTAAAGAAGAAGAGGCTCTATCCCCTGGACAGCTAGAAGAGATTGACAGAGTATATAAGATGTATCCTCATTTAAATGACGATGAGTTTATTAAGGAAAAACTGGCTCAGTGGGAAAATAGATAAGGATTTATAGAGGGACTTTACTCTGGGTTTTATGCCTGTAGGAAGGTCCTTTTTTTGTAATTATAATAGGTTTTTAAAAAATATTTGGTATTAAAAATAAATTTTTCCTTTTTAGAAGGAATATTGAAAGATTTGTTGAATAAGATATATTGTAACAAGATATAGATTGCTATGTTACATCTTTAAATGATTGTTACATATCTAGTTAAGGATAAGGAGGGAGAATATTGGAGGGTTATATAATTTTAGTCTTTTCTTTCATAGGTCTTTTTGTAGGCTTCAGCCTTAGAAAAAGAGTAGTAAGACACCTGAAGAAAAAAGAATATGCAATAAATATCACTAGCGATGAAGAGATAAGTAAGCTAAGTGACAGCCAGTTTGTTGAATATATAGAAGCTTATCTTCAGGAAAATGAAGATGGACTTGAAAGCCTCCTGAAAAGAAGAGTTAAAAGAAGGTTCTCAGAGACCGTATTCTTAACTTTTTTACTCCTAACCTCATATTTTTTTATGAATATGTAGTAATTGTTTAGCCGACAAAAAATATCGTATATGTCATTCCTCTTTTTACTTAACTAGGGCCCTGTGAAATCTTCCTTCACAGAGCCCTTCTTTTTTATTATAGTTCTTCTATTTTTTCTATATCGTAGCCTGCATCTTCAATTGCTTCCTTAACTGCTTCTACTGATGCTGTACCATCTATATCAGCCTCACCTACAGAGACCTTAGCAGAAGTTACTCCTGGTACTTCCTTTAGAGCATTATCTACTCTTCTAACACAGTGTTGACAGGACATTCCTGATATTTTAACCTTTAACATTTTAAAACCTCCTAAAAATTATATTTCTTGAAGAATATTTATATTAAAGCCTGCTTCCTCCACAGCCTTTACAATCTCATCATCAGAGGTATCACCTTCAATGATTGCCTCTTCTCTATTAACTGCTACGGAAGTGACCTTATTAACCTTGGTGATACTATCTCTAACTCTTTTCATACTGCCTTCAGTGTAGAGACCTTCAATAATAGCTTTTTTTCTTATCATTAAGCACTCCTCCTGTAATTAATATTTATTCTCATTATACTAGAGGATGGATTATAAAAAATTACAGGAGAAGAAAATTAATACTAAGTTAAAGTTATCCTTATATTTACTATGCTGCTGGTTTAAAGGCTTTAAGTCTTAGAGCATTTAGAAGCACTGATACTGAGCTAAAGCTCATGGCAAGTGCTGCCAGCATTGGGTTCATTAGAGGACCTCCAAAGGCGTACCATATGCCCATAGCTATTGGTATTCCTAGAGTATTGTAGCCAAAGGCCCAGAAGAGATTTTCCTTGATATTTTTTATAGTTTTCTTGCTAAGGTCTATAGCGGTAACTACATCCAGGATATCGCTTTTCATAAGAACAATATCTGCTGACTCAATGGCTACATCTGTACCAGAGCCTATAGCTATACCTACATCCGCTTGGGCTAGTGCAGGTGCATCATTTATTCCATCACCTACCATAGCTACTTTCTTTCCTCTTTCTTGAAGCTTCTTAACCTCATTAGATTTATCTTCTGGAAGAACCTCAGATAATACTATATCTATACCTACCTCTTTAGCTATTGCTTCTGCGGTTCTCTTATTGTCACCAGTGATCATTGCCACTTCAATGCCCATAGAATGAAGCTTTTCTATAGCCTTCTTACTGCTAGGCTTTAAGGTATCCGCCACAGCAACAATTCCTATAAGGGAGTCATCCTCAGCTATATACATAGGAGTTTTTCCTTCTGAGGCAAGCCTATCAGATGTCGCTGTGATAGATGCATCAAGAACTATATTTCTTTCCGTCATGAGCTTTTTATTTCCAAGGAGTATAGCTTTTCCATTTAATGTTACCTCTATACCCTTACCAGTAATAGCTTTAAAGCCTTCTGCGGATATTAAGGATAGATTTTTTTCTTCTGCTGCGGTAACTATTGCCTCGCCTAGTGGATGTTCAGAACCCTTTTCTCCGCTGGCAGCTAGGGTCAGAAGTTCATCCTCTGAATATTTTAAGGCTACAATGTCTGTCACCTTAGGCTTACCCTCTGTGATAGTTCCTGTTTTATCAAAAACAACAGTAGCTACTCTGTGTGCTGTTTCTAGTGCTTCTCCGCTTTTTATCAGCACTCCATATTCTGCACCTTTTCCAGTACCAACCATAATAGCTGTTGGTGTAGCAAGACCTAAGGCACAAGGACAAGCTATTACTAGAACAGAGATAAATATAGTTAAGGAGAAAATAGTTCCTTTACCTACAAAGAGCCATACTAAAGCTGAAATAACTGCAAGGGCAATAACTATAGGAACAAAGTACCCGGAGATTATGTCTGCAAGCTTTGCAATGGGGGCTTTGGAGCCCTGAGCATCCTCCACAAGCTTTATTATCTGAGCCAGTGCGGTATCTTTACCTACCTTTGTTGCCTTATATTTAATGGAGCCATTTTTATTTATGCTTGCTCCATAGACCTTACTTCCTGGTGATTTTTCTACTGGTATACTTTCTCCTGTGAGCATAGCCTCATCAATAGAGGTCAGTCCTTCTGTGACTTCACCATCTACAGGAAGCTTTTCTCCAGGCTTAACCACTAGTATATCGCCAACTTCTACTTCGTCTATAGGTATGAGCACTTCTTTAGCATTGCGGATTACAGTGGCATTTTTAGGTGCAAGGCCCATGAGCTTTTTTATAGCCTCAGAGGTCTTACCCTTTGTAACAGACTCAAGATATTTACCAAGAGTAATAAGTGTTAAAATTGTTGCTGCAGATTCAAAATACATATCATGAGCATATTCATGATGGCCAAGGGATATTTGCACTATTGCAAAAATACCGTAAGCTACTGCCGCAAGACTTCCTATGGATATCAAAGAATCCATATTTGGGCCACCCATAAATAATGCCTTAAATCCAACCTTAAAGAACTTTCTTCCAGCTATAACAACAGGTATGGAAAGTGCAAGCTGAATTAAACCAAAGGTGAGGGGATTATGCATTGGACTCATAAAATCTGGAAGAGGCATTCCCATCATTGGGCCCATAGCAATTATAATGAGCGGAACGGTAAATATTGCGGAAACTATAAATCTTGTCCATAGAGATTTGATCTCTTTTTCCTTTTTAAGCCTATCATAATCCACAGAGCTTTCTTCTTCTACAGCCTTATAGCCAGCTTTATCCACAGCCTTTTTAATATCTGCTATAGATATAGCTTCTGGATCATATTGAGCACTTAGCTTCTCTGTTGCTAAGTTTACATTTACTCCTTCAATACCGGAGAGCTTATTTACAGATCGCTCTACAGCAGCTACACAGGAAGCACAGGTCATGCCTTCTATCTTCAAAGATGCATTTTTCATTATAGGAAGGGCTTTATAACCTGCCTTCTCTACAGCTTTGAATATATCATTTTCCTGAAGCTTACTCTCGTCAAAATCTATATTCATTTTTTCTGTTGCTAAATTTACGCTAACCTTTTCCGCTCCAGGAACCTTTTTAAAGGCTCTTTCAACTGCACTAGAGCATGAGGCACAGGTCATACCCTCTATTTTATAGGTTTTACTTTTCATAATAACCTCCTTTGATAATTTTATTGACTGTTAATTGATAAGTTATAAATAAAAAAGCTGTGACATAAGTTTATTTATCAATAAGCTTATTTAAAATGTCCAACATTTCTTCTATCTTCTCATCGGCTTTATCTTCTAAAATTGCATCCTTAACACAGCAGTGCATGTGCTGCTTTAAGATATTCTGATTGGCTTTTTTAAGAAGAGCCTGAGAAGCAATTATCTGATTTGAGATATCTATACAATATCTATCATTTTCTATCATTTTTATTACTCCATCTATTTGACCACGGCAAACCTTCAATAATTGAAGAGCCTTCTGTTGTTCAGAATTCATATTCTTTCACCTCCCCACCCCCCAGGGGGGTGTCTAAGGTTATAATACCATTAACTTACAAAAGAGTCAATGGGAAATTGAAAAAAATATTATTAATTCTAGTATGTCACTAAGATGCTTTTTTATTATGCACAATAAATCTTTAAGAAAATGAAGCAGCAGGTATATTCTTTTGAGGAAAATAACTGCTGCTATTTCATATTGAACTAAAGCCTTATTACATCATCGGGGTTAATTCCTATGTGAAGATCTACATTCATATGATCTATAATTTCCATATGGCTTTCACTTAGCTGAAAATCAAATATGTCTATATTCTCCCTTATCCTAGAAGGGGTTTTAGATTTAGGAATGGCAATTATGTTATGCTGGTAGTGCCATCTTAAAATTATCTGAGCAGGAGTCTTTCCGTATTCCTCAGCCATTCTCAGGATAATATCATTATCCATTATCTTTCCACCTCTCATGAGAGGGGACCAAGCCTCTATTTGAATTTTATGTTTTATACAAAATCTCCTAAGAGGCTCCTGAGAGAGCAAGGGGTGGAGCTCCATCTGATTAACTGTAGGAGGTATCTCGCAGAAGGAAAGAAGAGTCTCTAGGTGGTGAATGTTAAAGTTAGAAACTCCTATAGCTCTTATCTTTCCTTCCTTATATAGCTTCTCTAAAGCACGGTAAGATTCTAAAGATTTATCTGGTACCGGCCAATGGATGAGATATAAATCTATATAACTCATTTGAAGTCTATCTAAGCTATTTTCAAAGGCTTTAAGGGTGTTATCATAACCTTGCTCATCCTTTCCTACCTTAGTTGTAACAAATATATCCTCTCTGGGGATGAGGGATTCTCGGATAGCTTGTCCTATATTTTTTTCATTGCCATAAAGACTTGCAGTATCAATACTTCTATACCCTGCCTTCAGTGCTTCCCCTACAGCCTCTACTGTTTCTTCTCCTTCTTTAAGCAAATATGCTCCAAAGCCTATTTTAGGTATTTTTACTCCATTATTTAGAGTTATAAATTGCAAATGAGTATCCATAGTTATTCTCCTTTCCTGATCTATAGGCTAATTATACTTGAAAGTATATGGTAATAATTAAAATTTTTTGAAAACAAAGCAAACATGAATCATTTTTCATGTTATAATAATATTGTATAAAATTTAACAATAAGGGTTGAAAGGGGTATTATTATGACAGGGAAAACTATTGAAGAAATAAGTTTAGGAGACAAGTCTAGCTTTACTAAAACTATTTCAGAATCAGATGTGTATTTGTTTGCAGGGATAACTGGAGATTTAAATCCTGCTCACATAAATAAAATCCAGGCTTCTGAGAGTATGTTCAAAGGAAGGATAGCTCATGGTATATTAGTGTCTGGATTTATTTCTACAGTTCTTGGAATGTATCTTCCGGGACCTGGAACTATATATTTAGCACAGGATCTTAAATTTACTGCACCAGTAAAGATAGGAGATACTATAACTGCGGAAGCAGAGGTTATAGAAATTATTAAGGATAAGAACAGGATAAAGCTCTCTACTACCTGTATAAATCAAGCAGGTAAGATGGTTATATCAGGCACAGCGACAGTAATGCCTCCAAAGGCAGGGTAAGAACAGCTTCGCAGGGCTATAATAATTAATAGTTTCTTTAAAATGGATAGGACTTCAAGGATAAATAATTATCTTTGAAGTCCTATCTTTATACCTTATGAATTATAGATTATTGAAAAGATAAATTTTATGTTTTATCCACCATTTTTACTATTACTTTAGCTAAACTTTTTCTTTCATCCTCATCTGCTTCCTTCCAAAGCTTCTGTAATAGAGCTTCTTCCTTGTTTCTGGGTTCTACAAAGGATGTTAAAAAGTTTCCTACCATATAGGAAGCATTGTTTATTGTGTCCTCTGAAAGTCCAAGGCCTTCACCGAGATTAACGGCAGAGCCTAAAGTTTGCTTCCAATTATGCCAGTTTTCCATCATTCCATCTTCCTTATTCAAAGCCAGCACCTTCCTTCTGTTAAATAATTACTGCCTTATGAAATAGTATCTGTTTTTTTATAAAAAATAATACCTAAATACAGTACTATTACTTTGTTGCATTTTTTAGAGAGGTATAAGTATTGGAAGGACTAATAAAAAAGTAGCAGGTAGCTCAAAGCTACCTGCTACTAAAAGATGGCTATAAATTAAGCCATTTTATAATCAATTATTTGAGTTTCTCCAGCTACCGCTGTTTCTCCTACAGCTCCTGTTAAGTCCTTTATTATTTCAGGGTTAGTAATAAGAACTGGGGTTATAAGTGAATAGCCTGCAGCTTCCACTGCTTCCTTATCTATTCTTACTATGGGCATTCCTGCCTTAACCTTTATGCCCTGCTCTACAAGCTTTGTAAAACCTTTACCGTTTAAGGCAACGGTATCTATTCCAATATGAACTAATAACTCAACTCCATTTTTTAAAGTTATAGCAAAGGCATGCCCTGTATTGAATAATAAGGTAAGAACTCCATCTGCCGGTGCTACTATTTCATTTCCTGTAGGTAATATTGCAACGCCATCTCCTGCAAGTCTTTGAGCAAAAACTTCATCTGGTACTTCTGATAAGTCGATAACCTTACCTGAAACAGGAGCCACAATATCCTTATTCTTTTTTAAAAAGTCAAACATTTCTTTCAATCCTTTCTTACTGCTTAGGTGTAATTAGTCTTACATAAAACCATTATATATAAAGTATCACTGATAATAAACCTTTATAAGATAAAAATTAATTAAAATGCTGTTAATTTCTTGGAACTTTAAGGACTCTTTTAATAATATGTTATTATAGTTTTATTATATGTAATTTTTATAAAGGAAATATAAATTGAAATATTGGACATAATTCAAAATAAGTCTGATTAAGATTTTAGGGGGGGATTAAATGAAAGTTGGACTTGTATTAGCAGGGGGAGGCGGTAGAGGGGCCTACCAAATTGGTGTTTGGAAAGCTCTTAGAGAGCTGGGTGTGGATAAATATATTAAGGCTGTATCTGGGACTTCTATAGGGGCATTAAATGCCGCCTTATTTGCCCAGGATAACTATGAGGTTGCAGAAGAAATATGGATTAACATAACAAGAGAGAAAATTCTTCCTATAGATAATGGTGAACTTTTAGTAAAAGGGCTGAAGCTCTTTATTGGAAACAAAAACATAAATTTCATAAAGAAGTTCGCTCCAAAGCTCCTAGAGCAGGGAAATGTATCAAGGCAAGGACTCTTAGACATAATTGACGAATATGTGGATCTTAACATAATAATGTCTAGCACCATGTCTATATATGCTACCTGTACAGAACTTCCAGATATAAGAACAAAGTACTTTAAACTTAATAATTATAATGAGGCAGGCATAATAAAAGTTCTCTCTGCCACTTCAGCTCTTCCTTCCCTCTATGAAGCTGTAGAGATTGACGGAAGAAAGTATGTAGATGGAGGAATGGTGGACAATGTACCTATACAGCCCCTTTATGGAGAGGGCTGCGACACAATAATTGTGGTGCATTTGAGCAGAGATATAGTTATAAACAAGAGTATATTTCCTAACTCTAGAATAATTGAGATTATTCGTGGGTCAGAAGAGGGGGGAGTTTTTACCGGAGTG
>JAEXZL010000090.1 GCA_023451395.1 Bacillota bacterium | reverse complement strand
GCTCAATATTAAGCTCCTCAGTCTCCTGTAAAAACCAAGCAATAAATGAACTGTTTCTTTCTCTATCCTCTTTATTATAAACAAGCCATCCCCTAAGCCTCATGCTCTTTCCCTATCCTTTCTATCACATAGCTTATGATTTTTTCCGCCACATTAATACCTGTGCAATCATAAATATTCTTCATATGAGCATTAGAATTTACCTCACATACTATCCTCTCACCCTTCTTGCCAAAGAGAAGATCAATTCCTGCAAAATCCGCTCCAATTATCTTTGAGCACTTAATAGCTAAAGACTTTTCCTCTTCATTAGGCTCATAAGCTTCCATAGTTCCTCCAGCACTTATATTAGCTCTAAAGTCTCCTTTAGATTGTCTAAACATAGAGGCTACAACCTCATTTCCTACTACATTTATCCTTATATCTCTTCCATGACTGCTCTTTATGTATTCCTGAAGGAGGCAGGGCTTAGGTCCGATTTCTAAAACCTTTTTCAAAAGCTCCTCCTTATCCTTCACCATATAAACCTGTGCCCCAAAGGATCCGTAGGCCTCCTTTATTATAAGAGGATATCCAAGCTCCTCTTCTGCATAATCAAAAAACTCTAGGTTTTCAATTTTCATATTTCCATATACAAAAGGAGCAATTATGGTTTTAGCCATGGGAATATTCTTATCTGCCAAGGTTTTATAGGTTAGTATCTTATCATCACATAGGGCTATACTCCTAGAGCTGTTAAAGACCTTAAAACCAAGGCTCTCCAAATGGGAAGCTAAATTCACATCCTTATCCCAAAAGAGTACAAAATCTGGCCTTTTATCGCTGTACTTTCCCATTAGTACTGTCCTTCCCTGAGAAAAACCTGCTAAAAGCTCCGTATTCCTTATAAGGATAGCCTCCACTCCCTGGTTTTCAGCCTCTTTCTTAAGCCATTTTACATGATATAAAAACTTTTCCTGAAGCATATTTCCGTTATATACAATCCATGCAGTTAATTTACTCACGATTTCACCTTCCACAACAGTATATCTAAGCTCTTTGAGCTCTGAAGCAAAATAGATTTAACAAATTATCTCATTTAATTATAGCACAGCTCTAGGAGGCCACCTATTTTTTTATTCCCTTTCTTATTCTAAGCCTTCTTATTCCAAGGTACTAAAAAGGAGCCCTAAGCCTTTTGAGAATTTTACCTCACTGGCTTAGAGCTCCTTATTATGGGGTTTGTCGGCGTATAAGTTAATATTATTCTAGATTAAGCTTTCTACTAATAATATAATTGATTATGAAATACATAGCAGCTGATAGGATAACAGTGCTTAATAAAAGAACATTAACCGCAGTATAGCCTAGAGTAAGAGGTGGTAGGTTTATTATCCACTCATTAATATTAGCGCTTAATCCTAAGATAAGCATTATTACACTGCCAACTGTTTGAATTACTGTGCTTATTACTAAATATGCTCCGAAGGATGCAAGAAGCTTGTGCTTTTGAAAAAGCTGCCCTATGGAAATGGAACAATAAATAATCAGTATGCTACTAGCTAGTCCCACAAGCATTAATAGTATTCCTTCTGCTCCTAGTATGAAAGCATGTACTCCTGCATAGTTAAATACATGTTCCACAATGGCTTTGTAGTATGCAGGTATTATACTTATAAACTCCATATTTATTGCTAGTATAAGCACCGAAATCATAGTTATTATAAGGCTTACTACTATCCATACAATAGATGTCAACAGCTTTGTTAGTATATGCTTCCAGGACTGAACTGGTATGGTAAACATTAAATACCCTTCATCGGAGAAAAGATTCTTATAAAATCTTTGAATCATTAAGATAAAAGTTAAAACAAAGATTGCAATTATTATAAATACATAAACAAACATTGCCAATACTGCAGGTATACTTATGGGGCCTCCTACTTCTAAAAGAGGGAAGGTCAATCTATTAATTATTGCAAAGATTATCAAAGCTCCATAAAGAGGTAATATCATCCTCCCTGTGGCCTTAAATTCATATTTCATTAATTTACCTAGCATTTAAATACCTCCCTGAACAAGCTATCTACTGATTTACCTTCTTCCTCTCTTATTGCATCAACGGAAGAAGATAAAACCACCTCGCCCCTTGAAATAAAAATCACATCATCAAGTATCTTTTCTATATCAGCAATAAGATGAGTTGATATGATTACTGATGCATTTTCATTATAGTTAGAAATTATTGTATTTAGTATATAGTCTCTAGCTGCTGGATCTACCCCTCCTATGGGCTCATCTAGTAAATAAAGCTCTGCCTCTCTGCTCATAACTAAAATAAGCTGTACCTTCTCCTTAGTGCCCTTTGACATAGTCTTTAGTTTGTCATTAGAATTAATATCTAGTCTTTTAAGCATGTCATATGCCTTATTCTCATTAAAATCATCATAAAAATCCTTAAAAAATCCAATAATATCCGATACCTTCATCCAATCATTTAAATAAGTTCTCTCTGGAAGATAGGATACAATTTTCTTGCTGGCTATCCCTGGATAATTTCCTTTTATAAGCACTTCTCCCTCAGTAGGTGTCAAAAGTCCATTTACAAGCTTTATAATTGTGCTCTTTCCGCTACCGTTAGGGCCTAATAATCCTACTATCCTTCCAGGCTCAATGGTAAAGTTAATCCCAGTAAGAGCAGTTTTATTTCCATATCTTTTTGTAAGATTTCTGCATTCTAAAATTTTATCCATTTAATTTTTCTCCTTAACCACATTATTTATAAGCTCCAGAATTTCTTCTCCCTTAAAGCCGAGCTTCTCCATTTTCTCTAAAAATTCTTTTACCTCTGCCAAGGCTAAAGCCTCCATTACACCCTTTATCAAATTTTCATCCTCAGTTATAAATCTCCCGCTGGTTCTCTGAGAAAAAACTAATCCCTTTCCTTCAAGGTCAGAGAGGGCCTTCTGCATGGTATTTGGATTAACTCCTGCCTCCTCTGCTAAATCTCTTACAGAGGGAAGCTTATCTCCTGCTTTATATACCCCTGTTATTATCCTCACTATTATTTTTTCAGTTAGCTGAAGATAAATTGCTCTATCAGATTTTAAATCCCAAGCCACTATATCACTCCTTCTTCCACTGCCAAATATTCTCTTGTTAGCTCTATTATAAGTATCTTACCTGTATTATTGTATTATTGTACTAACTCCTTAATACAATAATACACACTTTAATTTCTACTGTCAATAGCCTTACAAAAAAAATCTATCCTGAAGTTAATCAGAATAGATTTTTATTATTAATATTTATTATCTTAAAGGTCTGTGTTAAAGCTGCTGATTTTCTTAATAATGAAAAAGCCTAATATGAACATTATAGGACATAATAGAAGGTTTATTCCTGAAGGAAATCCAGGGAATACCTGCACCACTGATCCTATTATAAAGCCAAGTATAATTAAATAGGTTGCTCTTGGATAGGCATTCATAGCCTTTTCCAATATCCTAGTAGTAAGGGCCACCCCTAAAAGTACACCTATAACAAGTGGAATAAGATAAGGGAAATATAAATCCTTGATAGCTCTCATGGTTTCGTCATACATACCCAGTACAAGAAGCATATAGGAAGTACTTATTCCTGGTAATATTAAAGCTACAGCAATAACTATTCCAGCTACAGCTAAAAGCGCAAGGCTCCCAAGGTTTAAACTTCCTTCAAAGGCAAATACACCCTCAGGAATAAAGTTTAAAAGAAGTGTTATTACTGCTCCTATAAATACATAAAAAATAGTTCCAGTAGTTATCCTTGATACCTCTGCTTTCTTATACATTAAAGGAACTCCACCGGCCACGGCACCAATGAAAAAGTACATCATAATCATTTCATAGGTTTCTGTTAAATATAAAAGAGGCTTTGCAAAGGTAACTATGCCAACCAAGGCTCCAACTACAAAAATACCTAAAAATATGACGTTTTCTTTAATATTTTTAAATAAGGAGCTTGTTGCTCTGATAAGTCTATCATATATTCCAAGAATTATTGCCATGGAGCCTCCGCTTACTCCTGGTACAAGCATTGATGCTCCAACTATTAAGCCTTTAAAGGCTGTTATAAATAAATTGCTTTTTTCTTTACTTTTCATACTTTTCTCCAATCCCTAAACAAAGGCCTAGCCTAATTTCTATTGCTCTGAACGCTTTTTCATATCCTATATTATGTTAAAAGCGATACAATTAATATAATAGAAGTCTGCCCATATACTGTCAAGGGAATTAAGGAAATATTTATAATTATTAAGCTGAGATACCAATAGTTATACCATTAGTTTCTCAGCTTTATAAAGTCCTCTATAATTTAAATCCAGTAATTACACCCTTCTTATATTCTGGCACCAAATCTATTATATCCTTTTTAAAGGAATACTCTAGGTCCTCTTCAAGTCCTAAAGCTTTTAAGGTTCCATAATGGAAGGCATTTTTAATATATCCTGTTATATCCTTATTACTTTCATAGATATATTTTGCAGTATAAGCTATGTCCGTTAAAGCGTGTTCACTTTCAGTGTTCAAAAGATGAATCATATAACCACAGGTAATAAAATCATCCATGGAAAACTGCCCATAGGTTCCGGCATTCACAAAGACCACATCCCTATCTAATTCAGAAAGAAGCTTAGTAACAGCTCTGGCATTAACCATAGCTCCTATAAAGGTTCTGGATGCATCTCTGCAGCCCTCTATGGCTCTTGTTCCGTTGGTAGTGGTTATTACCAATGTTTTATCCTTAACCATCTCCTTAGTGTATTCTAAAGGGGAATTAGAAAAGTGAAAGCTCGGTATCTTTATAGCCTTTCTCTCTCCTCCTAGTATACAATCCTCTTTAGAGTTATCTGCATAGGCTATTGCTTCATCTACAGTAAGAAAAGGCACAACCCTTCTACAGCCATTGTTTAAAGCTGTGGTTATTACTGTGGTTGCTCTAAGGACATCTATAACCACAGCAATTTTATTTTCAAGGTACTTATCCTTTATATCATCGGCAGATATTATAACATCTAGCTTCATTCTCTTTCCTCCTTCCAAAGAAGAAATGCAATGGTGAATATTATAGCCTGCTTAAATTCCCTCACATCATAGCCTGTATCCTTTGATAGCTTTTCCAGCCTGTATATGAGAGTATTTCTATGTACGTAAAGCCTCTTAGCTGCTTCACTGATATTTAAACCGCTGCTTATAAACTCCTCTAAGGTATTTATCATATCCTTATCAAGCTCTGATAGCTTGCCCTCAAGCTTTCTCAGTATTTCTTTTTTAGCTTTGGGAGCTATGCTGTACACTGCTTTTTCAAGGAGCATTTTCTCACTATTAAATATCACATTCTTATAAGCATACATCCTACCAATGTCCATAGCCTCCCTAGCTTCCTCATAGGCCCCTTTAATGTCTAAGTTTTCTTCTGGCATATCAATATAGGATATATAAACCTTAGCAAAAAGCTCTGAGCTTATAGCATCAATCATACCCTTAGCATGATCTTCTGGTTCCACAAAGTTTCCTAAGACTACAATAACATCCTTATATATAAGTGCTATAGCTTTTTCTTCTTCATAAAGCTCTTTTATAGTGCCTAAGGCATCTACAGAGCTTCCCTCCACTGCAATTAAAAATAATGTGGAGGATTTAGCTAAAAAGGGAAAGGTGTTACTATAAACTTCATAGGCAACACCCTTTCCCTGTAGCATATCTATTATAAGCTGCTCTCTATAATAATGGAGCTCATTATATTTCTTTTCTATAGAAAACTTAAGTAAGGATGCACATTTTTCATTTTCTTTTTCCAGAGATAGTGTTCCTATTTCCCGGTCAAGACTTATCTCCTCAGTAATGAAGTCAGACTCTTTAACCTCCTCTAGAGAGTTAAAGATCTCTCCTCCTTCTAAAAAGGATAGTTTAAATCTTATAGCACTTTCTGCACTAAGCTCTTGTAAGTAGCTTTGAAAATTGTACATCGATACTTCCTCCTATTAATCTTATATTATTGTAAGCTCAGTTTCCTTATCGAAGATGTGAAGCTTATCAGTAAATAATCCAATCTTGGCAGTGTCTCCAGCCTTTAAGGAAGTACTTCCATTAACTCTAGCAGTAATATTCATTTTCCCCTTGGAAAGATATATATAGCTTTCTGCACCCATAAGCTCAGTTACCTCAACATTAGCATCTATAACAGAGGCTGGATTAGCTTCAATGTAATCAGTCTTAGTGGTAAGATGTTCTGGTCTTATTCCAAGAATAACCTCTTTGCCGGCATATCCCTGAGTTCTTAATCTGGCTGCCTTATCCTGTGGCACCTCTATAATATCAGTACCAAAGGTTGCATAGAGCTTTCCATCCTTTTCTTCTAGCTTAGAATCTAAGAAGTTCATCTGAGGACTTCCTATAAAGCCAGCTACGAATAGATTTGTAGGATGCTCATAAATTTCCTGTGGTGAATCTACCTGCTGGACAACACCATCTCTCATAACAACGATTCTTGTACCAAGAGTCATAGCTTCAGTCTGGTCATGAGTTACATATATGAAAGTTGTTTGTAAGCTTTGATGAAGCTTAGCTATTTCAGTTCTCATCTGAACTCTTAGCTTAGCATCAAGGTTTGAAAGAGGCTCGTCCATTAGGAATACCTTTGGATTTCTAACTATAGCTCTTCCCATAGCAACTCTCTGTCTCTGACCGCCGGATAATGCCTTTGGCTTTCTATCTAGAAGATGCTCTATATCAAGTATCTTAGCTGCTTCCTTTACCTTTCTTTCAATTTCAGCTTTAGGAACCTTTCTAAGCTTAAGACCAAAGGCCATGTTGTCATAAACACTCATATGAGGATAAAGAGCATAGTTCTGGAATACCATCGCAATATCTCTATCCTTTGGAGCTACATCATTAACCCTCTTATCTCCAATTTTTAATACACCATCTGTGATTTCTTCAAGACCTGCTATCATTCTTAAGGTTGTTGACTTACCACAACCAGAAGGTCCTACAAACACTATAAATTCTTTATCTTCTATATCTAAATTAAAGTCCTTAACTGCTGTAACATTACCAGGATACACCTTATAAATATGTTCTAATGATAAACTTGCCATTTTTTCTTCCTCCCTTAACTTTATTACAATATAATTGTAACCGTTTTATAAGGGAGATTCTATAGAGAATACATCCAAAGTTGAAAAGCTTAATTTGTATGATAATACAAAGATTGATACCAGTTGTTGTCCTTTAGGGTATTATCTATAGTATTTAGTATTTCCCATTTTTTAAGACTCCACTTTGGACCTATGAGAAGATCCCGGGGAGCATCTCCAGTTAATCTATGCACTACCATATCCTCTGGGAGCATAGTTATACTCTTACATATAAGAATAACATACTCCTCCATTGATAAAAATTCAAGTCTTCCCTTCTCATATAATCTTACCATTGGAGTTCCTTCCATAAGGTGAAGAAGGTGAAACTTAACTCCCTGAATAGGAAGGGTACTTATATACCTTACGGTGCTTAGCATATCCTCCTGACTCTCCTCCGGAAGGCCAAAGATTGTATGAACAACTACATCAATATTCCTCTTTCTAAGAGCTTTAACCCCTTCTTCAAATACCGAGAGATTATAGCCCCTATTAATTAACCTTGCTGTGCTGTCCTTTGAGGTCTGAAGGCCAAGCTCTATCCAAAGATAGATTTTTTTACTCATTTCCTCTAAAAGCTCTAGCACTTCTTCACTTAGGCAATCTGGCCTAGTGGCTATGGCTAAGGCTACTACCCCCTCCTGCTTCATGGCCTCCTCATACTTTTCCCTAAGCACCTCCAAGGGAGCATAGGTATTAGTATAGGCCTGAAAATAAGCAATATACTTTCCCTGCTTCCACTTTTTATTCATCATGGTCTTAATATCCTGAAACTGTCCTTCTATAGAAAAATTCCTTGAGCCGGCAAAATCTCCTGAACCTCTTTCACTGCAAAAAATACAGCCTCCATGGCTTATGC
>JAEXZL010000072.1 GCA_023451395.1 Bacillota bacterium | reverse complement strand
GTATTAATATGATTGTTAAGCATATAATGAATTATATTGAAAAATAAAAACTAGGAGCAAGCTAGCTGCTCCTAGTTTTATTTAGGCTCATAAAGAGAGCCATTCTCTTAAAAGTATATTATTTGCTCATTCCGTTTGCGGAACCAAGAACATTATCAATCTTAAACTCCACTACCTTTTGGATGGCATCTCTTCCAGCACCTAAGTACTTTCTTGGGTCAAATTCTGATGGCTTATCTCCAAATACCTTTCTTATAGCTCCAGTAAAGGCAAGTCTAAGGTCTGTATCCATATTGATTTTACATACTGCCATGGAGGAAGCCTTTCTAAGCATATCAAGAGGGATTCCTTTAGCATCCTTTATATCTCCACCGTATTGATTGCAGGTAGCAACAGATTCAGGATCTACTGCTGAAGCTCCATGAAGTACGATTGGATAATTTGGAAGAAGACTTTGAATTTCTTCTAATATGTCAAATCTTAACTGAGGTTTAAAGTCTGGAGGGAATTTAAAAGCACCATGAGAGGTTCCTATAGCAATAGCTAAGGAATCACAGCCAGTTCTCTTAACGAAATCTACTGCTTGAGCTGGTTCTGTATAAATATGCTCTTCAGCAGCTACATCATCCTCTACTCCTGCAAGAACTCCTAATTCAGCTTCAACTACTACTCCACGAGAGTGTGCATACTCAACAACTTCTTTTGTCTTTGCTACATTTTCTTCGTAATCATAGTGTGAACCGTCAAACATAACGGAAGTAAAGCCAGCATCAATAACCATCTTTACTGTTTCTAGGTCTGGACCATGATCTAAATGTAGAGCAACATCAATTCCACTATCTTCAATAGCGGCATTAACCATTGCTTTTAACATTTCTGGACCAGCATACTTTATAGCACCGGCAGAGCATTGAAGTATAACAGGTGAATTCTTTGCTTTTGCACCCTGTATAACACCCTGAATTATTTCCATGTTATTGATATTGAAAGCTCCTATTGCATAGCCGCCTTCATAGGCCTTTTTAAACATTTCTTTAGTTGTAACTAATGCCATAATTGGACCACCTTTCATAATATATTAAGGATATCATCCTAAATAAATCTAATCGCGGGAGCATATTTTACCCAGGTGGGACTACTCCCTGTAGTATATTATATATTAATTCTACAATATTTTCTACTGTAAATCATCAGTTAATAACTTTTTTAATATAAAATCAACAATTCCACCGCAAGTGGAGAAAACTTTAAAAAATATTTTCAAGGGTAGGTTTTTGAAGTCTATAGATAATTTCAGCTTCATGCTTTATGCTGTGCACACTAGCTAGGGCTTCTGCTTTCTCCATTTCTTTAACATACTGGGTTAATTTAAAGACCTCTTCTGTTATACAGTCAATATCTTCATGATTTATATAAGCAGAGAGCTTTAAAGCTTTTTCTTTCACCTCTTGATGGGTTTTAAAAGAAAGGTCATAGGAAGCCTCCCATTCCTCCTCATTAATCAGAAGCTCTAACTGCTCACAGGCTTCTGTAAGGCTCGTTAAAAACTTTGATAGATCTCTTTCTGCATAAATAATAAAACCTATAAGCAGAAAAAAAAGGATAGAGGAGGCTATTACATTTTTCATTATAAGGAACTCTCCTTTCTATTATAGCTTATTTTTTTCCTGACAGAAAAATTTATTGTGGGAATCCATCATAGCAATGTACACATCCTCTACCTTCTTGATTTTCAAGCTCTTTAGCTTTCTATTAAGCCACTCTTCATTCTTATGAATGCTTCTAAGGCCCTCCTGTTGGATTTTTCCATTTACCACAAGGATTGTAGGGAGGATATCCTGCTTACAGGGTATTTGTAAATCCTTTTTAGTAACTGGAGAGAGCATTGTTTTTGCAATTACCGATAGCTGACCGTTATTTTCTAATATTATGTAGGCCAAATCATCAAAGTTAAAATAACCACTAACCCTAAGCTCCTCCATTAAATCATCAATATTAATTCGTTGCTCCCTCAGAGCTTTGGTATCTAATATTCCATCCTTCAATAGAATCGAAGGACGTCCATCCACTATCTTTCTAAGCTTCTCACTTCTTAGCTGAAGCTCCGATAGAATAATTTGAAGTATAAGCATGGTTATAATAGGTATGATGCCTAAAAGTAAAGGCAATCTCACATCCTGCATAGGTAAGGTAGCTAGCTCGGAAATCATTATTGTTATTACTAGCTCATAGGGCTGAAGTTGTCCAAGCTGTCTTTTTCCCATTAACCGCATAACGAAAACCACCAGAGCATAGAGAATTAATGTTCTGATAATAATTATGAACACCTCATATTCACCTCCCTTTCTATATCTTTTGTAAAATTCTTTGTTTTATGACATCAAAATGTAAAATAAGAAGTATAATAATAGTATTACTGTCTAATTTAGGTCAAAAGGATGAGGTGATTTTATGAAGTTTGAGCTTATACTTAGCAATGGAAAGAAGATAAAAGCTGATAAAGGAAAGCTTTTATATGAGATAATACAAGAAAACTATCAGGAAGAGTTTTTACCGCCAATACTAGCTCTCATAAATGGAAAATATTTTGAGCTTTCAAGTTCTTTAGAGGAAGGTGGAATATTTGAGGCGGTTTCACTAAATAATGATTTAGGTAATAACAGCTACGGAAGAACTCTTCAATTTGTACTTATAAAGGCAATATTAGACCTCTTTCCTAAAAGCAGGATAACCATAGAACATTCTATAAGCAAGGGAGTTTATGGAGAGGTTCATGGGGATAGCAAATTGACTTATGAGGATATTGAAAAAATTAAAGTGAAAATGCAGGAGATAATTAAAGAAGATTCAGTGATTCATAAGCTCTCTGTAAATAGACAGGAGGCTATAGAGCTTTTTAAGAGCTATGGCATGGAAGATAAGGTAAAGCTTTTAAAGCATTTAAAGAGTGATAATGTGAAGCTTTATGAGCTTCAGGGAAGGTATGATTATTTTTACGGCCCTATGGCATACAGTACAGGCTCCTTGAAGTATTTTGAACTTCTGTACCATGAGCCAGGCTTTATATTAAGGCATCCACCTGTGGAAAGTCCAAGAGAAATACCAGACTTTAAAGAATATATAAAGCTATCTAGAATATTCAAAGAAACAGAGGAATGGCTAAATATTATTGGAGTATCTGATGTTGGATCCTTAAACGATAAAATAGTAAGTGGAGAAATTGTAGATATAATAAGGGTATCGGAAGCCCTTCATGAAAAGAAGATAGCCTATATAGCTGACATGATTGCAGAAAGACCTTCAGCCAAAGTGGTTCTTATAGCAGGTCCATCTTCCTCCGGTAAGACTACCTTTGCTAATAGATTAGCTATTCAGCTGAGGGTTAATGGTTATTTACCAAAGGCAATTTCCTTAGATGATTACTTTGTAAATCGTGATTCTACCCCTTTAGACGAGGAGGGAAAGCCTGATTATGAATCCATAGATGCGTTAGATTTAGAACTGTTTAATAAACAGCTTAATCTTATTATGGATGGACAGGAAGTAGAAATTCCTAAATATAATTTTTACACTGGTGTAAGAGAGTGGGTAGGAAATAAGTTTAAGCTACCGCCAAAGGGTATTCTGATCATTGAAGGAATCCATGGCTTAAATGATAAATTAACAGCCTCTATACTGAATGAAAATAAATTTAAGATTTATATAAGTGCACTAACTCAGCTAAACGTAGATAATCATAATCGTATTGCAACTACAGATGTAAGGAAAATAAGAAGGATAGTGAGAGATATTCTTTCTAGGGGGTACAGCTCAGAGCTTACCTTAACTCTTTGGCCATCTATAAAAAGAGGAGAGGAGAAAAATATATTTGTGTATCAGGAGGAGGCAGATGTTATGTTTAACTCCACACTGGTTTATGAGCTCTCTGTACTAAAGCGCTTTGCTCTAGTGGAGCTAGATAAGATTAAGCCAGAGTCTCCAGTTTATTATGAAGCTCTAAGACTAAAAAGTTTACTGGGATTTTTCAAGGATATTAATGGAGATTATGTACCAGATAGTTCAATACTTAGAGAATTTATAGGGGGTAGCTGGTTTTATAAATATTAATTTAAAAAGCTATTTCAATACAAGTGGATTTGTTATAAAATAATCCTTAGATTTACATGAGCTATTAACTAATGAATAATCAGAAGGAGAATATAGATGAAAAAATACGGAGTCTTCGATGTGCTTGGGCCGGTGATGATAGGACCATCCAGCTCCCATACTGCAGGAGCTGCAAGGCTTGGAAAAATTGCAGGAATTATTGCTGGAGAGGATATTTCTAAGGTGGAATTTCTTCTTCATGGTTCCTTTGGAAAAACCTATAAGGGACATGGTACTGATAGAGCTTTAGTAGCTGGTATACTTGGTATGGAGCCTAGCGATGAGAGGCTTAGGAATGCACTGTCCATTGCAGAAGAAAAGGGGCTTGAAATAAGCTTTATAGAGAAGGATTTAGGAGATGTTCATCCTAATACCGTAAAGTTTAATATAACAAAAAGTGACGGTACAAAGGTTTCTGTAGCTGGCTCGTCCATTGGAGGAGGAAGTATTGAAATTACAGAGGTGGATGGAGAGAAGGTTGAGTTCACTGGTGCCTATCCTACTTTAATAATAAGGCATAGAGATGTACCTGGCCAGGTTTCTAAGGTTACTGCATTGCTATATAAAAAGAAAATTAATATTGCATTTATGAAAGTCTTTAGAAATCATAGAGGACATAGTGCTACCATGGTTTTTGAAATGGATGATAATGTTTCTAAGGATGTTTTAGAAGGGATAACAGAACTTAAGAATGTGGAGAGAGTCACCTATATAAGTCCTGTAAAGGAGGATGAAGCCTAATGTATGCATCGAATGGAGCGGAGCTTGTTAATATTTGCAGAGAAAAAAATATATCTCTAGCAGAATATGCTATAAGCTATGAAATAGAAAATACCGGGGTTTCTAGAGAAGAAATTCTAAAGAGGATGAGCAAGACCCTTAAGGTTATGAGGCAGTCCGCCAGTGAGGGTATGGAAAAGGAAGTGTATTCCGTTACTGGTCTTATTGGTGGTGATGCCTTTAAGCTTAATGAATACATTAAACAGGGAAAAAGTCTCACTGGAAAAGTTATGCTAAAGGCTATGGCAAGAGCTATTTCCTGCTCAGAGGTAAATGCTTCTATGGGAAGGATTGTGGCAGCGCCTACTGCAGGATCCTGCGGCATATTGCCAGCGGTTATACTAACTGCTGGTGAAGAATTAGAGCTTACAGAGGAAGAGATGGTTATGGGTTTACTGGCTTCTTCTTCTGTAGGAATGATAATTGCAAAAAATGCTACCTTGGCAGGAGCAGAGGGAGGCTGTCAGGCGGAATGCGGATCAGCAGCGGCTATGGCAGCAGCAGCAGTGGTAGAGATGATGGGTGGAAGTGCTGAAATGGCTCTAAATGCTGGAGCAATTGTTATAAAAAATATTCTAGGCCTTGTATGTGATCCTGTAGCTGGCTTAGTGGAAGTACCCTGTGCAAAGCGAAATGCAGCAGGGGCTGTCAGTGCTCTGACCATTGCAGAAATGGTTATGGCGGGAGTAATGAGTAGGATTCCCTTTGATGATATGGTTGAGGCAATGTACAAAATAGGTAAGGCTCTTCCTATGGAGCTTAGAGAAACAGCTTTGGGAGGCTGTGCCGTAACCAGAAGAGGTATTATGCTAAGCAAAAAGATACTTAATAAAGAAGAGGGAAAATAATAGAGGCTAACTGACACAAATAAGGGTATAATGATATTTAGGAAAATCATTCTTAAATAGGCATTATATCCTTTTAATTTAGATAGGTTATAGGACTTAACTGGATACAAGCTTAATAATTAGGAGTTTTTGATATGATGGAAAGAGCTTATAAGGTATTAAAAAAATATTATGGGTTTCAAAGCTTTAAGGAAGGCCAGTACAAAATAATTAATAGCATTTTAAAGGGGAAGGACACCTTTGCCATAATGCCTACTGGTGCTGGAAAATCTCTATGCTATCAGATTCCGGCTATGCTTTTTCCTGGAATTACGCTTGTGATATCCCCATTAATTTCTCTTATGAAGGATCAGGTGGATAGCTTAAATTCCATGGGTATAGCAGCCTCTTATATAAATAGCACCAGGACTCTTCCTGAGATTAGAAGAATATTAGATGATGCAGATATATTGGCATATAAGCTTTTATATATAGCACCGGAAAGGCTTGAGGTGGAGAGCTTTTGCCGAGAATTAAGAAGACTTAATATATCCCAGATTGCTATTGATGAAGCCCACTGTGTATCACAATGGGGGCATGATTTTAGACCAAGCTACGCCGCTATTGCCCCTTTTATAAGAAGTCTTAAAAGAAGACCGGTGGTAACAGCTTTCACTGCTACTGCTACAGAATATGTTAAAATGGATACTTTAGAGCTCCTTGAACTGGAAGCTCCAGAGCTTTATTCTATAAGCTTAACCAGAGAAAATCTTCTTTTAAATGTAATAAAGTATGAAGACAAAGAGGAAAGGCTTAACTTTATTAGGGAATACCTAAATAAAAATTATCAAAGCTCAGGTATAATTTACATGGCTACTAGGAAGGAAACAGAGGAGCTACATAGTTATCTAAGCTCTTTGGGCTTTTTAGTAGGTAAATATCATGGAGGTATGGAAGATCAAGAGAAGAACCGCTATCAGGAGGATTTTATCTATGATAGGATAAACTTCATGGTTGCTACTAATGCTTTTGGCATGGGGATTGATAAACCTAATGTTAGATTTATTATACACTATAGTATTCCAAAAAATTTAGAGAGCTATTATCAGGAAATTGGCAGGGGAGGAAGAGATGGAGATCCCTGCAGCTGTTACCTTATGTATAATCCTCAGGATGCTGACCTTCAGGAGTTTCTTTTAAGAGCAAGTACCTCTCCAGAAAGGCTGGAAATTGAACTCTCAAAGCTTAAAAAAATGAAGGAATATGGAGAGTGGGAAGGCTGCTATACTCATTATATTCTTAGATACTTTGGGGAAGAAGGAGTGAAGGAATACTGCTCTTCCTGCAGCAATTGCTTAAATAATAAAGAGCTGCGTAATATTACTAAGGAGGCTCAAATGGTACTTTCCTGTATATATAGAACACAGGAGAGATATGGAATAAGCCTTATAACAGATATATTAAAGGGATATTCGGGACCTAAAATTTCAGAATATAATCTCCAGAGTCTTACAACCTATGGTATAATGAGGCAATATAGCACCAGCTTTATAAAGGACATAATACATACTCTCATTGCTGAGGGCTTTTTAGATAAAAAAGAGGGTACCTATTCTATGGTAAGGCTTAATTCTAAATCTCTAAGTTTATTAAAAGGCAGGGAAAGACTCTTAACAAGGATAATTAGAGAGGAAGAAGAGGAACTGAGAGACAGCCCACTATTCCAGAGGCTTAGAAGGCTGAGAAAAGAAATTGCCGAAAGAGAAAAGCTTCCTCCGTACATAATCTTCTCTGATACGGTTCTTATGGATATGTGCAAAGCTCTTCCAAAGAATTCTCAAGAGCTTCTAGAAATACGGGGGATAGGGGAAAATAAATGCAGAAAGTATGGAAGAGAATTCCTTTCTCTCATAAGTCTATATAAAAGATAGACACAAAATTAAATTAAGGAGGCGAACTACATGGAAGAAAAGGAAATGATACTTCTAGTAAATGAAGAGGATATTGAAGCTGGCTATGAGGAAAAGCTTAAAGTTCATGAAAAGGGAATTCTCCATAGAGCTTATTCAATATTTATTTTTAATTCAAAGAAGGAGGTTCTCCTTCAGAAAAGAGAAATGAGTAAATATCATTCTCCAGGTTTATGGACTAATACCTGCTGCTCCCACCAGAGGATGAAGGAAAATCTGGAGGAGGCAACACATAGAAGACTTCAGGAAGAAATGGGATTTGATACAGACCTTTCAGAGCTCTTTACCTTTATATATCACATAGATTTCCCAAATGGTTTAACAGAAAATGAGCTTGATCATGTTTTTGTAGGCTATTATGAAGGGGAAATAAATCCTAATCCTAAGGAAGTAGAAGCTTATAAGTGGGTATCTATGGAAGAGCTTATGGAGCAGGTTAGAATTACCCCTGAGGACTATACCTACTGGTTAAAAGAATGCCTTCCAAGGGTGTATAACCTGTATAAAGAGGGTAGAATATAGAAAAAAAGAAGCTATTAAAGAAAGATATGTCATCCTTGAAAATCCTCACATAAGATATATCTCTGAATATAATAAACAGAGATAAATCTCATGGAGGTTTTTTTTTATATGAATTCACTAAAGGGAACCCAGACGGAAAAGAACTTATACTTAACCTTTGCTGGGGAAACTAGAGCACGCACAAGATACAATTTTTATTCGGAAGTAGCAAGGATTGATGGATATCAATGGATTGGTGATATCTTTGATGAAACAGCAGGCAATGAATATGCTCATGCTAGAGAGGTCTATAGAAGATTTTTATTGCACCTAGGTGATACAAAGGAAAATCTTAAAGATGCAATTGAAGGAGAAAGCATAGAATATTCCAAACTATATAAGGAGTTTGAGGAGGAGGCACGAAAGGAAGGCTTTAGAGAAATTGCTGATTTTTATAGAGAACTTTCTGAAGTGGAGGAATTTCATGAAAAAAGATTTTCTGCTCTTTATAATAGGGTTACAAAGAATGCAGTTTTCACCTCATCTAAGCCAATTAATTGGCAGTGTCTAAATTGTGGCAATATTCATAAGGGAATTGAGGCACCAATTTCTTGCCCTCTATGCAGATTCCCAAGAGCATTCTTCAAACCAGAATGTGAGGAATATTAATATGTTTATTAGGATACCTGAGGAGTTTATTGTTCCTATAGTATTTAAAGATAGCTTAAAGTATGAAGGAGCTAAGCTTCTTTTCCTTGAAGAGGAGGAAGAGGCTTTAAAAAAAGATTATTATTGGAAGGATATAGATGAGTATTATTTTCAAGAGAATTTAAATAAGGAATATAGACCAGAGGTTATGAAGAAAGCGGAAATTTATAGAAAGGTAGATCTTAGTTATTATAAAGAAATGACCTAGCATTAATTTTATTATAGCTTAATATAATAATTATTATTAAGGGTTCTAGGGTGATTATATGAGCTATAGAAACATTATAGATAAACACTGTTCTGATTTAAATAACCTAGGAGATTTGCTTTTTAAATATTCCAATGCATATAAACTGTTAGTGAGCGGAGCTTGTGAAATTAATGGTGTAGCCCTTGCAAGGAAGAAGGATGTAAGAGATGCTATAAAAAGAGCAGCGGCTCTTGGAATGGTAATAGATGACCTTATAGAAACTATAGATTATTGTGATTGTACTTATTTTAAGTATTGTAGACTAAAGGCGGATTATATAAATTGCAAAATGACTTTAGAGTTAATACAAGCAGAGGTAGATAATGAACTTTGTCCTGTAAATATACTAGAAAAGAAGCCATGATAAGGCTTCTTTTCTAAGTTTTATACTTTTTTGAATTTGTAGTTGCAAACCATAAGGTATGAGAGCATAATTATAAAAGCTATAGGAAGACCTCGTACAATTGGTTTGCTTAGGCTAATTAATGTAAATAAAGCAATAAAGCTTCCGGCAACGGTTATTGGTATCCCTGTAAAAACACCATCAAAATCCGTTGCATTGTACCTAGCCAATCTATAAGCTCCGCATATAGGGAATAATAAGAGTAGCAAATAGCCTATATATCCTCTAGGGCCTAAGGTACTAAAATCGTAAAGGGTAAAGAGGAGCAGGGATGGTGCAACACCAAAAGAAACAAGATCCGCTAGGGAATCTAGCTCTTTTCCTAGAGAGCTTGATGCATCAAAAAATCTAGCTATTCTTCCATCATATCTATCAACTAAGGCTGCTATAAGAATTAAAAAAGCGGATAGTTTATAATCATTATTTAAAATTCCAAGTATTGATAAGACACCGAAGGATAGATTTATAAAAGTAAAAGCATTTGGAATAGCGCTCTTCCACATGAAAAATTATCACTCCCAGATATTATTACCATAGCTGTATATTAATAAAATATAATTGCTGAATTCAAAAGTACAGCTATGCCGGTTAATACGTAACATACTATATTGAGTATACAACATAATTAACTTTTTTAAAACTTTTTAAGAAAATTTAACAAATTCAAATTATTAAGGAGGACATTTACCTTAGTTGTTTTTAATAAAATAATGATATAATTTGTTTATCTTTAAAAAGGAGGTCAGCTGATGAAGAAGGTTAAGTTTATATATAACCCCTTTTCAGGAGAAAATATAATAGTAGGTGAACTTGATAAGATAGTTAAGCTCCATCAAGGCAAAGGATACTCCATAGTACCCTATAGAATTGATAGCGACAGCGATATTAATGAGGCTTTCAATGATATCAACGAGGGTTACTGCTATATTCTTATTGCTGGCGGAGATGGTACTGTAGATTCTGTTGTGAATATAGTAATGTCTAAAAATATTCAGCTCCCCTTAGGAGTACTCCCTGTAGGCACTGCTAACGATTTTGCAAAGCTTATAGGAATGTCTGATGATATTTATGAGGCTTGTGAGGCTATACTCAGTTCAGAGCCTTTACCAGTTGACATAGGGAGGGTAAATGAAAAATATTTTGTAAATGTCGCCAGTACTGGTCTTTTTACTGATGTTTCTCAAAAGACTGATGATAATTTAAAAAACACCATTGGAAAGCTTGCTTACTATTTAAAAGGGCTTGAGCAGCTTCCAAGTTTTAGAAAGCTTCATGTTAATATAAGCAGTGAGGAGCTTCACTTTGATGACTATATGTATCTTCTTTTAATTTTTAATGGTATGACAGCAGGAAATTTCAAACTGGCTCCCAAGTCCCAAGTTACCGATGGACTTTTAGATGTTATTATTTTTAAAGCAGTACCTATAAAAGAACTTATTCCATTGTTTATTAGAATTCTAAAGGGAGAGCATCTAGAGGATAACGGTGTGATTCATTTTAAAACCAAAAGGCTTAAGGTGGACTGCCAGGAAGATATATTAACGGATATAGACGGAGAAAAGGGGCCTGACTTTCCTTTAGAAATAGAGTGTATACCCAAGGCAATAAGGCTTCTTGGAGTTCCAGATAACCTAGAGCTATAATACATTATATGTAGCTAGTTAAAGATATTCACAGTAATTTAAAGAAAAACTGAGCTATAATAAAAAATACACACATATTTTTCTAATATAAGCAAATACCATAAAAATAGTTGCATTATCAGCTTAAGATGAATATAATTTATAATGTAAAATGAAGCACAATATAAAATGAAAAATTTTAAATTTTAATTTCTCAATTTTAAAATTAAAGATGCCAAGGTGGTGGATTTTGAATGGAGGCTGGCCCTCATAGTATTAAGAAAAAATTAAATAATAACTATAGGAAACTAGAGGAGTACCAGGGCTCTATTATTTCCCGAGGCTTTATATAATAAATTCATTATAAGCTTTAGGTGATGGCTCTTAATGTGACTCTTTCTTTCCTATGGTTAAAAGGAGGATGCATTATGAAGAGACTATCACTTTTTTTGTACAGCAGCATTGTTGGAAGGAAGGTTTATGATGAATTTCAGGAAAGCATAGGGGTACTTAGGGACATCTATGTTTCTACAGAGGAAGGCTATCCTAAATTTATAGGTTATAGACTAAAAAAGGATGGAAATTATTTCGATTATGAATTTAAATCCATAGATTTTTATCTTCAAGAGAATGGAAAAATTAGAATCATGGTAAGAGGAGCAAGGGAAATTATTGCTCAAAGATATTCCTACCTTTTATCAAAAAATCTATTAGATAAAAAAATTGTTGATATTAATGGCAAAAAGGTTGTTAGAGTTAATGACTTAAGAATTGGTGAAATAACTGGTGAGTATAAGGTGATGGCCGTAGAATCTGGTTATTTATCTAAATTTAGAAAACTTGGAATGGAAGGAATTCCTAAATGGTTTTTAAAGATGCTTAACATAGAATATAAAGATAGCGCTATCCTATGGGATGATGTTGAGTCCTTGGAGATGGTTAATGATAATTTAAAGCTTGCAATACCATATCAGAAGCTTGCAAAACTTCACCCAGCAGATATTGCAGATATATTAGAAGATTTAGATTCAATCTCCAGAAAAAAGATCTTCGAGAGCTTAGATGAAAATCTTGCAGCGGATACCTTGGAAGAAATTGATCCTAAGGTTCAAGAGAGCATTATTAAAGAGATGAGTGAAATGAAAACCCTAGAGGTTTTTGATAATATGCCTAATGATGAAATTGCAGATATTTTAGAGGATTTAGATGAAGAAACAGCAGAAAAGATTTTGATGAATTTAGAGAATACTGATGCTAAAGAGATTCGTGAGCTTATGGCATATAAGGATGAAACCGTAGGAAGTATAATGAATAAGGACTTTATATCCTTTAATATAGATATAACTGTTCAAGAAACCATAGACCTCCTAAGGGAGTTGGAGCCAGAGGACGAGGTTATGTATTATATTTATATAACTGATGAGGGTGAGCATCTTAAGGGAGTAATATCTCTTAAGAGTCTTATAATGAACAGTGGAGAAACTAAGCTTAAGGAGATTATGGAGGATCGAATTGAAAGACTATATGTAGAGGATAAGCTAAAGGATGTTGTAGAAGATTTTATAAAATATGATTTAGTTTCTATGCCTGTGGTGGATTCCCAGGAAAAAATAGTAGGAATAGTAGTTATTCATGACTTGATGGATGAAGTTATGAACTAAAATTAATTATTAAAAAGTCTCTTTTGAGACTTTTTTGCTTTAATATGAGAAAGAAGTTGTTGACAATTTTCAGTTAAAGCATATAATAGAATTAATAATCGATAATTCTTATCGAAATACTCGGATATAAATGCTGTGAAAAAGTAAAGTAGTATAATGGATTGCCACAGAGAAGAAGCTAATGCTGAGAGGCTTCTGCTTGATAT
Source organism: Bacillota bacterium (assembly GCA_023451395.1). Classification (GTDB taxonomy): domain Bacteria; phylum Bacillota; class Clostridia; order Clostridiales; family Clostridiaceae; genus JAEXZL01. The sequence continues at coordinate 3,044 of JAEXZL010000072.1, read as the reverse complement.
TATTTCGAAGTGCACTTTGGAGCAGGCATCTGAATTTTAGTAGGATAGCCCGGATTCACCCGTTAAAGTGACAGGATATTTATTGATATCCTCGAAAGAAGAGATACATTTGTATCTGAATTAGAGTGGAACCACGGAGTGTACAGCTTCGTCTCTTGGAAGAGACGGGGTTTTTTTATTTCCCATACATACCCAAATAATTAATAAATAATGGAGGTTTAAAATGATATTTAATAATGTAATTCAAATGGTAGGTAATACCCCTATACTTAAGCTGAACAGCTTAGTAGAAAAGGGCAGTGGAGATGTTTATGTAAAATTAGAAAAATACAATCCCGCTGGGAGTGTAAAGGATAGAGCAGCTTTAGGTATGCTCGAAAGGGCTGAGGAGCTGGGATTATTAAAGAAGGGTGACACCATAGTTGAGCCTACAAGTGGTAATACTGGTATAGCTCTATCAATGATAGGAAGCTTAAAAGGGTACAAGGTAATTATAGTAATGCCTGAAACTATGAGTAAGGAAAGAAGAGATATGATAAGAGCTTATGGAGCTGAACTCATATTAACTGAAGGTGCCAAGGGTATGAAGGGTGCTATTAGCAAGGCTCAGGAGTTAGTAGATGAAAAAGGCTACTTTATGCCACAGCAGTTTAATAATATTGCAAATCCTGAAAAACATTATGCTACAACTGCTAAAGAAATTCTAAAGGATGTTCCAGAGTTAGATGCATTTGTTGCTGGAGTTGGTACTGGTGGTACTATTACTGGTGTAGGTAAAAATATTAAAGAAGTATCAGCTGGAGTAAAAGTCGTTGCAGTAGAACCAGAAAAGTCACCAGTAATATCTGGAGGACAGCCTGGACCACATAAAATTCAAGGTATAGGAGCAGGTTTTATTCCAGAAAATTATAATTCTTCTGTGGTAGATGAGGTTATTCAGGTTAGTGATGAGGATGCAGTAGCAACGGCAAGAGCTTTGGCCTCTAAGGAGGGGGTTCTTCTTGGAACTTCTTCAGGAGCAGCTGTATATGCAGCTCTTCAGGTAGCTAGAAAATTAGGTGAAGGCAAAAAGGTTGTAGTTATAGCACCAGATGGTGGAGAGAAGTATATGTCCATGGATTTATTCTAAAAAGGGTGGTTTAAATGCTAAAGAATATAAGTTATGATATAAAAAATATATTGAATCAGGATCCTGCAGCAAAAAGTTCTTTAGAGGTTTTCCTTCTATATCCTTCAGTTCATGCTCTTATATGGTACAGAATTGCTCATGCTCTTTATAATAGAAAGCATTATATTCTTGCCAGAGGACTTTCACAGCTTGCTAGATTTTTTACCGGCATTGAAATACATCCTGGAGCAAAAATCGGAAAAGGATTATTTATTGACCATGGCATGGGTGTAGTTATTGGAGAAACGGCAGAAATTGGTGATCATGTAACCATATATCATGGAGCAACTTTAGGAGGAACAGGAAAGCATAAGGGAAAAAGACATCCTACTGTTGGAAATAATGTTATAATAGGAGCAGGAGCAAAGGTATTAGGACCTATTTATTTAGGAGATAATGTAAAGGTTGGTGCAAATTCAGTGGTTCTGAAGGATGTTCCTACAAATTCAACTGCTGTAGGCATTCCTGCTAGGATAATATTAAAGCCTGTAGCACAAATAATAAATATAAAAGATTATAAAGGCAAAACAAAAACGATATATAATGAAATGGTAATTTAACCTTTGATTAAAGGAGCAGCTTATGGATAATAAACAAAGGATTATTGAATTCTGTAAAGAGCTTAAGCTTGAAAAAGTAGGCTTTGTTAAATGCAGACCCTTTGAGGAATTAAGACCACTCTTAGAAGAAAGGAAGGCTCAAGGTACTGAGAATCCTTTTGAAGAAAAAGATATTGACAAAAGGCTGAATCCCTATATATATATGGAGGAAGGGAAGACTATAATTTCTATAGCCTTCCCTTATCTTCATAAAGGGGAGCTTAGGGAAGATTATGGTTTTTCTGTTTACACCAGGGGCTATGATTATCATAGGGTTGTGAAGAGCTATCTGGAAAAGATTTGCCTCTTCATAGCTTCCTTAGGAGGAAAGGCTGTGTCCTTTACAGATAATAATGCTCTTCCTGAGAGATATATAGCTTATTTAAGCGGAATAGGATTCATTGGAAAGAACAACATGCTTATAACAAGGGAATATGGTTCTTATGTATTTTTAGGGGAGATCATTACAGATTTAGACCTTCAAGAGGACTGCCCTAATAGAAGCTTTGAAAAAATGAAAAGATATGTTGAGTGTGGTGATGAATGCACCTTATGCTTTGATGAATGCCCTAGTAAGGCCATTAATGCCACCAAAAAAAATGCTAATATATGTTTATCTTATATAACGCAAAAAAAGGATTTAGAGGATAAATGGCTTCCGATGCTTCAAGGGAGGCTTTTTGGCTGTGATTCCTGTCAGAAAAAATGTAGATATAATCAACTTGTAAGACTTTCTCCCCTAGAGGAGTTCAAACCCCATAGTCACATGGAAAACCATGATACTAAAGAGCTCCTTACTTTAGATAAAAAAACCTTTAAAGAAAAATATCTAATAACCTCCTGCGGCTGGAGAGGCAAGGCGGTACTGCAGCGTAATGCCATGATTAGAGAAGCTCTGTGGAATGATGGAGATATATCAAAATTTAAATCTAATTCAGAATACCTTATGGATTATAAGGAGAGAATAATAAAGCTTAAGGAATCTAGAATAATGAAAAAAATAAATAAGACTCCAGAAAAGAAAAACTCAACAAGTACCTGCTCTATAGCATCATTTTCTGATACAATTATGGAAGATTAACCTATTTACGAGGAGTTTAATATATGAGAAAGAAAACGAAAATAGTATTAGAGCTTTTAAAAGAAGAATATCCTGATGCAAAATGTGAGCTTGTACATAAGACGCCCTTCCAGCTTTTAGTATCAACAATATTATCTGCTCAAACTACAGATAAAAAGGTTAATGAGGTAACGGAAGGTCTTTATAGAGATTACCC
>JAEXZL010000044.1 GCA_023451395.1 Bacillota bacterium | reverse complement strand
TTTATTCACAGCTAATATAGTTGTTTCATTTACAATATTAGGATTCTTATATCTTCCCCAAGGTGAATTAAACTCTCCTGCACTATTAACTCTAAACAAGCCATTAAAACAAGTTTTATTAAGATATATAATTCTTGCAGCCTTTTCTATATCTGAAAGGGTTTTGTAAACTTCTTTATTTCTGTCTAACCCCCTCACCATATAAAAATAATCTTCATTATTATTCTCTTTATGTTCTTTTAGCTTTTTAATTAATTCTTCAGGATTGTTCTTTATAGTATTATAAACATTTATTAGTTCTTCATTAGAATCATTTATTATTGCTTTCTTAGCCTGTAATTCGAATAGTAATGCTCCCCCACCTAAAAACGGTTCATAATAAGTGGTGTATGCCGGAATTAAAGGTTTTATCACATCTAATAGCTGTCTTTTTCCTCCTACCCACTTAAGAATAGGAGAAACTAATGGGTTCTTTTTAACCATAAAATATTTCCCCTTATTATTTATTTTTATTCTGATAATTATAACATAAATGTTGATTGCTATAAAGTTATAGCTATGATTTAAAGTTAACATAAAAAAGAAGCTAAGAGCTTCTTTTAGTTAATTAATCATTTCTTATTAGATTACATAAATACTTTTACCCTTTTTAATTATCGCCTTAAATCTTGATAATTGATTACTAACTTATATAAAAAAACTTCTAGTCAATTTGACTAGAAGTTTTCTTACTAATGTTTGAGTAACAGAACTGTTTTCACATCCTCCTTACAAGCACGTTGTAAGGAATGAGGGATACAGACATCCATACCGTAAAGGCTAAAAGTGTGCATTTAGCTCTGCACTAAAGAATAGGGTTACTCTTGCCTATCAAAGTTGTTGCCGGATTCCCGGAAGGTGCTTTCATACCTAATAACTATATTTTATCATATCGAAAAAAATTATCACCATGTTTTTCAAAATATTATTTATCACTTAAATTAAACAGTTTTGTTCTTTTTACTACATCCTTAAATAATTGTTTTCTCTTTAGCTATTTTATTACAAAGTGTTACACTGTCAATCGGCATTTTTACTACTTTTTCTTGAATTTTAAAAGTAAAGTGTAACAGTATTTATATATATTATTTATACTCGTAACACTATATAACCCTATGTATATCAAGGCTTTGCCTTGATTTTGTATACCAAAGTGTAACGACCTTATCCTGCCCCTTTTTAGAAAAGGGAAAAAATCTCTATTTTAAGACTAAAGTAATCAAAGCGTTTTTTGAAAGATTACTTTCAAGGCAATAAAGAAGTAGATGTCAAAAGTTGACACCTACTGCATGAAGCTTGTACTATTTCCAAAATAAAAGAATTATAGCAATTAAGCTTCCAAAGAATACACATATAGCTCTTATAACTTCTAGAACATTCTTCATTCTTAGTACCTCCTCTTATCAATTTATGTATTATAAGCATTTTGTCATATATCTATAACTGTTATTAGTTTTATATCATGTTATTCTTGACTGTAAACTATAATCTACAAGAAATAGATATACACTTACACCTTTATCACCTAGCAGAAGCTCTTTTAACAATACCTTTATAAAAAAATATAATCATATATAGGATAATGTAATATTCCATTACATTCATTAAGTAACAATGGAAACAAAAAAATAGAGCTTATAAAACTCTACTTTCTTATTGCAAATTACACCTTTTTAATTTTAAAAAACTTGATTTGAATTTAATTATCCGCTATCTATCTTCTTTTTGTTCTAATGACATTTTATTAAGTCCTACCTTTTTTGAAAAACACATAAATATAAAAACCCAAAATAATCAATCCCATCCTAACAACTTTTTTTCAAGGCTATCAAAGTCATACTCCCTCTGCTCAAAGTTATTAAATTTTAGATTATTATTTATAGTTGGCTGCGTTTTACCATTAGATGATATACAAGTATCCTTACTTTTATATTCTAGTCTTTTTTTCTGTCGTTTTGATAAATAACCTTCAATGTCACCCACAGTTTCTAAGCCATTCCTCTTCCAGTCCTTAATCAAGGTTAATACATAATCTATGTTCTTACCATTTCTCTTACAGGCTACTTCAAATGCTTTAATTAAAACTTCTTCACCTACTATTAATAACTGTTCTTTAATAAATGCAATTTCTTTATTGGTGATATTTACTGAAACACAATTTTTATACTCTTCTATTACTCTAATATAATTCTCACCTTGCAAGATATCTTCTTCTTTAATAGTATTTATTTTAGTAATTGTATTAGTATTTATCGTACCCAGTTTTTGGGGGGAGTTCCCCTCTAAAATCGGGGTGGGTGCATCCTCATTTTTGTGGATACCCTGTTTATAGGGGTACCCCATTTTTATAGGAAGTAAATAATAGTAGTTCACCTTGCCTTTACGTGAAATTCTTCCTATTAACTTTTTATTTTCTAACGACTTTATTGTCTTTATTAGTGTATCTTCTGTTTTTATTTTGCTTCTAATCATTAACTGCCCATAACTTGGCCAAGCATACCCCTTTTCCTTATTATTAAAGCTATTCAATGCAATAAGTAAAGATTGTTCTTGAATATTCAGTTCTTTACAATCTAATATTATGTTATCAATATTTGTATAAGACATACCGATTCACCTTGTTAAATTCCCAAAATATTGTATATACCAGTAACAAGTCCTTCCATAGCCTGTAGCTTAGTCTTATATGAACTTACTTGTGCTTGTAACTCCTTTATATAAACTTCCTTTTCAACCATTTTAATATCAGTCTCAACTCCAAGAAAATCATACAATTCCTTTTTGTGTATCCTCCATTCCTTACCAACTTTTATTCCCTTTATCTTTCCTTCTCTTAGTAATTGTCTTACGTAAGATTCCTTAAAATTAGTAAATTTAGATACATCTTCAACATTTATCATTTCCTTTATGATTTCCATTATCTTATTGACCCTCCTCATTTAAAAATAGTTCGTTAATACTACTATCCAGCTCAATTGCAATTCTTTTTGCTAACTCAAAACTAACCTTCCCCAAATCACCTCTTTCTATCTGAACAATTTTTCTTGGCGAGGTCTTTACCCTCTTACACAATTCCATTTGGGTTAACCCCTTTTTAATTCTAGCTATTTTTATTTCCAATGCTCTACCTCCAATTAATAAATAACTATATTTTTACAATAATACCAAATTGGCACTTTGTCAATACCGTTTTGGTAATTTTATTGTATTTTATTGACATTTAGTATTCCAAAATGGTAATTGCTGATATATAATTATGTTGAGGTGATAAATATGGATATAGGCTATCAAATTAAAATGAACAGAGAGCAATGTGGGCTTACACAAAAAGAACTCGCTGATAGGATAGGGGTAACCGCTGCAACTATAACTAGATATGAACAAAATAAAAGAGAGCCAAAATATGACGTGCTTATAAGAATCTGTGATGTTCTTAATATAGGGATAAATAATTTATTTCAAGAAGAAATCAATATTAATAATTATGAAAAAGTGTTAGTCAATAAAATTATAGAAGCTAAAACTATTAAAGAATTACTCAAACTATCTTTCTTAAACAACGAACTAATGAGCTACAAATTGGATAAATCTTTTTCAACAAACGAAGATAAGGAATATTTTTTCGAAACCTTCTCAGAATATATCGACAGCTACCTCAAATCCGAAGAGTTAAAAACTATGCCCTGGATTAATGATAATGAGGACAATTCAAATGGCGAGCTATAATCAATTATCTAAATACAACTGGCAAGTAGTAGTTTCCTTAGGAGCTAATAGTAAAGGTGCCCGTCAAAGAATAAAAAAGCAAGGCTTTAAAACTAAAAAAGAAGCTGAGTTTTATGTTACTAATATTCTTAATAAAAAGAATAAGGGATATATAACTCCAACAACAAATAATATACTATTTAAAGATTTTATAGTTAAATGGTTTAATGAATATAAATCAAACACTATAGGGCTTAATACAAAAAATAATTATCTAAGCAGAATTAACTATCATATAATTCCTGAGCTAGGTCATTATAAGTTAACGGAAATAA
>JAEXZL010000175.1 GCA_023451395.1 Bacillota bacterium | reverse complement strand
GTGGAATCTAAGGTTGCTGGGCTTCCTTTTAAAGAAATTTCTGCAGGGCTTCCTAAGTCACCAAAAACAACTTTTTTTACTCCATTTAAGGTAAAATGAAGATTTTTTCCCTTTTTAAATATAAGTTCCTTTGGACTAATTCCGGCACTTAATAAGGCATCCTTTATGGTTGCATCTAATCTGTTGAATATAGTATAGGGTTTATTGTTTACATAAATGTTTATGAAATTATTAGTCATACTTTTACTTGCTGTCATTGCTATACCAACTACTGTAACTCCAATGCTCCCTAAGGAATTGTCTCCATGAATTAGCTTATCTATATTTTTTCTATCTCTTACTGCCAATCTTTCATCTTTAAGCCCTAAAATCTTTGAAAGGCTATCTTTAATTAGAGGTGTATGTGCTCCCCCTCCTACCAAAAAAACTGCTCCTGGCGGTATATTATCGTTAAGCTCTAAAATTTTCTTGCCAATTTTCATTGCCATATCCTCTATTGCCGGCATTATTCTATGTAATAGCTCTTTAGAGCTAATTTGGTTTTCCAAATCCAGTACATCTTTATAGATTATAGTATCCTCTAAAAGGAGCTTCATTTTTATAGCCTCCCCCTGGGAATAATCTACCATTAGTTCAAGAGCTATAGCTTCTGTTATTTCATTTCCTGCTATAGGTACCATTCCGTAAGCCTTAATAGTGTTTTTACTACAAATAGCTATATCAGATGTTCCGGCGCCTATATCCACTAAAGCTATATTAAGGAGCCTAAGCTTTTCTGGAATTACAGCTTCCATTGCTGCTATAGGTTCTAAGGTAAGATTAGCTACCTTAAGTCCCACCTTATCCATCACAGCATAAAGACTATCCACCACAGATTTAGGCAGAAATGTAGCGATAAGTTCTACTTCAATATATTCTCCTGTATGTCCAAGTAAATTAGAAATTAAATATCCGTTTAGAAAATAGCTAGTAACAGAATAGCCTACACAATAAAGGCTCTCTCCCTGCTTCTTAATTTCTTCCTCACCTAAAAATATCCCTTGAAGCTCTAGAGCTCTTATGGTATCAGAATCAATTGTTTTTTCCTCCTGAAGCGTTAAATGACTCTTCACCTTAACAGTTTTTAAGGATCTCCCAGCAGCAGCAATGGAAACCTCATCAAGCTTATGACCTATTTTCCCTTCTATATCCTCTTTAACTTTTTTAACCACTTGAGAAACCTTTTCTATATCATGAATCTGCCCATCTTCCATAGCTCTTTCCTGCTGATCCAGGGTACTTTCACAAAGTATCCTAAGTTCCTCATTACTAACGGAGGCATAAATTCCTTTAACCCCTCTAGTCCCAATATCCAATGCAAAAAAACAATCCTTATTATTTACCATAGCCTATCCTCTTCACGAATATTTATAGTTTTCGTCCACTCTCAAAAATTTACTTAATAAGATTTTGTATCTATTATACTATAATTCCAACAATATATTATAGTATAATGTTCATTTTTTTGGCAGAAAAAAGGAGTGGTTTACTCCTCCTTTCCTATTATCTAAAGGAAATATTATTTAATAAATCTATAATTTCTTAATCAAACCTCTGGATAATAGTATAGAAAGATCAAATCTCCTTTTTATATCATCCTTAAAATTTATCTCTATTGTACTCTCGTCTATATAACTAACCTTACCTTCATAAAAGGATTTATGAAAGATTTCATCACCAACTTCAAAGGGTATTTCTTTTTGTTCTAGAGATAAAAAAGCACTTTCTTTTATAAATCTGGAGACGGTTCTTTCCTTACCTAAAGTCATTTTAGGAGAGAATATGAACAGGTTGTTGATGGCTCTAGTAACTCCTACATAAAAGAGTCTTCTTTCTTCTTCTATATTTTCTTCAGAACTATTTTTATGAGGAAGATAATCCTCACAGCAATTTATAATAAATACATTAGGAAATTCCATACCCTTTACTCCATGAATAGTGCTTAGTATCACAGAATTATCTCCATTACTTTGATAACTTTCTCTAAGCTCCTTCGAATACTCCTCAATATAAGCAAGTAAGCCTATTATACTTTTGTGTTCTTCTGCTGCTAAGTTAAACTCATCAATTATCCCCTGCAAATCATCGAAGAGAAGCTTATTTTTTGAGCTATAATCTCTAAGATAATCTAAATATCCAAGCTCTGTAAGTATTCTGTGTATAGCACCACTTAAAGAAGCTTTATTAAGAGAATTTATATCTCTTTTAAGAGCATCTATATTCTTTAGCTGAAAAACCGGTATATCCTTAACATCCTTTAATATTTGAAAGGCATCCTTCACATAAGGATAGCTTTTAACTTCATTTAAAGCAGACCTGCTAATATACCTAAAAGGCTTATTAATAATTCTTAGAAAACTTTCTCTATCAGTATTATCTATAGAAAGCTTTAAATATGCAATGATATCTCTGCAGATAAAATGATCATAAAAGTTATATACCTTATCTAAGAGTAAAAAAGGTATTTTTCTTCTGATAAAAGCATCAATAACTCCCCTAGCTTCCTGATTTGTTCTAAAGAGTACCGCATTACTGGAAAATTTATTTCCCTTTCTTTTCTCCTCTTGAATATATAATGCTATTTCTTCCGCTTCTACAGACTCATTATATACATATCTAACTCTTATGCTCCCCGTGTCTTTTCTAAAGGGCATAATCTCTTTAGAATATCTTTCCTTATTATAAGCTATTAGATTTTTAGAGCCCTCTATGATATTCTTTGTGCTTCTATAATTAAATGAAAGGAAATACTTCTTCCCACCAGGAAATCTTTCTTGAAATTCTACCATGCACTGAGGATTAGAACCTCTAAAGGCGTAGATTGATTGATCTTCATCTCCTACTGCAAAAAGATTATTTCCTTCAATAAGCAGCTTAAGAAGTTCTATCTGGAGGTTATCGCAGTCTTGAAACTCATCTACCAATATATGTTTAAATAGCCTTCTGTAACTCTGAAGAATTTGCTTATCATTCTTAAACAGCTTGTAAGCCTCTATTTGAATATCATCAAAATCCCAAAGATTATGCTTTTCTTTATATTCCTCATATGTTTCAAGGCACTGAAAAAACACTGCACTGTCAATGGAGGGCTTAAAAGCCTCCCCCTGTATCTCCATTGACTTTTTTAGAGAAATATTATTTAGCACCTCCTTGACCTTGTCTTCACCAACCTCTTCCATATATTTTTGAAGCGTATTATTTATTAAATTAAAAGAAAGACTAGGTGCTATTATATTTATATCCCCACGATGCCTTCTTAGTATTTTGTAAAAAAGTCCATGAAAGGTTCCGAAAAAAGGACTCTCATCCGAGGGAAGGCTGTTTTGAAATCTACGCTTCATATTTTCAGCTGCTGCTCTGGTAAAGGTGATTACAATGATATTTCCTGCCTTAACCTCTCTACTCTTCATTATATGAATTACCCTTTCAAGAATTACCGTGGTCTTTCCTGACCCAGGGGCAGCGACTACCAGCACCCTATTCTCACTTGCTTTTATTGCTTTAATCTGATATTTATCTGGTTTTAAAGTCATTATTTTCTCCTTTTAAGCAATAATATATATTAATTATTAACACATTTCTGCTGCAAATAACTATATTGTAATAATTTTAGTACTAAGTTACAATATTATTATGCTATTTAACTAATAGAGGAGAAGAATTATGAGCGAAGTTTTATTTGATGTAACTAATGAAAGAAATTTAACTATGTTGGTAGACTTTTATGAACTGACAATGGGAAATGGTTACCTGAAATCTGGTGTAGGAGATAAAATTGCATACTTTGACATGTTTTTTAGAAGGGTTCCTGACGGCGGCGGCTATTGTATCATGTCTGGTGTCCAGCAGCTTATGGAATATCTAAGTTCTCTTAAATTCACAAAAAAGGACATTGAGTTTCTAAGAAGTAAGAATATCTTCTGTGAAGAGTTCTTAGAATATTTATCTAATTTTCAATTTCAGTGTGATGTGTGGGCTATTCCAGAAGGTAATCCAGTCTTTCCTAACGAACCTCTGGTATCTGTACGAGGACCGGTTATACAAGCACAGTTTATAGAAACTATGATACTATTAACTATCAATCATCAAACCCTTATAGCTACTAAGGCTAATAGAATCTGTAGAGCTGCTAAAGGAAAGCCAGTTATGGAATTTGGCTCTAGAAGAGCTCAAGGCTATGATGGTGCTATATATGGAGCTAGAGCTGCAATCATTGGTGGATGTAATTCTACTGCCTGCACTATAGCAGATCAGATGTTTGATGTGCCTGCTATTGGAACAATGGCTCACAGCTGGGTTCAGCTCTATGATACGGAATATAATGCTTTCAAGGCTTGGGCAGAAATTTACCCAGAAAACTGTGTGCTTCTTATTGATACCTACAATGTACTAAAATCAGGTATTCCAAATGCTATAAGAGTTTTTGACGAGGTACTAAAGCCCTTGGGTTATAGGCCTTCAGGAGTTAGAATAGATTCTGGCGATATTACATATCTATCTTTGGAATGTAGGAGAATGTTAGATGAGGCAGGCTATCCTGATTGTAAAATAGTCATTTCTAATTCCTTAGATGAGCATATAATTTCAGATGTTCTATCTCAAGGTGCTGCTATTGATAGTTTCGGAGTAGGAGAAAGACTAATAACTGCAAAATCCGAGCCTGTATTTGGCGGGGTTTATAAGCTTGTAGCTGTAGAAGATGAAGGAGTTTTAGTTCCTAAAATCAAAATTAGTGAAAATGAAGAAAAAATCACAAATCCTGGTTTTAAGAAAATATACCGAATCTTCGATAAAAAAAATGATAAAGCAATTGCGGACCTATTAACCTTAAAAGAAGAAATTCTATCTGAAGATAAAGCTCTGGAGATCTTTGATCCAATATATACCTGGAAGAAAAAGAAAATAAAAAATTATTATTTAAAAGAGCTAATGGTTCCAATTTTTGAAAAGGGTCAGCCTGTATATACCTCTCCTTCTGTAATGGAGATTAGAGAATATGCTATAGAAGAAACTAAAAAGCTTTGGCCAGCAGTATTAAGATTTGAAAATCCCCATACCTATTATGTAGACTTATCTCAAAAGCTTTGGAATATGAAGCAAAATCTTCTTCATACCTATTCTGAAAAATTTAATGAATAAAAAAGGTGCCAAGCATGGCACCTTTTTTACCAATTTTGAGAAAATTTAAAATTTTCCTCATCATATCTGAAATCAGCAATATCTTTTAAAACAATTCTATTAGTCTCTAAGTAGAGCTTAAAAGGACAGCTATCCTCTTCAGAGGAGCTAAAGACACATTCCTCATAGCAATTTATTTTTTCTTTTTCATTTGACCAAAATGGACATAGACTCATATTATCCCCTCCACCCATCATAATTAAACCCTTATCACCCATAAACTAATTATATTTCATAATTTAATAAATATAAAGTATTTTTTTATTTCTTTAATAATTATACTCCCTTATTATATTAATTTCTTAGAAAACTTCAACCTCCAGTATATTTTCATGAGATGAGAGTCCTCGAAGAACTTCTGACTTATCCATCCCGTTGGGAACAACAAGAGTATAAATTGCTCTCTCAGAAGTTTCTCCATCCTTCCTTTCAAAACCATGAGGAAATTGTATATTTGTAATTCTTATTCTCTTATTTTTGAAATAAGATTCAATTTCCTTACGACCAATATCCTTATTATCATAGCTTATAAGGGTCTTTACCTCTTTACGCTTGTACACAAATTTATCCTCAAACTTTTTTAATATTACCAATACTATGACAGAAAAAGCCATAGCAGTGACACTTAGAAGATAATATCCCATCCCTATAGCAATTCCAATACAACCAACCACCCAAAGGCTTGCAGCAGTAGTAAGGCCTTTTATTGAACCTCTTTCATGAATTATGGTCCCTGCACCTAAAAAGCCTATACCACTGATTACTTGAGCTCCAAGCCTTCCCATATCCACCTTCAGTACATTTATAAGCTCTGGTTGTCTTATAATAAGTTCTAGGGTTTCTTCCATGGAATGAACCTGAATTAATGATATAATCGCAGCTCCAAGACACACTAATATATGTGTTCTAAGTCCTGCAGGACGATTATTAAACTCTCTTTCATACCCAATAGCACCACCCATTATAATTGCAAGTATTATCCGTATGACTGTTTCGTAATAGGGCAAATAATGCTCCTCCTTCCAGAAATAACTATACTATTATTTTATGCTCTTGTATTTCCCTTGGCGTTATTTTAATGGAGCATTTTTCTCTACGGAAATATTTATAATCTCATTTTGGAAGGCCTTTAAAAGTGCTTTTTCCAATACCTTTTCCTGATCAAAATTATCTATATCTCTGCATACAGCAAATACCTTATTAATATCTCCCTGCATATTTCTATAAGTTAACATTACATCTGGTTCATTGTATTGAATATTAATTATTTTAATACCCCAAGATATTTGGGCATAATCACCCTCATAGGTAAGACCTGTAAGACTTTTTATTTTTTCTTTCTCTTCATTGGGGTTATTAACGAAAATCAGTTCATCGCCTACTTTATACTTACTCATTTGTATCCCTCCTATGTGATTTTCTTCTTATAAATAATATACTCTATTCTTTAGACAAAGTACAGTGTAACAGCTCCTCATTATATGAATAATTAGAATAGAAAAAAAACATAGTTAATTAAGCTTCTTCTTAAAAGCTTTACCTTAATGTGATAATTTTATGTTATAATCTTTTTATAAAATTAACAAAGGAGAAAAATATGTTTGGTTATGTTAAGCCTTACAAGCCTGAGCTTAAGATTAAGGATTATGAGGTTTTTAAAGCTTACTATTGTGGACTCTGTAGAAGCATTAAGGAAACCTTCGGTAATATACCAAGGCTCTCTTTAAACTATGATATGACCTTCATGGCAATTTTATTAGACGGCCTTAATTCAGAGCCTGGCAACTTTTATATAGATACCTGTTTGGTGCATCCTCTAAAAAAGCGCATGATTCTTACTTCTAATTATCCATTAATATATTCTGCATACTTAAACGTAGCTCTTACCTATTATAAGCTTTGTGATGATGTAATAGATGATGGAGAAATTAAAAGTTCTATATCTAAGCTTCTTTTAAAAGGCTATAGAGATAAGTTTTCTAAAGAATATAGCCACATTGATGAGATTATTAAAGAAAACCTAAAAGCTTTAAGCACCTTTGAAAAATCCAAGAATGTCCCTTCCTTAGATGAACTTTGTCATCCCTTTGCTCTTCTTACGGCGAAGGTAATATGCTATTATAAAGAAGATATTACTGAGGAAGTTAGAAAAAACCTTTATACTCTTGGTTATAATCTGGGAAAGTGGATTTATCTTATGGATGCACTAGATGATCTTCAGGAGGATATGGAAAATAAAAAGTTCAATCCTATTGATGCTGTTTTTAATAAAAGTGCCCTACCCTTTCAGGAGCTTTATGATCAAATAAAAGATAGGTTGGAATTTAGTATATTATGTTGCTCAAACTCCCTATTAGATGCTTTTAATGAACTAGATTTTTTTAAAAATAAGGAAATTATAGAAAATATACTAAAGCTAGGGCTTATGGATAGATATATTCAAATAGAAAATAAATATAATAGCTCTGCTAGCATTAAATTAAATGAGGTGTAATAGAATATGAATAATCCCTATGAAATACTTGGAATAAAAGAAAATGCGTCAAAAGATGAAATAAGAGCGGCCTATAGAGAATTAGCAAAGAAATATCATCCAGATCAATATGGCAATAACCCTCTTAAAGATCTTGCTGAGGATAAGATGAGGGAAATAAATGAAGCTTATGATACCCTTATGAAGAATCAAAATAGCTATCAAAATAGCTATTCTAATAACAGTAATAGTGGAAGCTATGGAAACTCTTCTTATAATGTTTCCTACCAGGATATAAGAAGGGATATTCAACAAGGGCGCTATGGAGATGCAGAACTGAAGCTTAATTCAATAACGAATAAAGATGGTGAATGGAACTATCTTATGGGTATTATTCAAATGAATAAAGGCTTTCATGATGCTGCCTATAATTATCTAAGCAAAGCATGTTCCTTAAGTCCTAATAATATGGAATATAGGCAAGCCTTTAATTATCTTCAAAGAAGAAATTCTGGATATAGACAGCAGTATTATGGATCAAGAGGAAGCAATGACAGTATGAATTGTTGTATGAATATGATTTGTTTGGACTGCTTATGTGAAGCTTGCGGTGGCGATTTAATTTCCTGCTGCTAAAAATGAGGTGAAAAGATTGAAAGAAAGTTCTTATATAGCTAAGGGTGGCTTACTTACAGGGCTATCAGTACTCTTTTTATATCTAGCTTATATCTTACCTACTAATAAGCTTGCGATGCTAACCCTTGCTTCGCTTATAATTCCATTAGCTATTTTAACTATGGACATTAAACGTAGTCTAATGGTGTATACTGCCAGTAGTATTTTAATACTATTATTTGGTTTAAAAAGTATTCTGCTTTTATATATATTATTTTTTGGGCCCTATGGCATCGTAAAGCTGTTAGCTGAACGACTTAATAAAACATATATTGAGATAATATTAAAACTTATTTTTTTTAATGCCTCTGCTCTATTAGCTTACTTTTTAGGAAAGGCTTTCTTATTTAACAGTATAGAATTAAGATTACCTCTAGGAGTTTTATTATTATCCCTACAAGTTTTCTTCTTTATTTATGATTACTCTTTAACAATATTAATAAACTTTATCCAAAGGAGAATACTAAAGAATCAGATATAGCTTTGAAGAGGGTGCTTTGAGGAAGATACTCTCTTTTTTATAAAAAAAAAAGAACAGATAACTGTTCTAAAAAAAGTTAAATGAACATGAGCTTAATTGTTAATTAATTAACAACAATTTATATTTTATCAAAGATATCTACAAATTACAACTGTATTATATCCATAATAAATAAATAAACGATCATTTGTTAAAAAAATATTATAATTATCTAAAATCATTTTGACAGTGGATAATTTTTATTATATAATATGATTAACTAATTAATAGGGATGGTGCTAATGGATACGATTACTTCAATTTTTAGAGAAAAAAAACTTAAATTGACTCCTCAGAGAATCGCTGTCTATAAGTATCTTCAAACTACTATGGATCACCCTTCTGCAGAGGGAATATATAAGGCATTACAGCCTGAATATCCAACTATGAGCCTTGCAACAGTTTATAAGGCACTAAAAACTCTTGTAGAGGTAGGACTTGTTTCTGAAATAAATGTAGGTGAAGGTAATTTTAGATACGATGGAAACTCCTCCTGTCACAGTCATATACAGTGTATGTCCTGTGGACGCGTAGATGACTTAAACGGAATTTGCTTTACGGAATTAAATGAAACTGCAAGAAAGAATTCTAACTATGAAATCATATCTAATAAAATTTATTTCTATGGTCTCTGTGAAGAGTGCAAACAAAACCAGCATAAAAATTAACACAGTAAAATACTAGTAAATTTATTTTATTTGCTAAATAATGCCTGAAGGTATAAGCCTTCAGGCATTATTTAGTATAAAAGTCTTTTTAAATAAATTTCTTATATAAAAAATATTATATAAGCTAAAGCTAAACATACATTGATAATATTATAAATATACATAATTAAGTAGCTAAAATTCCAAGTATATAAGATAACATTATTTATGAAAAAGATAAAGGGTCGCATAAGCGACCCAAAGGGGGATGGGGGTTTTGTGGCTATTATAAATAATAGCCAGGAGCAATGCTCCCTATTACATTTATATTATTACCTTATGAAAGTATTTTATACATAAATATTATAGGAGGTTACTATGTTTGAAAAAGAAGTAAAAAGCGAAAGAATCGAAACTCTTGTTGGGGAAAAGGCATATATTAACGGTTCTCTTAGAGGCGAAGGTCTATTAAGAATAGATGGAATTATTGATGGAAGCATTGAATGGCAACAAGATATCATTCTTGGAATCACCTCTAAAATAAAGGGGAATATAAGCTGCATTAATGCAACAGTTAGTGGGCTTGTAGAAGGAAACATTATTTGCTCCAATACTTTAATAATTGAAAACAGTGGAAGAGTTAAGGGTGATATTACGGTAAAAAATGTAATAATCAGAGAAGGCGGATGGCTTGATGGAAAGTGCACAATGGTAGTGGAGAAAAGCTCCTCAGATATACTTGAATAATTTAATAAAAGAACAAAAGGTGCATAATGCACCTTTTGTTCTAGTCATCAAATTCACCGGACATATACATTTCAATTATCTTATCGATAACTTTAGTCTTATTTGGGGAAACCAAGCTTTTTAGTGAATTTAACATCTGAATGGTATTATCGCTATCACCGTTTCTTCTATCATTACCATTATTTCCATTTCTTCTCTGAGCATCTCCCATTAAGCTATTTATATTGAATCCATCATTATTCACAGCTCCCAATAAGGATGATAACTGATTTAAATCTACATTACCTAGCATGCTCATAAGCTGATTTGGATTGATTCCCTGGTTTTGATTCATTCCCTGATTTTGGTTCATCCCTTGGTCATATCTTTCATCTTCTCTCCTACTTCTGTGCTTTGACATGAAACTTCCTCCTAATTTAATTATATGTATAGAATTTATATTATTGGAGGGCCTTTAAGCCCTCCAAAATTTCTATTCTGGGTTAACTAGCATCCACATCAGCAGGTGCTTCTAGGATAAGATTTGACTCCTCCAATTAGCCAGAATAAAAGTATTAGTATAAACAGGTCATCATTTTTAATTTCTCTGATTTACTCAGTGAAAAGATTACTTTTTTGTTTATACTTTAACAGCAGCAGCATCTCCTTTGGACTCTCCTGCAGCAGCATCTGTTAAATCTACGTCCTCCAAAACCAGTTCCAAACCCACCACAAAGCAAGAATAGCAATAAAAGTATGAAGGTATTTTCATCTTTTAGTATCCCAGATTTAGATAGAATAATTAAGAATACAAGTATGGTGCATAAATTATTGTTGTTACAGCCAAAATTACCAAACATTTTTATTCCCCCTCTCTGTACATTTGTTTATTACTGCTAGATCTCTTCATCATCAAAGTTTACTACACCATGGGAACCTTCATTTAAAAAAGATCCTCTGTCTCTACCTAATAGTAAAAATATAATGATAATAAATATTATCCAGCTACAGCCAAAGCCTCCTCCGAAGCCTCCAAAGCCGCCTCCGAAGCCCCCAAAGCCTCCTCCGAAACCGCCACCACAGCAGCAAGGATCACAGCAGCATTCATCACAGCAGCAGTCGTCACAGCAGCAAGGATCACAGCAGCAGTCTCTACGTCTACTCCTACGTCTGCTCCTACGTCTTCTTCTCCTTCTTCTTCTGCCACCATCACAGCAAGGATCACAGCAAGGATCA
>JAEXZL010000134.1 GCA_023451395.1 Bacillota bacterium | reverse complement strand
ACTCTATGTACCCTATTCATACTTAAAAAGTGCTAAGAGCTTAGAGAAAAAGGTTTTATCTGGTTGTTAATAGCCTTTGAATATTTAGATTCTTAAGCAATTCATAAGTAAAATTAAAAGTCAGGATAGCTTCATATTTCTTTGAAGTTATGCTGACTTTTAAATTTCTATACTACTTGAAAATTAAGTAAATAGGCATTAAAAAATTCTCTTTTTTACTAAATATAATGCAGGTATATTGAGATTAATCAATGCTAGAAATATTTTCACTTAAGAAATTAATCCAAGCTTTTTCATTAAAGCTAGAACACATATCATAGCTTTGAAGGTTAATAATCCAGTTTTTAAATGTTAAAAAATCTAATTCAATGTTTTTGTTCTTCATTATTGTCATTATACTAATAGTTTTTTTGACATCATTGGATTTTATATAAGCATAAACACAGTCCAGTAGCAAGCGATCCTCAGTTTTAGAAGCTTCTTCTAAATATTCACCCCATTGATGCCATTCGGGCTCAGATAAATCCTTTAAATTCTCAATTGGAGGATATGAGGTAAAGGAATAATAGACATTGGCAAGTTTAAATCCCAGCTTTTCAGCAATGGCAATTGAACCTTTATTAGAGTCTACGCAAAGCCAATCAATCTTTCTATATCCCATAGAAAAGCAATCTCTAATAGTTGCAGCAACAGTTATTTTCCCAAAACCATTTTCTCTATAACGTTTATCTGTGTGTATTCCAATTGCAACGGTATTTTCAAAACTACAATCAGTTAATACCCAGCTTACAATTACCTTGTCATTGCGTATTAAATACCCTGTGCCATGTTTTTTAAAGTTATCCTCGTCACCCCAATTTTCAGTCAAAGCTTCTAGTATTATTTCTGCATTTTCAAGGGAGCCTTCCTTTAAGAAAGGCATATTAACTTTTTCTAATATATAACCTTCCTTCAAAGCTCCAGCACAATCTACAAAGCTATTACTAGTCAGCACATAATGTCTTCTTTTGTACTTTCTAATGAAGGAGTTCTTATGAATAGTAGGTATTTTATCCATCCATTCTTGAGAATCAGGTACTATCTGATCCCAAAAATCTAGCTCTTCTGATACATGAGAATTAAATATTTCATCCTTTGAATTACCAGCAATTAAATTACACTCACTAGTTTTTATTAATACTGAGGTTGGATTAGCAATGCTGTTTACAAGGATTTTTCCAGGATTAACACCAATGATAACAGAGAATACTGATAATTCATATTGAGATTTAACTAAGTTCATTACTTTTTTATAATCTTTTCTTTCTAATTTAAACATGAAACCACTCCTCTATCTCTCATTTTTATAAGTTATAAAATCAAAGCTTAACTTGAACTCGAGATAAAGTTATATGAAGATATTAAGGAATTATAATTATCCTATTTAGCTATTGACACTTTAATAAAAAAGAATATAAAAATACCACAGCAAGATTAACCTACTGTGGTATTCTTAATATTTGCACATAAAGAATACACGCTAGCCGATACTGTGTATTTTAATACAAACCATTAAGGCTGAAAGGTTAATTTAAAGTTGTTCAAAGGCATAACAAATAAAAACACACTAAGTGTACTATTAAATACGCCTTGAACCAATATGCAATTATATTAAAATCACCTCATATAACTTTTGCATAAAAAAATCACTCCCTTCGCCTAAGAATTATTAAGCTTTCCCAAAATGTACCATATAGCGGTTAGGAATGCAATGTTTTAGTAGAGATGAACTCAAATAGTGGAATTTAAATTATAATAATATAGAAAAAGTTAACTTAAAGTAGTTACGGTGAACCGTATCATAAATAATAAAACGTAATTACTTTAGCTGTGCCTGTTTACAAAATATGGTACAATTGAAAAGGTTAAATAAATGAAAACGTTTCATCAAGGAGTATGACTATGAATACAGACAAGTATATGATTATTGTAAAAGGTGAAATTAGGACAAAGAGTATAAGGGACTGTAAGTACAATAATCAGACCCATAAATATGATATACAATTTAATAATGGTCGAATATATAGTTATTCTAGTGATAATGTAGATTACTTAAAAAACCCTGAGGTACTTAATCCAAACTTCTATCATATTAGTTATGGTAGTCAGGAGCTTTTCAATATTTCAGCTATTTTTGTATTTGAAAATGGAGATAAGAAGTACTGGCATATTTGCTTTGAAGATGGGAGTGAAAGAGATTATACTGATCATAAGCTACAGGTTAGTAAATCATGTCTTACAGATTCTATTTCTGTGAATGTTTATGAATATTTAAGTCAAATTGCTTCTTTAAGTAAATTGAAGAATGATGCTGAAGAAAAATTGTTAGAAAAGCAATATAGTAAAATGGGATTTATAAGAGATGATACAGCACTTTCAATTTATCTAAATCCTAATGCAGCTAGCTCTGGAAGAAGAGAAATAAAAGAGTCTACACCCATTTTCCCATTCGGATGTAATCAAAGCCAGTACGAAGCAGTGAAAAATGCATTAGAGAATCCAATTAGTGTGATTCAGGGGCCTCCTGGTACTGGTAAGACGCAAACAATCCTTAATATTATTGCAAACATTTTAGTGGAAGGAAAGACAGTCCAGGTTGTATCAAATAATAATTCAGCTACAGAAAATGTTTTGGAAAAGTTATCATCTCCTAAATATAATATGGGATTCTTAGTTGCATCCTTAGGAAAGGCTGAGAATAAACGTGCTTTTGTTACTTCACAAAGTGGACAACTTCCAAATTTTTCATAATTGAAATTAGGGGACATGAATGAAGTT
>JAEXZL010000064.1 GCA_023451395.1 Bacillota bacterium | reverse complement strand
TTACAATAGATGGAATAGTATTTAAAACAACTAATGCAACAATGTATGCTAAATCTTCCTTAAATGTGAGGAAAGAACCTGGGACAAGCTTAATTAAATGCAAAAAAACAGCTCTAAAATCAGCTATTGCTTTTTTAGAGCTTTTCTAATTCCAATTTTAACTTATTGTTTAGCAATTTCTTTATTTACTATTAAGGTTATGCTTTCAGGGTTGTTCTTAATGGCAACATCCTTATGCTTTCCCCCATATTCTCCATCAAGGCTCCAGGGTATTTCATTTTGCGAAAGGATTTTCACCTTTGAGCTATGATAAAGGGATATATATTTATGATCGTAGTTTTGTGTTAATAGTCCCGTTATTATCTGTTGAATCTCCAGGATATTTTTAGGATTTTTAATAAGAAGCACCTCAAAAAGTCCATCATTAAGGCGGACCTTTTCTTTGTCCAGGGTAAGAAGCCCTGCTACAGAGGTGGAATTTGTTATGGAGCCAAAAAGATAATCATCCTCATAGATACCATCATCCAGCTCTATGGAAATACGATAGGTCTTTATTTCAGTAAGATGCCTTATGCCTTCTAGAATATATGCTAGATGGCCTAAGGAATTCTTAACCTGCTGTGAGGTTACATATGAAACCTCTGTAAAGGCACCGAAGGCAGCTATATAGGCAAAGTATTTGTCGTTAAAGCTCCCTATATCATACTTAAAGGGCACACCTTCAATAATATTCTTTGTTGCCTCTATCATATTCTTTGGCAGCTTAAGGCTCGTGGCCAAATCATTGGTAGTTCCAGAGGGTATATAACCTAGTAAAGGTGGTTTTTCAAGCTTCATAGTTCCAGTGATAACCTCATTTAAGGTGCCATCCCCTCCACAGCAGGCTACAAGCTCATAATCCATTCCCTTTTTCATTACTAATTCAGTGGCATCCTGGCTTTTTTGAGTAGGATATACTGTAACCTCATATCCATTCTTACTAAAAATATTTACCATATCAAAAAGATAATTCTTACATTGCATTTTCCCAGACATTGGATTTATTATTAACAACATTTTTTTACACATACAATCAAACCTCTCTTATATAACCAGTAATAATTCCTAAGAACCAGCAGATAACTTATTTCTCTCATAGCTTTCATAAGCATAGGCTACCCCCTGAATTAATAAGGTAAATATTTATTATATTTAAGCTGCATAGGAATATAGTTTTTTTATTGTTTATACTAATTATAGTTTTATGGTGAATATCTAATATAGTTTTAAATTGCATATTATTATAATTTTAAGATGCATATTATTATTGCTTTAAGGTGTGTACTAATTAGAGTTTTATAGTGCATATAAATAATATTTTTAAGGTTAATATCTAATATAATTTTAAATTGCATATTATTATAATTTTAAGGTGTTTATTAATATAGTTTATGGTGTCTATTAATTATATTTTTTTGGTGTCTATTAATTATATTTTTTTGGTGCATATATATTATACCTTATATTTCTATTTGTATAAATTATTAATAAGGGTCCTCTTAAATTATATTAAGAGAACCCTTATTTCTATTCTTAGTTTTATGCTTCTATTGTTTATATCAGAACTAATTCCCTAAAATTTTTAGATATTTCTTAGGCAGTAGCACCTTCAAACTGGCTGTTATAGAGTTTAGCATAGAAGCCATTTTCCTTAATTAGCTCTTCATGAGTTCCTTGCTCAACAATATCTCCATCCTTCATGCATAATATAAGATCAGCATTTTTTATAGTGGAAAGTCTATGGGCTATTACAAAGCTGGTTCTGTTCCTCATTAAATTATCCATAGCCTTTTGAATGAGCACCTCTGTACGAGTGTCAACAGAGCTTGTGGCTTCATCAAGAATTAATATCTTAGGATCTGAAAGTATAGCTCTTGCAATGGTTAGAAGCTGCTTCTGACCGGAGGATACATTGCTTGCATCTTCATTTAATACCATATTGTAGCCTCCTGGAAGGGTAGTTACAAAGTGATCTACCTGGGCTGCCCTTGCGGCTTTCCTTACCTCTTCATCAGAGGCTTCTAAATTACCGTATTTAATATTATCCTTTATGGTGCCATTATATAGCCAGGTATCCTGAAGAACCATTCCAAAGAGAGACCTTAAATCATCTCTAGAAAAATCTCTAATATCATGGCCATCAATTAAAATACTACCGTCATTTACATCATAAAATCTCATTAGAAGTTTAACTATTGTAGTCTTGCCTGCTCCAGTAGGTCCAACTATAGCAATCTTCTGACCTTCTCTAACTCTGGCAGAAAAATCATTGATTATAATTTTATCTTTATTATATCCAAAGTGAACATTCTTAAATTCTACATTGCCAGAAACCCTAACTACTCCCTCTGAGGTTTCCTGTTCTGCAGTGGCAACCTTAACTTTAACCTCCTCAGAAATCTCCTCTTCTTCCTCCAAGAATTCAAAAACCCTTTCTGCAGAAGCAGCAGTTTGCTGAAGAATGTTTGAGATATTAGCTATTTGAGCTATAGGCTGAGTGAAGGATCTCACATACTGTATAAAAGCTTGAATATCACCAACATTTAAACTTCCAGAAGCTGCCATCCAGCCTCCTAATATACATATAACTACATAACCAAGGTTAGATACAAAACCCATCATTGGCTGCATAAGCCCTGATAAAAATTGAGACTTCCAAGCAGATACATATAGGGTGTCATTAAACTCATCAAACTTTTTAACTGAGTTTTCTTCACCATTGAAGGCCTTCATTACCACATGTCCGCCATACATTTCCTCTATATGCCCATTAACATGTCCCAGATACTTTTGCTGATTCTTAAAATGCTTCTGAGACCTTTTAATCACAATAAGTATGAGTATGAAGGATACAGGAATAATCAAAAGTGCCACTAATGTAAGTCTTACACTTATTGACAGCATCATTGCCAGAATACCCACTACAGTTGTTAAGGAGGTTATCACCTGGGTAACACTCTGATTTAAGCTCTGGCTAAGGGTATCTATATCATTTGTTACCCTGGAGAGCACCTCACCGTGACTGGTTCCATCAAAGTAATTTAAGGGCATTCTATTTATCTTCTTAATAATATCATTTCTTAGATTATAGGTAACCTTCATAGTCACCCCAGTCATTATGAATCCTTGAAGCAGAGAAAATCCTGCACTTATAAGATATAAAACCCCAAGGATTAGAAGTATTTGAAAAATCCTCTGAAAATCTATTCCTGTTCCAGTTCCCGTTAGCTTTCCCATAATTCCTTTAAAAAGCTCATCGGTAGCCTTACCTAGTATTTTAGGTCCAAGTATCGTAAACACTACTGAGAAAATAGCAAATAGAACTACAGCAAAAATCCTATATTTATATACAGAGAGGTAGGCCGTAAGCTTTTTAACACTTCCCTTAAAATCCTTAGCCTTTGCACCTCCTGCCATAGCTCCCATGGGTCCGCCCATAGGCCCATGACCTCTTCCTCCCACAGGGCCTCTGCCACCGGTCCCGGAAGCATTATATTTCTTTTCATTTCTTGAACTCATCTATAATTCCTCCTCTGAAAGCTGTGACTGAGCAATTTCTCTGTAGGTAGGACAGGTCTCTAATAGATCCTTATGTGTACCGATTCCTACTACCTTACCTTCATCTAAAACTACTATCTGTTCTGCAGTCATAATAGTGCTGATTCTTTGAGCAACTATAAGCACTGTGGAATCACCAGTATATTCCTTAAGAGCTTTTCTCAAGGCCGCATCAGTTTTAAAGTCCAGGGCTGAAAAGCTATCATCAAAGATATATATAGGTGGCTTTTTAACTAAAGCTCTTGCTATTGATATTCTCTGCTTCTGTCCACCAGAGACATTTGAGCCCCCTTGAGATATGTGAGTGGCAAAGCCCTCTTCCTTAGTATTTATAAACTCTGAGGCCTGAGCTATCTCTGCAGCCAGGTTAAGGTCCTCATCAGTGGCAGCCTCTTTACCATAGCGGATATTTGAAGCTATGTCTCCTGAGAAAAGCACCCCTTTTTGAGGAATGTATCCAATGTTGTCACGAAGCTCCTTAAGTTGTATATCCTTTATGTTTATACCGTCAATTAGTATCTTACCCTCAGTGGCATCATAAAAACGAGGGATTAAATTGATTAAAGTAGATTTTCCTGAGCCTGTAGAACCAATAAAGGCCGTAGTCTGTCCAGGTTTTGCAGTGAAACTTACCTTTTCTATAACATCGTTATCTGCATCATGATAACGGAAGCTTACATCCTTGAACTCCACAAGTCCTTTTACATTATCCCCTAAAAGAACAGGGTTCTCACAATCAACAATTTCCGGTTTTGTCTCTAAAACCTCTGAAATACGTACAGCAGAAACACTGGCTCTTGGAACCATAATAAACATCATCGCTATCATTAGGAAGGAGAATATAATCTGCATACCATACTGCATAAAAGCCATCATATCTCCAACCTGGATAGTTGCTTGCTCTATCTGATGAGCTCCTACCCAAACAATAACAAGGGTAACCATATTCATAATAAACATCATTGTAGGCATCATAAAAGCCATAGTTCTGTTAACAAATAGATTGGTGCTGGTTAAATCCTTATTTGCCTTTTCAAAACGTTCTTCTTCATAGGACTGATTCCCAAAGGCTCTTATTACCATCATACCGCTTAGGTTTTCTCTGGTTACAAGGTTTAACTTATCAACAAGCTTTTGGATAAGCTTAAACTTAGGCATAGCCACTGAGAAAACAACCATTATGAGACCAATCATCACTATAACTGCCACAGCTATAATCCAGCTTAAAGATACGCTTTTTCTAAGGGCCATAATTATACCCCCAACCCCCATAATAGGAGCATAACAAAGCATTCTAAGTCCCATGACAATAAGCATCTGGATCTGAGTTACATCGTTTGTGGTTCTAGTTATTAATGAAGCAGTAGAAAACTTATCAAATTCATTATTAGAAAAGCTCTCAACATTTCTGAAAACATCTCTTCTTATTTTTCTTGCAACTCCTGCTCCTATCCTAGCGGCAAAAAAGCCTACAGCAATTGTGGCAAGAGCTCCCAGAAGAGTTACTAAAAGCATAATTGCACCGGTCTTTAAAATATAGGTATTTCTTATAGCTTCGGTATCCACTCCAAGTTCCTTATAGAAGGACTGAATAACCACAGGGGTTACTCGGGAATAAAAGCTCTCATCCATACCTTCTGCATATTCTATAGAAGAAGTAAAAGTCTCCTCAGGAAGCTGCTGAAGCATTGGAAGCATCTTATAAATTTCTTCAAAATCTAGATTTTCAGTGCTTATGCTCTTTGAGCTATCAGTACTTCCACCTTGTCCTCCTTGAGCTTTTGCTAAACCTTCCATATAATCCATAAAGGCAAAGAGGCTTTTACCATAGATATTTCCTAAAATATTCTCTTCCTCTTCACTTAAGGAGTTTTTAACATAAATATTCTCCTTAGAAAGCTTTGGATAGCTTTCAATATATTTATCTGCCTCTGAAGAAGAACCAGTAACCAAGGTATAGCTATCCTTTACAAGCTCTCTATCCTCACTGCTCATAAAAAAGCTAAGAAGGTTAAAGCCATTCTCACTAATAGCCTTAGGTGAGGTTTCTTCAATACCTCCTTGCTGAATTCCAACATTAACTATATCAGACATAAGACTTGGAAGGCTAAGCTCATTGATAGCCTGACCAAAAAGCAAAATAAAAGATAAAATTATAGGAAGACTATAGGGCTTTAGATATTTTAGAACTTTTCTCATCAATGTCATCCTTTCTCATTAAGATTGCATACTAATTAAATAATAATCACTAAGTGAAACTATAGTTTTTATCACAGAGTATACGAAGATAATTTACTTTCGTATTATAATAATATAAAATAAAAGCTCAATATAAATATATATTCCTATTCACGACTTAAATATAATAGGCTACTTATATGAATTGAATGTGAATTGCAAAAGTTTTCATACAAAAATAAAATTTATAATATTTTTGCTTTAAGAATTCATATGTACTTCACATATAAATACTATAATCAAAATGTAGCCAGTAACATAATAAACGGAGGAATAAAAAAATGATGACAAAAAAATCTATCCCTTTTGATAATCTAAAAGGTATGGAAGGACAGGTTGATGTAGATACGCTTGCCCAAATGAGCATAAGCTACACTGAAATGCAGAACCAATATACAGCTGCCATTAGAGCAATAAGCACTAAGCTTGAAATCCTTGATGATGAATTTCAATTTAAAAACAAAAGAAATCCTATTCATCATATAGAGTTTAGGCTAAAATCTCCTGAAAGCATTATTAAAAAGCTTCAAAGAAAGGGATATGAGGTAAGCATAGAATCCGCTAAGGTAAATCTTATGGATATAGCTGGAGTTAGAGTGGTATGCTCCTATATTCAAGATATATATACCATAGCTAAACTTCTTAAGTCCCAGGATGATATAACACTTATTAGAGAGATTGATTACATAAAGAATCCGAAGGCTAACGGCTATAGAAGTCTTCATTTAGTGGTAAAGATACCAGTATACTTCTCAGATAGAAAAACTGTGGTACCTGTTGAAATTCAAATTAGAACCATGGCTATGGACTTTTGGGCCAGCCTTGAACACCAGCTAAGATATAAATCTTCTGAGAAAATTCCTCTTTCCATAACTCGAGAGCTTCAAGAATGTGCTGATGTAATATCCTCTACGGATTTAAAGATGCAGTCAATATATAATTCCCTTGAGCATTTGGATGAAGAAGAATTAAAAGACGAGGAATTAAAAAACGAGAATAAAACTTTCAAAGTGGTTTAAAAAGGACGGGATACCCCCGTCCTTTTAATTATCTAAAAGCTCCAGTGCCTTTTTAACAGCCTTATCAATTTTCAGATCATTATAAATTGCAGCATCCACCTGGTATTCCGGTGTTGTCTTATGTTCAAAATTCCCCTCACCAGAATAGTTTAGGCCTAATTCCTTAGTAAATGCAAAAACATAACCACTGTTAGGCAAAGAGCAAACCGCTGGGTCTCCTCCTATGCGATCTCCTCCTGTCCGCTCTCCTATTAGCGTTGCAAAACCAGTATCCTTTGCAAAGACAGAAAAGGCTTCTGAAGTAGAAAAAACTACATTATCTACAAGGAGAAATATCCTCCCCTTATATTTGATGCTGTCATTACTAGGAGTTAAAGTATCCACCCACTCTTCAAAATACTTAAAATCACTATATATTTCCTCAGGGAGATTAGACAGATTATATTCCCTAAGCTTTTCTATTGGCTCAATACGCTCATAACCTTTGCCCTGAGCATTATAGATAAAATTCTCTACAAAAGTGCCCCCTCTATAAGCTGCAAAGGTTTTATGCTCCACTGGTTCACTAAGAAGGAATTGTACTATTTCATTCCAAAAATAAGTACTGCCTCCGCTATTACCACGGATATCAATAGCTAGACCGGGATAATCCTTAACTTCCTTTAAAAACTCCTTAATTTCAGGCACATCCTTATCAATGTTAAAATGATTAAAACTCCCTATTCTTAAATAAGCAAGCTTATCCTTTTCTATGATATCCTTTTTTATATTACCCTCAATGACTTCCTTAGATATTTTATCAGCATCTTTATCCGCCTCTGGTGCTTTTCCATACCTGTCTATAGTTCTCTCCTTTTCCAGTTCCCTAACCCATACATTATAATCTATCATAATATCATTTGCTTCATAATCACTGGCAGCCTTTTTATAAGTCTTTAAAACATATTGATAAGTATTCTTATCCTCCATATAAACATGTCCATTATGCAGGTCACGAAGTATTTTCTGTAAAGCTTTAAAAAAGTCTTTATCATTATTAGTCTTTATAATACTTTCCTCGTAACTTTCCTTATTTGCAAGCCAATCCACATTATTAAGACGCTTATTGACCTCAATATAAGGGTAATTTTCTTCAATAATTTTATACATATATTGAAAATCCTCAAGTTTTTCCTCTGAAGTAAGTATATTACCATCATTTTCTTCAACTATGGAACAGCCAAAGAGTACTGCCATCATTAAAAGAATAATAGCAAACAGCACTTTTCTTTTTAGCTTTCCTTTCATAATATTCTCCCTTCACCACTTAATATTTTACAATACAAATTATAACATTTATTATAAATATTTCAAAATAACTTAGACAATATAAAAATGCTTTTTGCTTATTTTCATATATTTTTGTTCACAGCTTATTAATTGACTTATTTGCAATGCTGTGAGATAATTTACTTACTAAAACTTATTAACTAATTAATTGTTATTATATTTATATCACTCATCTATAGAGACTTGTGTCTATTATGCAAAATAATAGTATTTTCTGATGATGGGAATATATAAACTAAATAGTTTTTTAAAGGAGTGACTTATTTTGATTAGAAAAATAGATAACAAAAAAATGGGAAGAGGAAATCATGGCTGGCTGGATAGCATATTTCATTTTTCCTTTGCAGAGTATTATAACCCTTCAAATATTAATTTTGGTGTTTTAAGAGTTATAAATGATGATTTGATTGAAGGAGGATATGGCTTTGATCCTCATCCTCACAGAGATATGGAGATAATATCCTATGTAATAGATGGCGAACTAACTCATAGTGACAGCATGGGAAATGAGAGAACTGTTACTCGTGGAGATGTTCAATATATGAGTGCCGGTAGAGGGGTTACCCACAGCGAATATAATAATGGAAAGGACATACTTAGACTTCTTCAGATATGGATTTTTCCAGATAAGAAAGGCTATACTCCAAGCTATGGTGACTATCACTTCAATGCTGAGGATAGGAAGAATAAGTGGCTGCATTTAGTATCCTCTAAGCAAGGCAATGCTCCTATTAAGATAAATCAAGATGCAAATATCTACGCCCTAGAGCTTTCCAAGGATGAAGAAATCACCTTTCCTTTGGGCGAAGGAAGGCAGGCTTATCTTGTTCAGATAGAAGGCAGCTCCCTTATAAATAAAGAAAACCTAAATCCTAAAGATGCCTTAGAGGCCATAGAAGAGGATTTGACATTAAAGGCTACAGAAGCTTCTCATTATCTTATTATAGAGATGGAAAAGGAAAATTTATTATAGTAGTTTATAGAAGCATATTAAAGGAGGACTGGCAGGTATATTCCTATCAGTCCTCTTTTTCTTATTTTCTTATTTATAAAAGCATTTATTGAAGCTTATCTAAATATACTATACTGCTGGGCTTATATTTACATTTACTCCCTCCCGCAGACTTTACTTCTTTCTTCCTGGGAAGGCAGATAAGATTAAAGTTTTGGTGTATCTGGCTTCTAAGCATCATCCTAGCCTGTATTTCATCAAATACCTTTGAAACATCCATGTAAATCCCCCATTCTACATCAGAAAATTATAATTATCCTATAAGATTATACCATTAATATTTCATTTATTTCTACAGAAAGCTACTGTCAATAATCTTCTATTACCTACAAGGTTTTGATAATAATTAAAATGAAAGTCGAAAGACATTAATTAGGATGAGTAGTATAGAAATATTTTACATTTTAATATATAATATTTAAATATACGACCTTTTAAGTTATAAAGACTCTACAGTAAAGCACAAAATCAATAGAATTATTTGGACAACCTATTTACACTTTAAGGATGTGATTTAATGAATCATTTGTCTTTTCCAGAAGGCTATAAGCTCCATAAGGAGATTAATATTCAAAAAGATAAAAAGCTTGCACTAATGCTTAATATAGCCTCACTAATAATATCAATATTAATGATTATTCTAGGAGCATATATAATGCCTATGGAAGTTATCATTTCTGGATCTTTATTTCTTTATTTAATTATATTATTTCTTTCTATCATCATGTATATAGTGTTCCATGAGGTTATCCATGGATTTTTTATAAAGTACTACTGTGGCGAAAAAGCGGAGTATGGCTTTACTGGTTTATATGCTTATGCAGGCAAAAAAAATGCTTATTTTGATAAGCCGTCCTACAGAGTAATAGCCTTAAGCCCTGTAGTTATATGGGGAGTGCTTCTTCTTATATTAAATCTTATTTTTAAAGAAAATTACTTTTGGATGATATACTTTGTCCAGGTTATGAATATAAGCGGTGCTGTGGGAGACTATTACGTAATGTACTTAACTTTCAAGCTTCCTGAGGATATTATTGTTAATGATGATGGCGTGTCCATGAGATTTTATGTAAAAGCTCCTATAAAATAAACCAGGCTACGGATAGTAAATCCGCAGCCTTTTTCATTAGCTGTATATTATTTATTTTAACTCTTTGTTTATCAATCCTTTTTTAGCTTCTTCTTTTCTTTGAATACATAAAAAAGTGCAGCAAGCATAGCAACGGATCCTAATGCAACTATTAAAAAGGTAAGCTTATAGCTGAGACTAAATGTATTAAGCCGCTGAATCCTTCTTATATTGTTTTCTACTGTGAGCAGTATTAAAAAATTAAACATTTCAGCTATAAAGCACTTTATTATTATAGAAAATCCCACCTTAGCTACCACCCTTAAGTTATTTTTACTATATTATACCATATAAAGGCAATTTTTTATAATTTTGTTATTAAACAATAATTATTTATTAGACTGGTATCATAAAAGTAAAAATTAAAGCTAAAACCAAGAATAAGGCAAGGATTAAAAGCTTCACCCTTCTAAAAAACTCTAATTCCTTATAATATCTATACTCATCACCAGATAAGCCTTCTTCATTATAATAACTTTTCCATGGATGGATAGCGTAGGCGAGAATGATTATAAAGCTTAGGAAAAAGAAAATTCTTTCAACTATAATAAACATAGCTACTCCTCCACTGTAAGAATATCTTGTTTATTTATTCTATGCTGTTTTTAATAAAAGGGTTACCTATGTATTAGTATACAAAAGCTCCTATATCTCAATTACTTTCCTAAAAGTTTCTTTTTAAGCTCCTCTAAGGATTCTTTATATCTTTCAGATTTCATTGTTGGAAAGGCCTTTAAAAGACGTTTATGAGAAAAGCTTCTTTTACTTAATAAATTCTCATACTTTTCTCTAAGGAGTAGAATATTTTCTTTTCTTTCCTTAAGATTTTCAGAAATCAAGCCTTTTCGCTCCGTTACCTCCATGGCTATTGCTGTCTTACGATCTTCTATGCCTTCTTTTATAGTATAAATATTTTCCTTTATCCTCTCGCCCTTTTCCATCATGCTAATTACATCTTCAGAGATATTTTCTCCTATTTCATTTGAGGCTAGCTTTAACTTTCCTGCTATTTCATCAATTTCCTTAAGCCTTCTATTAAAATTCATAATTGTCGTTATCGTAGCTAAAGAATCAGCCAGCAGAGTAATATAAAACACTGCTAGGAACACCCTACCTATATATATAGGTATAATATCTACAAGCTTATATACTAGGGGATGGAAAATTGTCATTATAAACACACATGCTACTCCCCACATTAAAGAAAATCTCAAACACACATAGCCATTTAAATTTAAAGGCATGTCCGAATAATCCCACCACTTATTATGAAATACCTTTTCCAATACAAAGCCCGTTAGCCATTCCAAAGCTGATGTTAAAAGAACAGAGCCAAAAAATAACATAAGGAGATTATCCCTTAATGGAGTGAGAATTAAAATCACTATAACTACTCCAAAGCCATATATAGGACATACCACTCCATTTAAAAAACCTCTATTTACAAACCTTCTTTCTTTAAAGGCCGCAAAGGCAACCTCACTGCACCATCCTAGAAAGGCATATATAATAAAAAACCAAAGAAAAAAATACAACATTTTATATCACTCCATTACTTCCCTATTAAAATCTTCCTCTGTAAACTACACCTAGATATTTATAAATATTTCAGGTAAAACTCATTTAAAATTCCTATGTAATTATCTCTCCATGGCTTATTTCTTCCACAGTAATGAATTATTACAGTGTTTTTTCTAACCCATTCCAGATCCTTTTTACTATTTATATTTAAAGGATTTATGTTATATAAGGCTAAATATCTATCACTTAAATTATATATAAGTGGGTCTAAAGCTCTGACTTTGCTGCCGTAAAGAGCACTTATTACATCCTGATCTGGAAGCCATAGCATATTTTTATGCTCTTCGATATATGAAATTACCTCCGAAAGATTCTGCTCTTTTCTTAAGAGCTTTAAATTCATCATAATAACTCCTGAATTAATATATAAGCTATCCTCTTCCATATCCAGCCTTACCTTATTAATCTTTTGAATCCCTTTTTTTACATGGGATGCAGCCGCAAAATAGCTATCTTTAAAATCAATATTGTACATCTCCTTTAAAGGATTAATGATTATTATATCTGGGTCTAGATATAATATCCTATCTAGATCTTTCGGCAGATAGTGAGCTGCAAATATTCTGTAATACATTTCCTTAGGATACCTATCTGTTATAGGAACATCCTGTATTAAACTTTCCTCTAATTTTACATTTATAATTTCAATGTTGTTATCTTTCAGTGCCTCTTCTATTTCTTGAAACACCTTCTTTTCTAGGGAGGAATGAGCAACATATACCTTTATTTTCTCGTCTTTATTGCTTTCCGAAAGAGATTTTAGCATAACTATAAGCTGTGGCACATACCCCGAATTTAAGGTTACAAGGATATTCATCCTAAAACTCCTTTCTATACTTTTAAATTCTAATAGCATAATCTTCAATGAAAAAATTATAGAATTTTCAAATATAACTGTCAATGGACCTTTCTGACAAAAATCCTTATTATTCCCCATAAATATTAGTAAAATTTCATACCATAATAAAAACAGCAGCTATCAATAATGATAACTGCTGCCCTAATCAAAGCATAGTCTATAAACCTACTTTAGAAATAGTGTTCTGACTAATCTCACCCAGAGCATACATTGGTATACCTGAAAATGATATAGTTTAAGATAACCACCCCTTTTTAATTTATAAACTAACCTTGATGATATTATTGTACCCGCTTAATATAATATTATTTATGTTTTTATAAATTAATTTATTAGTAATAAGAGGCTATATTTCATAAGTTTTCCACATTAAAGAATAAAGCATATATATATTAAATAAGCCCCATAAACACCTAAAGATAGGATTCCCTGCCATCTTGAAAATCTTCCCCTTATTAAAGCTGGGATTATGGTTATTCCTGATACTAGAATAGCCACAGGCAAATCCAAATTAAGAGTTTGTGCTGCTACAGGTATTGAACCCTTTGATATAAATGCACAAATAGGCAAAATGAGAGCGGTATCTATAATATTTGCTCCTATGATATTACCGGCAGATAAGGAAAATTCCTTTCTTGTTATAGCAGTAATGGTGGTAACAAGCTCTGGAAGGGATGTACCAATAGCTACCGCTGTTAATCCAACTATATTCTCTGGAACCCCTATAAACCTTGCTATAGCACAGCCATTATCTACTAAAAGCCTTGAACCAATTACTATTCCTAAGGTTCCAATAATAAATTTAAATATATTATTTTTTATGAGACCCTTCTTATCCTTTAATTCATCCTTTTCCTCTTGAGTCTCATCTTCTGCTTCCTTTGCTGCTTTGATATTTTCAATAATGAAAATAGCAAAAAGTCCGATTAATACAATACTCTTTGTCACAGTAAGCTCACCAGATAGTGATAAAAGCCAAAGGGCTGCAATTACCACAATCAATAATATTCCCTTAAAGGCAAGCTGCCTTCTTTTAAAGACTGCAGGCATAAACAGTATACTTATAGATAAAATAAGACCAGTGTTAGCAATAACAGATCCAAGAGCATTTCCTATTGCCATGTCTACATTACCGCTGTAGGCAGCCATGGAAGAAACTATTATCTCCGGAAGAGTGGTAGCTAAGCTTACTATGGTAGCACCAATTATAAACTTTGGTATACCAGAAATCTCAGCCATAAAGCTTGCTGCATCTACAAAATAATCTCCTGCCTTTACAATTACAATTACCCCGATTATAAAGCCTAAAAAAATCCAAATGTTCTCCATACTAATCCCCCATTTTTTCGCAAAAAATAGACTTACGCAGGCTTATACCACGCTAAAGTCTATTTTTTTATAAATCTTTATATTGTAAGTTACATACCCTAACAACCTTTATAAAATAGCATATTTACTGATGCAAATCAAAGGTAATTCCTAGAAAAAAGGCCTGGAAGACTACCTTAAATAGCTCATCCACGGCCTTTAACATTTTATGATTTTTTTATTTTTTCGCCGAAGCTTAGAAGAATATTCATTAATATTCCGAAAATAGCTGCTCCAGCTACACAAGGAATCTCAGCCCCGAAGAATGGAATATTACCTCCAAAACCGTACTGTCCACCTATGCCTATTATCATTATAGTTGCAATTACAGCTATATTTTTAGAGCTGAACATGTCTACCTTTTTTTCAATCATAATTGCAGTTCCTTGAGCTGCTATAGCTCCGAAGAGGTAGACCTCTAAGCCCCCTATTACTGCTGTAGGTATAGAATAAATCATATTTATAAGAGGAGTAAAGCAAGCAATTATCATGGCAAGTATTGCCGCAGCTATTAAAACTGGTATTGAAAATACCCTTGTTATAGCCATGGCACTTATGTTTTCTCCATAGTTTGTTCCTGCAGGTCCACCTACAAGTCCGGATACTATGTCTCCAATACCGTCACCGATTAGATTTAATCCAAGCTTATCGGAAATGTTATAACGCTTCTTTGCCCCCTTCTTTTTAGCTAAATCATTAACATATATATCTAGCTGATATACATGAGCTGTTGATTCTGGTATGGTAGCTATAGCAATGGGCATTATAGCTGCTACCGCAATCCAAGAGACCTTAGGGAAGGTAAAGGTTGGCAGAGCAAATATTCCGCTGTTTGCACTTTCAGGAAGCACCTTGAATAGATCAATTCCTGTAGTCTGCTGAATTATAAGGGCAGTGGCACAACCTAGTAAGGGACCAAAAAGCAGTGGCAGCTGTCCCCATATACCCTTTAGGTATACTGAGAAAAGTATGGTGGATATTACAGTTACCAAAGATATAATCCAGGCCATGTTTTGAGCAGCCCCAATCTGGCTCTCTGCAACAGCTAAGGTTCCTGCTGCATCTATAGTGATAGAAGCAGCATCCTGTAAGGCTGTTCCAGCTAAGGTTAAGCCAATAACCATGGCTATTGGTCCTGTTACTGTAGCAGGAAGAATCTTATCTATATAATCCTTACCAAACTTATCTATAATAAATCCCGCAGCTATGGATACAAAACCTGACATTATGATACCAAACTGGGCAATTGCTATCTTTTCATTTAAGGTATTTCTCATAAGTGCCTCTGAGGCCATAAGGCTTCCAATAGCAGCTACATAGGAAAAGCTTGATCCGTAGTATAATGGGATTTTTCTTTTGGTTACCAATACAAAGCAGATTGTAGCAAGACCACTAGCAAATATTGTAGTAGAGATATAAAATCCTGTTATGATTGCTACTGCTACTGTAGCAGGAAACATAACTATAACCTGCTGAATAGCATATAAAAACAGCTTCCATAAAGATGGTCTTTCATCGGGCAGATATCCTATGACTTGTTCTTTTTCCATGATAAAACTCCTCCTAAAAAAACATTTTGGTAAAGCTTTATGTATGGCACATGATGTCATTAATTTCTTTTAATACTAGAAAATCGATATCCTTAATCCTCTGC
Organism: Bacillota bacterium; assembly: GCA_023451395.1. Lineage (GTDB taxonomy): Bacteria > Bacillota > Clostridia > Clostridiales > Clostridiaceae > JAEXZL01. The sequence continues at coordinate 7,559 of JAEXZL010000064.1, read as the reverse complement.
ATAAAGACATATAAATGTCTTATTTAATTACCTTATTCAATAAAAAATCCCTGTCCTTAAAAAGGACAGGGATTAAGTTTCATCTCGTTATTGTAAAAAGCAAATTAGTGCGTAAAGTTATGCACCCATAACCTAACTACAAACTTTAACCTTCTCGGCATCCCTGTACCGTGCTTAAAGATATCATAATATTTATAGCACTGCACGGAATATAAGTCAAGAAATTTATTCATTAACTGGTTTATTTTTCTAGAATTAAATTAGAATACTCCTATATAAGTCATATTCTGAGGCTCATAAAAAGATAGTCCATGCTTTTTAGCAAGCTCCTGAACAAGGTCATTTATATACTCACCTCTAGAAAAATCACAGGATATAATCACTGCTCCAGGAAGCTTTTGAGCAATTGTCTCTGGTGCCTTCATTATAAGCTCCTGATAAAACTCCTCTACTACCACAAAATCACTAACCATAGAAGTATCCCCCTGGCACAAAAGCTCATATATGTATTCTCCAGTAGCGGCACTTCCAGCCTTATCCGAATTCCAAACTGCACAAAACCATTCCATGCTGATCATCTTCCTTTTAATCGAGAATTTCCTTACATATTGATTATTTTATATTAGCTAAGAATAAAGTCAAGTGCCAGCCAAAAGGCAGGGAAGTACCTCTCCTGCCTTTAGTTTCTATTTCTATGCCTTTATCCTTCTTCCATAATCCTTATAATAAGGTTCCACATGAATAACCACATCTACGAAAGAATCGGTTTTCTCCTGAAGCTTTTCTTCAATTGCATGAACTAACCTGTGAGCTTCATCTACATTAAGATTAACATCCACCAGTATATGCATGTCTAAAAAAATATAGTCCTCAAAGCCTCTAGACCTTATTTTATGGACATTTTTTATCTCCTGAAATTGCCCTACCACCTCTAGAACCTCTTCATTAGTCAACACAACCTTATCCATAAGCACAGACATGGCTTCTTTAAATATATCATAGGCGGCCTTCAATATAAAAACTGAAACCACGAAGGAAATGATTATATCTATAACTGGTGGTAAGCCAAGCCGTATGCATATTAAGGTGATTATTACACTTATGGAAACAAAAACATCACTCTTAGTATGAATGGAATCTGCAATTAAAAAAGAGCTACTGTATTCCTGACCCTTTCTTTTCTCATATACTGCCACATAAATATTTATAATAACTGTAGCTATAAGGATTATTAAGCTCTCAAGACTTATGGCCATAACCTCCGGATTATATAGTTTATCTATAGACTTGGTGATAACATTATATGCCATAACCACCAAAGCCATAGAAATAAGGAGACTTGCCATAGTTTCAATCTTTTTGTGCCCATAGGGATGTTCCTTGTCCTGCGGTCTGGAAGCTAAGGTTATACCTATTATTCCAATAATATTATTTGCACTATCAGAAAGAGAATGAAAACCATCAGCTGTTAATGCTACACTTTTAGTGATGAAACCTATTATAATCTTAGCAGCCGTCACAGCTATATTTGCAAAAAACAAAAGAAAAAGAACCTTCTTTATCGCCCTATAACTATTCTTTTCCACCTCATCCCCCTAAATTAATTACTCTATTATTAATATATTAACAAGGAGTATTATTGCTACTATTTTTATGTTATAGCAAATAATGTATTTATATTTTTTCTATGGTAAAATTATACATATGAATACTATTAAATACTTCATAAAAAAAGGAACACTTATGACAAAAAATATATTAGATAATGGCTATGAACTAAATAAAAAAAGAAGATTATTATATACTTTAGTTTTATTCTAATGTTAATTGTTTTCTTAACCTATACTAAACACCTTATTTATTTAAAAAATATGGAACTATCGTCCCAAATACCGTGATCATTTTTTATATAAAAAATAAAAAAATGGAGGTATAACAATGGCTATGAATGAAGGCCTTATAATAATTGGTCTTACATTAATTCTTTTTCTTACAGCTATTTATATTGTTTTGTTATGGCTAAAAAATAAAAAGCTTGGGCTATTATGGTTCCTGCCTCAGCTAGCAATGCTTTATCTATCCTTAAGGAGTTTCATTGACCTTCTAACCAATGAAAGCACTATACCTGCGGTAATGCTCTCAGAAGAAAACAGCCTTGCTGTAGGATTAATGGGAACGTGGTGGATTTTAAGCATGATCTTTATGACTCTTGGTTTAGTATCTATTTTTAAAGGAACTACCTCAAATAGAAAGGAGGCATTATAATGCCCTTAGAAACAGAGGTCCCAGTTCTAATAAAACACGTCTTCCTAATTATGATAATTTGCTCAGCGGTCCCTCTTATAATTACTGGTTTACGAGCTAAAAGTAAAGCATTATATTGGATTGTGGCACAATTTATAATGCTCCTAATCTGCTTTTTTATGTTTTTCAAGCTTATACAGGGCGAAAAGCTATTTCCGTCAGCTGCCTTTAGTTCTAATAAAACCCTGATGCTTTTAATTATAGGTATAAGCTGGATCATAAGCATGGTATTTATGATTATAGGGGTAACCATTTCCTTGAAAGATAAAAGAGAAAAAGGTGAGGAGGTATAATAATGACTATTTTCTTGAGTATTACTGGCTTTATAATGATATTGCTCCTTCTGACCTTAGATTCTTTTGATTCATTATATTGGATATCCCGTATAATGTTTATTGCCTTTGGAATTATTTTCTTCTCAATGGCAAGGATATATTCTCTTTTAATGGAACTGAAGGATAAGGTTAATGATACAAAGAAAGAAGAGCCTTTTGAAGAGGAAAGTAATTAAAGGGGAAGAAAATCTTCCCCTTTAATAGTTATAAACTAATATTTTTCTTTTATTTGAATTTCATCTGAACTAACTCTTTTTGAAAGAGCTCTTTACCAGTATTTAATTCTGCTTTGAGATCTCGCTGTTTCAGATAGAATTCTCTTATTTCTATTATCTTCTTTTCTATTAAACCTTCTGCAGATTTACCTAATATGTGCTTCATTTATAATACCCCCTTTTTCTCTCACAATGACTATGATATGTTCAAGATTATTCTTTGATACATATTATTTTTGCCATAAAAGGGCTTGTTTAATCATTTGTTAGAGAAAAGGAGCCTTAAAATGAAAATACATAATGATATCTAGGGAAATATTATACTATAGCATAATATCGTGATAATTATTATGAAAACACAGAAGTATTAAAGCTGCTTATTAGCTTTAATCATTTCGGTTTTTTGCTCCCCACTCACATAATCCTTCCAAAAGGGGCAATAGATCTTCCGCTTTCTTTGTGAGACTGTACTCCACTTTAGGAGGAATCTGCGGATATTCTTTTCTACTCACCATACCATCTGATTCCAATTCCTTTAGTTGAGAGCTCAATGTTTTAAAAGTAATAGTTCCTATTTGTCTTTTCAGCTCATTAAAGCGTACAGTCTGGTTCTCTGCTAAAAGATAAATAATAACCATTTTCCACTTACCACCAATAACTGAAATTGTATAGCCAAAAGGTGTATCTTGAATATTTTTAACCTTGCCTTTATATTCAGCCATCCCCATATTTACACTATCCTTTCAGGTAGTAGCTACCAAAAAAGTGCGTACTACTTTTTTATTTGTAATTAGTTTATACTAACCTTACATTAAAAGTAAAGGAGAGAAAAATATGACTAATGTTAAAACCTACAATCACAATCTTCCATGGGAGGAGGCTTACGGACTTACCCAAGGTTACTGTGTCAATGGTACCATATACATTTCAGGTCAATTTTCCCATGATATAAACGGAAACTTTGTTGGGGAGGGAGATTTTGAAGTACAAGCCAGACAAACTTTAGAGAACTTAGATCGCGTCCTAGCTGGATTCGATGTCACAAGATCAAATATCGCTGAGATGGAGATTTTTCTCACAAACCCCCAAGAGCATTTCGAGAAGTGCGTACTTCTCTTCAAGGAATATGTGGGTGACCATCGCCCTGCGGGAACCCTCATCGGTGTATCCGGTCTAGCATTCCCTCATCAATTGATTGAAATCCGCGCCGTTGCTCACACCAACTAGCTTCACTATTCCATCATTGCCGTGCAAGGTGCCAAAATTGGTAAAAGTAAGATGGCCATTAGAACAAAAGGAAAGAGTAGCAACTATTGACGCAATGAAAAAATAGCTGATAAATATGGGACGCTGCTAACATTTTCAATAAAAAATAAAGACAAAAGATCAGTAGATTTCTGCTGATTTTTTGCCGTTATATTAGAAGATATTATTCAATTTACTTCTTTACTATATAAATATTATCCTTTTCTTCAATATTAACAGATGATTCTCCTAAAACCTTTCCTGTTACCTTTTCCTTTACTGTAACAGTAACTTTTGCATTTTTCGATGGTGCTGGTAAAGAAGAAGATAAAGGACTCCAAATAATAGAATCTGCTAATACCGACTCCTTATCCTCAAAACCAATAAAGCCACCGTCAGTTGTCGACCAATAATATTCCACATTAATATTTTTATCATTAGTTTTAAATTCTGGAGTCATAGTTATCCCTTGAACCACAGAAATAGCAAGATGATAGGTATCAATATCTGTATTGATAGAAACATCATAAGTGGTTTTATTACAACCAATAAATAAAGTCATAGTTATTAAAATGCAAGATAATAAAGCTATGAATTTTTTCATTGCACATCCTCCTTTTAAGATATATGTACATTTCTATTTTACATTTTATGTATAATAATTATATGATAAAAGAGCTAGGTTAATCTAGCTCCTAGGGGTACTATTTATTAGATTTTCAGTGCCCATTCCTCACAGTTCCAAACCTCAGTGGCCACTTCACTATAGAATTCCCGCTCATGGGATACAATAATTACACTTCCACTGTATGCTATAAGAGCTCTCTTAAGCTCTTCCTTTGCCTCTGGATCTAAATGATTTGTAGGCTCATCCAGGATTAGTATATTGGTTTCCTTATTTATAAGCTTACAAAGCCTCACCTTTGCTTGCTCTCCTCCGCTTAAGGTATCTAAGGTACTTTCAATATGCTCCTTAGTTAAGCCGCATCGGGCAAGCTTACCCCTTATTTGCCTTTGATTATCCTTTGGGAACTCATCCCACAGTTCATTTATTACCAGCTTCTTGCTGATATTATCCTTAATTTCCTGCTCATAATATCCTATTTCCTGAAGAACTCCCTGCTTAACCTCTCCCTCTAGAGGCTTTAGTATGCCCATCAAACTCTTTAAAAGTGTCGTCTTTCCGATACCATTTGCTCCTATGATGGCAATCTTTTGCCCCTTCCTCATTGTTAGATTTAGAGGTGCCGTTAAAGGCTTATCATAGCCAATTACTAAATTATTGGTCTCAAAAATTAAACTTCCCGAAGGCTTTCCTTCATGAAAATCAAAATGAGGCTTTGGTTTGTTTTTTATAATTTCAATCCTTTGAATTTTGTTTAGTCTCTTCTCCCTTGAGGCTGCCATAGCAGTGGTGGAAGCTCTTGCTTTATTTTTTCTAATGTAATCCTCGAGCTTTTCTATTTCCTTCTGTTGCCTGGTATACTCCATTCTTAGCTGTATTTTTCTTTCCTCATAGAGCTTAATAAACTTTTCGTAGTTTCCGGGATACCTAGTAAGTTTTTTGTTTTCCAGATGATATACTACATTAATAACACTATTTAAAAAGCTTGTTTCATGGGAAATTACTATAAAAGCATTATCATAACTTGACAAATAACCCTTTAACCAAAGTATATTTTCTTCATCTAGATGATTTGTTGGTTCATCTAAAAGCAATATATCTGGCTTTTCTAAAAGCAGCTTCCCCAGTAATATCTTGCTTCTTTGGCCTCCGCTAAGCTTGGAGGTACCCTTATCTAGTAAATCTGTAAATCCTAAGCCTGAAGCTATGGCATCTATCTTTGACTCTATTTTATAAAAGTCCCTCTCCTCCAATGTGCCCTGAAGCATAGCTATTTTATTAAGGGACTTTTCCATATATTTCCCATCATTTATTATACCAATTTTTTCATATAAGCTATTTAATTCTTTTTCTATTTTAAAGAGCTCTGCAAAGGCTGTTCTTAAATAATCTCTGACACTATCCTCATCCTTAAGCTCCACATTTTGATCCATATATCCTACAGATAGCTTGCTATTCCATTCAATCCTTCCCTTATCCGGTAATATTTCTCCGGAAATAAGTCTAAAAAAGGTGGTTTTCCCCTCCCCATTAGCTCCCACAAGCCCTACATGCTCCCCATTTAATAAATTGAAGGATACATCATTAAATATTTCCTTATCACCAAATCCCTGTGACATCTCTGTCACCTTTAAAATACTCATTTTCTTTTCCTCTCTTTTTTAAAACACTGGTTTACTTAAAATTATCCCAGTTTCCCTTTACGGCTTCAAGTTCGCAAATCCTTCTGTATCAAATATGCACAATAGAAAATAAATTAAACATACACAATGGATTATAAATTAAAAATGCATAATTAGGAGTAATTTCTATTTTCACTATAAAAACAAATTACATGTGCACCATTAAGAAAAAATTTAATTTGCACCATAAAATCAAATTTGATAATCGCAATAAAAAACAGATGATAGAAACTCTTTACCTAAAATGGCTTAGGTATAAAAGCATCTATCATCTGCCTCTGCTTATTAGGGATTATACTCCCCTCCTTTTATAGGTTCTTAATATTCTTCTAATACTGGCTTCGCTAAGATAAAATATCTCCGATAGCTCTCTTACTGAAATACCATCATTGTAATTTTTAAAAATCTCCTGATTTCTCTCAGCCAATTCCTTTAAAACCCCGGTATTTTCTCCCCAGGTTTTCTTATTTTCATCTTTTCTTGGAATGTATAAATACTTTCCATCAATATATTGCTGAATTATCTCTAGAATATCCTCTGGTAGGATATCCTGTGCCTTTTCATATTTCATATACCATTGCTCCTATCTACATATTCTTTGTAAATAAGGCACAACGTTAGATAAAACATGACTTCAAATTAATTCTTTTATTTGCTCTGAACAACTTGCTTCATGTTTCATACCGTTGTGCAGAGCAAACTACTTGTTGATCATTTTTTCTGTCCACTTAAAACCACCTCCTTGGTATACCATATATTTGCATTTATAATATTATTATACCCATGATAGTATATGTTTACAACAAAAGCAGTTCAACCTAAAAATAATATTACTTCATCTTCATCTTCTATTTCAGCAACATACCTATTTATTATTTAAAATCCATTTTACTGCATCAAGGACATTTTCAGCTATGTGATCAGCCTCATAATCTCTCCATGTATGTCTAAACTCACCTATACTCCCTTTACCTACTCCAGTTAAAACCAGTATTCCTTTTGCACCTATATTTCTTGCCAAAATAATATCGCTCATTCCCATATCCCCAATTACAAAGCTATTTTCTAAGTCTATATTATGCTCCTTAACAGCCTTATCTACTAACCCTGTTAATGGCTTCCTGCAGGTACAGTTATCTTCACTACTGTGAGG
>JAEXZL010000010.1 GCA_023451395.1 Bacillota bacterium | reverse complement strand
CACCTCTTATTTCTCTTATGAAGGATCAGATAGATTCTTTAAAAGAAACAGGCATCCAGGCGGTGTATATAAACAGCAGTCTTTCAGATAGGGAAATTAAGGAGAATTTAAATAAGCTATACAGTGGAGAATGCAAGCTTTTGTATGTAGCTCCAGAAAGGCTGGAGTCTCAAAGCTTTGTCATGGAGCTTTTATGCCTTGATATTTCATTCATTGCCATAGATGAGGCTCATTGTGTATCAAAGTGGGGGCATGATTTTAGACCTAGCTACAGGAGAATAAAGAGCTTTATTAATATGATGGAAAATAGACCTCCTGTTCTTGCCTGCACCGCTACTGCAACTTCTGAGGTGAAGGAGGATATTATTAAGCTATTAGAACTTAAAGATCCAGAGCTCTTCTTTACAGGTTTTGACAGAGAAAACTTAACTTTTAAGGTTTATAGAGGTGAAGACAAGGATAGCTTTCTTGAGGAGTATTTAAGAAATAATAAAGAAAGCTCTGGAATAATCTTCACTGCCACAAGAAGAGAAGCAGAGCATGTATATAATAAATTTAAAGAGGAATATAAAATAGGCTTATATCATGCAGGCTTAAAGGAGGATATACGAAAGGAAATGCAGGAGGATTTTATCTATGATAACTTAAATGTCATAGCTGCTACCAATGCTTTTGGTATGGGAATAGATAAATCTAATGTAAGATATGTAATCCACTATAATATGCCTAGAAATCTTGAGGCCTACTATCAGGAGGCAGGACGTGCAGGAAGAGATGGGGAGGCCTCAGAATGTATTTTGCTCTACAGCGCAGGAGATGTTCAAACTCAAAGATACCTAATTGAAAATACAACCCTATCACTGGATAAAAAAGAAAGAGAATATGCAAATCTTAGAAGGATGATTGATTATTGCTATAGCTCTAAATGCCTTAGAAAATACATATTGGAGTACTTTGGCGAGGAATATGAAAGGGAAAACTGCGGAGGTTGTAGTATTTGTAATGGGGAAAGTCAAGAGAAGGATGTTACCCTAGAAGCACAGATGATATTTTCTACAATATATAGATCTAAGGAAAGGTATGGGATAAACACCATAACAGATATATTAAGAGGATCAAAAAATGAGAGAATCAGAAGGCTTTCCTTAGATAAGATTTCTACCTATGGACTTATGGGCTCCTATAAAAAAGACTATGTAAATGAGCTTATAAATAAGCTTATTGCTGAAGGCTATATTATTGTAACCATAGGTGAATACCCGATTTTGAGGTTAACTGCTAAAGCAGCAGAGGTTCTTAAAGAAAAAACTGAAATAAAGATATCCATAAGAAGGGCCATGGAGGTAAGGACAGAGGATAACAAGCTTCTTAACATATTAAAAACTTTAAGAAAAGAAATATCCATAGAGCTAAGGCTTCCTCCTTATGTGATTTTTACTGATAGTACCTTAAAAGAACTTTCAAGGTCTATGCCCATAACAAAGAATGATTTCTTAAATATAAAAGGAATTGGTGAAAGTAAGTATAAAAAATATGCACAAAGGTTTGCGGCTGCCATCAAGACCTATATGGAAGAAAATAATATAGAAAGTAACAGGGTTTCAGGAAAGAAAGCTCTTATATTAGAAGAAGAGGAAATAAAGGGGCCAAAGAAAAAAACGCACCTTGTCACTTATGAGCTCTATAAAGAAGGGCTTAGCCTAAAAGAAATAGCCGCAAGGAGAAATCTGACACTACTAACGGTGGAAGGACATATCTTTCAAAGTGCTGGGGAAGGCCTAGAGGTAGATTTAGAGAGCTTTATTCCCTCAGGAAGAGAGAGGGAAATACTTAAGGTGATAGATGAAGTAGGAGCGGAAAAGCTTAAGCCAATTAAAGAAAGGCTGCCAGATGAAATAAGTTATACAGCTATAAAGGCAGTGATAATGAAAAATAACCTATAATTTAATCTTTAGAATAAAAGCAAGTATTGGTACAGAAACTAGTGTTAAAAGATAAGAATAAAAAGGAAAAATAAACCTTTGGTAGAATAAGTATTTATAAGGAGGAGTCCCAGTGCTGAATATTACACTCTTAGGCTCCGGTGGAGGAATGCCTGTACCGGAAAGGTTTCTTTCATCTTTGATTTTTGGGTATAGAGGAAGAAAGGTTTTAATTGACTGTGGGGAAGGCACACAGGTAGCTATGAGGGTTAATTCTACTGGGTTTAAGTCCATAGACATAATTGCTATCACCCATGGTCATGGTGATCATATTCTTGGGCTTCCTGGACTTCTAGCAACAATAGGCAACAGTGGAAGAATTGAACCTATAATTATTATTGGACCTTATGGTATAAAGTCAATAATAGAAGGACTTAGAGCAGCTGTTCCTTATCTTCCCTACGAATTGAATATTATAGAAGATCCTAGAGAGGATTTAGCCTTTGTTCTTAGAGATGGCAGGCTTACCCTTCTCCCAAAAAAAGAAAGAAAAAAAGCTACCCATTGGGATATAACCCTTGAAACCTTAGAGCTTCATCATTCTGCTCCCTGCCTCGGCTTCAGCTTTTATATAAATAGAAGGCCTATATTTGATGTTAAAAAGGCAGAACTAAATAAAGTGCCCAAAATCCTGTGGAACATTCTTCAAAAGGGAGAAGGTATCTCCTACGAAGGAAGGAACTACGAGCCGTCAATGGTTTTAGGCTTAGATAGAAAAGGAATCAAATTAAGCTTCATAACTGATACTAGGCCTCATGAATTAATTGAAGATTTTGTGAGAGCTTCAGATTTAATGATTTGTGAAGGAACCTATGGTAGTGATGATGACATAGAAAAGGCTATAAAAAATCGCCACATGACCTTTAGAGAAGCTGCAGCTATGGCTCATAATGGAGAAGTAAAGCAGTTAGTGCTTACACATTTTTCTCCTGCTATGGTAAATGCGGAGGAATATGAAAAAAATGCTGCTGAAGTTTTTGAAAACACTATTATTGGTAAAGATGGCCTTACGTTAACCTTGAGCTTTAAGTGAATAGATAATTATTAAATTACATAACTCATGCAGAAAAATAGTGAGCTCCTTCAATATACAGAGGCTACGGAAGAGCTGCATATTATTGCTAAGTGGAATGAATAAGTTGAAAATATAATACTCAAGGAGGAAGGATTATGAGTAAATATAATGGAATAATTATATTTGGTGAAATGGGTTCGGGTAAGGATACCTTAGGAGATATACTTATAGACCTAAAGCCAGATATTAAGAAGTATGGCTTGGGAGATATTATTCGTTCCTTAAAGCCAATATTAAGGGTTACCCCTGAGTGGAAGGGGAAGGAAAGAGGTTTTTATCAAATAGCAGCAGATAAGCTTAGAGAAATAGACAGGAATATATTAAATCACTATGCTTTAAGTAAAATATTTGAGGCCTATAAAAAGAAGGACTTAAAAGAAATTTCCGAAGAAAACAAGCAGGAGGATATCATAGCTAATCTTAAAAGGGTAAATGATGAGTTTCTTCCAATGATAGTTGGAGGGAGGACCTTTGAGGATTATGATTATTGGAAAAACCTTGGCTTTATTGTGGTAGGTATTGTTACGGATTTAGATACCAGAATGAAGAGACTTATTATTAGAGATGGGGAAGAGGTAGCAAAGAAATCAGATCCTAACCATAATACAGAAAAGAATGTAAGAGAAATTGTGGCCAAGGCAGATTATGTTGTAGATAATAATGAAGGCCTTGAGGAATTAGAGATAAAGGCTAGGGAACTATTAAAAGCAATTAACATAGAAGTATAAGGATAATGATAAACAGGCAGCTTGAGAGGTATTCTTAAGCTGCCTTTAAAATAAGGGTAAGGGGGATAATTATGGAAATAAGCTTAAATAAAGAGGAAGCCAGAAGGCTTATACTATTAAAGCAAGGGTTAATTGGAGAATATATATTTGAAGAGAAAAAAGGGATAATGGGTTATATAAAGCAAGGAGGATGTATACAATTTGATCCTATAGATGTATGCGGAAAAAATCCGGAACTTGTACTTCAATCCAGAATCAAAGGATTTACAAAGGCTATGCTCTATGAGCTCCTATATGAAGATAGGATGCTTGTGGACTATTTTGATAAAAATCTTTCAATAATACCCTTGGAGAATTGGAAGTATTTTAAGAGGACTAGAGAAGAAAACAAAAAAGGAGGACGAGGGTTTCAAGAGATTCAACCAGTAGAGGGTAAGGTTAAGAGCTTAATCAAGGAAAAGGGACCCTTATCTTCCAAAGAGCTTCATTTGAAAGAAGTAGTAGATTGGTATTGGAGCCCTACAACCTTATCTAGAGCGGTTTTAGAAACCTTGTTTTTTAGAGGAGAGCTTATTGTTCATCATAAAAAAGGAACTAATAAGTACTATGGCCTCACTGAAGATTATATTTCCAAGGAAATACTTATGGAGAAAGATCCTTATGAAGAGGAAATAGACCATATTAAGTGGAGAGTACTCAAAAGAATTTCTTCTGTAGGTCTTCTTTGGAATAGACCTTCTGATGCTTGGCTAGGTATTAGAAATATGAAAGCTGAACAGAGAAAAAGGGCATTTAGTGAATTATTAGAGGAAGGAAAGATAATGGAGATTCTAGTAGAAGGAATAGAAACTCCTTTATACCTATTAACCTCTGATTCCTACTTAATTGAAAAAGTTATTGATATTAAGAAAGATGATTTATTACTTCGTACAGAGTTGATAGCTCCATTAGATAACATGCTATGGGATAGAAAGCTAATAAAGGAGCTTTTTAACTTTGATTATAAATGGGAAATATACACACCAGCTTCCATGAGAAAATATGGATATTATGTATTGCCAATTTTATCTGGAGATACCTTTATAGGCAGAGGAGAACTAGTAAATAATAAGAAAACAGGAGAGCTAGAGGTTAAGAGACTATGGCTTGAGGAAGGAATAGATTTAACTCCAATGCGTATAGAAAGTCTTAAGGCTTGCTTTCACAAATTTATGATATTTAACAAAATGAGTAATATAAAATATGATATAGAGCTATTGGGTAGTATTGAAAGTTATTAGAGGTGCTAAATCTTGGTTGTTTGTCTCAATTATCGCTAATTTTTATGATATAATAGAAGTGAAATATCATTGTCTCTGAGGTGGTTTTTTGTGAAAATTATGCAATTGAGATATTATAGAGAAGTATGTAGATATGGAAGCATTACAAAGGCATCAAAGGAGTTACATATTTCCCAACCTACCATAACTAATGCTATACATGATTTGGAAAAGGAGTTTTCTGTAAACCTATTTCATAGGCAAAAAAAAAGTCTTATACTTACTCATGAGGGTAAATATTTTTGGGAACAGGTTGAAATACTACTAGATAGAATAGATACAGTAGAAAGAAATATGAAGAACCTTGGAGGTCAAAATAATCATATTCAAATTGGTATTCCACCAATGATAGGAACAGTATTATTTCCTTCTATGTTCAGTGAATTCTATAAAGCTTATCCTGAGATTAAGCTGGAAGTTCAAGAAAACGGATCGCTTCTTACAAAACAGCAGGTTTTGGAGGATCAATTAGACTTAGCTATTGTTATTCTTGATGAAGAAATAGAGAAGGAGTTTAACTGCTTTCCTATAATGGTCACTCAATTAGTGTATTGTGTAAATAAAAGCAATCCAATTTCTCAAAAGACATCAGTGAATATTTCTGAATTAATAGATGAGCCAATAATTCTTATGAAGTCAGGATCATTCCAAAATGTAAATATTAAAAAGAGATTTGAGGAGATAAATATTCAGCCTAATATTATTCTTTATTCAAATCAGTTAAATACAATAAAAGAGTTTATTCAATATAATAATGCTGGTGCTTTTTTATTTGAAGATGTCATTTTAAATGATGCGGATATAATAGGCATTCCTCTTAACCCGCCAATGCTAATAAAAATAGGACTAATATGGAAAAAGGGCAAACATAATTACAGTGGTGCAACACAATTTATTAGTTTTACTAAAAATTATGATTATAAAAAATAGTTTAATGATAATTATTTTCTTTAGAGCATCTGTAGAAATGTTTTTTCTCTGGTGCTTTTTGTTTTTAATAGGATTTAGCTATTAACTCATAGGAAATAAATATTTTACCAATGTATGTAAAGGTATTATCATTAAATTAAGAATAAATATTTTTAGAAGGGAGAATAACATGAAGGATAAGAGCCAATCAATTAGAGAAGAGAGTCTAAGACTCCATAAGGAATGGAAGGGAAAAATTGAGGTAGTTGCAACTGTACCAGTTAAAACTAAAGAGGATCTGTCTTTGGCCTATACACCTGGTGTTGCAGAACCCTGTCTAGCAATTCAAAAAGATGTTGACATGTCCTATGAATTAACTCGCAGATGGAATACATGTCTAGTGGTAACAGACGGAAGTGCTGTTTTAGGTTTAGGAGATATCGGACCTGAAGCTGGTATGCCAGTAATGGAAGGTAAATGTGTATTATTTAAATCCTTTGGTAATGTGGATGCATTTCCATTGTGTATTAAAAGTAAAGATGTGGATGATATCGTAAACACTATTTACATGATATCAGGAAGTTTTGGAGGGGTTAACTTAGAGGATATATCAGCTCCAAGATGCTTTGAAATAGAAAAACGATTGAAAGAAAAATGTGATATACCAATATTTCACGATGATCAACATGGAACAGCAGTAATAACCTTGGCAGGTCTTATAAATGCATTAAAAATAGTAGGAAAAAGAAAAGAAGAGGTAAAGGTTGTTGTTAATGGAGCAGGAGCTGCAGCTATTTCAATAACAAAGCTTCTTATTTCATATGGAATAGAGAATGTAATCCTTTGTGACAGAACAGGAGCCATATATGAGGGAAGAGAAAAGGGAATGAATCCTATAAAAGAGGAAATGGCTAAAATAACAAATAGAGATAAATTAGATGGAAGCTTAAAGGATGTAATAGTTGGGGCAGATGTATTTATAGGAGTTAGTGCACCAGGTACAATGACAACAGATATGGTAAAAACTATGGCTAAGGATGCAATAATCTTTGCTTGTGCTAATCCAACACCAGAGATTTACCCCGAGGATGCAAAAGCTGGAGGAGCAAGAATAATTGCAACTGGAAGAAGTGATTTTCCTAATCAAATTAATAATGTCTTAGCCTTTCCAGGAATATTTAGAGGAGCTTTTGATGTAAGAGCAAAGGACATAAACGATGAAATGAAAATAGCAGCATCTTATGCTTTGTCAGGATTGATTTCTGAGGAGGAGTTAAATGAGGAATATATAATCCCTGCAGCTTTTGATCCTAGAGTAGGAAAGACAGTTGCAAAGGCAGTTGCAGAGGCTGCACGTAAAAGTGGAGTTGCTAGAATCTAAAAGGCAATAGGTAAACTGGACAGAATACTTTATTTGGATAATCTAGAGAGGTAAATAAAAAAAGGGGTAAATAAAAAAAATAATTTAAGAGCTTTTGGGATAGGAAGTTTCTTTATATTGCTCAAAAGCTCTAAGATTAATGGGGATTAAAATGAAGGGTAGATTTGAGAATAAATTATTTGAATTAGCTAGGTATTTTGAATTAGTAGTATCAGTTGCGGTAATCATTGTAATTGTAGTTGAATTTTTTAGATTGATTGCCAATTCTTTGCCGCAGATGTTTGGTGCCTATGAAGAAGGCTTTATAACTACTTTCTTAGCACAGGCTCTGAATTTAGTAGTTGGAATAGAATTTGTAAAAATGTTAGTTAGACATTCTACCAATACAATAACAGAGGTGCTTCTCTTTGCTACAGCTAGAGAGATGGTAGTTTATCATTTACAATTGACAGATACCCTTTTAGGAGTGATATCAATTGCTATACTATTTATTGTCAGAAAATTCTTATTATTGGAAGCGGTGGATAATGACAAAAACTTTGTAAAAAGTTTCAAGGAGGCGCGTAAAAATGCATTTGAGTACCTTTAAAGGGGGAATTCATCCTTATGATGGTAAGGAGCTTTCAAAGGATAAACCTATAAAATGGGTATATCCTAAGGGAGACTTAGTATATCCGCTGTCTCAGCATATTGGGGCACCGGCAATACCTATTGTACAGAAAGGAGATAAGGTCCTTATTGGACAGAAGATTGCAGAAGCAGGAAGCTTTGTATCAGCTCCAATATACTCTTCAGTGTCTGGTACAGTAAAAAGTATAGAGCCGAGGCTTGTGGTTACCGGAGATATGATTAACTCTATAGTTATAGAAAATGACGGTAATTTTGAAGAGATACAGTGGCCAGAAATAAAACCAATAGAAGATTTATCAAGAGAAGAAAAGCTTAATATTATTAAAGAGGCTGGAATAGTGGGCATGGGAGGAGCAGGTTTTCCTACTCATGTTAAGCTATCTCCAAAGGAACCGGACAAGATAGACTATATAATAGCTAACTGTGCAGAGTGTGAGCCCTATCTAACATCAGACTATAGAAGAATGATGGAAGATACCTCTAAGATTGTAGGGGGGCTTAAGGCTGCGGTAAGTCTTTTTAAGAATGCAAAGGGAATAATTGCTGTTGAAGACAACAAGCCTGATGCAATAGAAAAACTTAAAGAAGCCGCTAAGGATGAGCCTCTTATCCAAGTGATGGCGCTTAAAACAAAGTATCCTCAGGGTGCTGAAAGGCAGCTTATTTATGCTACTACTGGGAGGAAGATAAACTCATCAATGCTTCCTGCAGATGCTGGTTGTATAGTTAACAATGCAGATACCATAACAGCTATCTACAATGCAATTTACATGGGTAGACCCCTCCTTTATAGAATAGTCACAGTAACAGGAGATGCAATTGCTGATCCTAGGAACTTTTCAGTACCAATTGGGACAAACTACCATGAGCTTATTGAGGAGGCAGGAGGCTTTGTAGAGGATCCTGTTAAGATAATTTCTGGAGGCCCAATGATGGGCTTTGGTATCTTTAATTTAGACGTACCTGTAACTAAAACTTCCTCGGCACTCCTTTGTCTTACTGAGGATGATGTGTCAGATATGGAGTCCTCAGCCTGTATAAACTGCGGTCGATGCGTAAGTGCGTGTCCTGCAAATCTTATTCCTTCAAGACTTGCAGACTTTTCAGAGAGATATGATGAAGCAAACTTTTTAAAATATGATGGGATGGAGTGCTGTGAATGTGGTAGCTGTGCTTTTAGCTGCCCTGGTAAGAGGCCTCTTACTCAGTCAATTAAATCAATGAGAAGAATGCTTTTAGCAAAGATATAAAGGTAGGAGGGGACAGAATAAAATGGACAAGTTACTAAATGTAT
>JAEXZL010000220.1 GCA_023451395.1 Bacillota bacterium | reverse complement strand
GGATATAGGGGGATTAATGGCTGGGGGTATAAATGAAATTAAAGTGTGTAAAATTCCCTTGGTTGGGATAATACCTACAGGTACTGAGCTAGTAGAGCCAGGCACCCCATTGAAGACGGGAGATATCATTGATTTTAATTCAAGGGTATTCTCTGCTCAGATTGAGGAATGGGGAGGAAATGCACGAAGGTATCCTATTGAAAAGGATGTATATGAGGATATAAAGAATGCAGTAATAAAGGCTGCTGAGGAATGCCATATAGTAATTGTTAATGCAGGATCTTCAGCTGGGAGAGAGGATTTTACTTCAAGGATTATAGAGGAGCTTGGAGAGGTTTATGTCCATGGCATATCTATTAAGCCTGGAAAGCCAGTAATTCTTGGAGCAATAAAAGGAAAGCCTGTTATAGGTATTCCTGGTTACCCCGTTTCTGCATATATAATCATGGAATTTATAATGAAAAAACTCCTATACATGTATCAGGGATTGAAACTTAAGAAGCATACAGAGATTGCTGCTGTAACCACTAAAAGAATAATGTCTTCATTAAAATATTTAGAGTTCATAAGGGTAAAGCTAGGGTTTATTGATGGAAGGTTTATAGCAACACCAGTTAGCAGAGGTGCAGGAGCAACCATGTCCCTGGTGCAGTGTGATGGTATATTAGAGCTTCCTCAAAATCTTGAAGGGATAGAGGCTGGTACTGAGGTAAGAATTAAATTATTAAAAGATGAAGGGGATATTAAAAATACCCTGATTTCCATTGGAAGCCATGATCCCATATTGGATATCATAAGTACCATGATAAATGAAAGGGATAGAAGCTTATTTTTATCTTCTTCCCATGTAGGAAGTATGGGAGGAATTATAGCTTTAAAAAAGGGTGAGGCTCATATGGCACCTATTCATCTTTTAGATGAAGATAGTGGAGAATATAACATAAGCTATTTAAAAAGGTATTTATCTAATAAAAATATTGATCTTATAAAGGTAGTAAGTAGAATTCAAGGTATCATGGTTAAAAAGGGAAACCCTTTAGAGATCAAAGACCTAAAGGACATTGCAGATAGAAAGATAAAATTTGTTAATCGTCAGAGAGGGGCAGGGACAAGACTCTTTTTAGATTACATGCTTAAAAATAAAAATATAAATCCAGAAGAAATAAGGGGCTATGATAGAGAAGAATTTACACATCTTTCTGTAGCTGCATCTATAGCAGCGGGGGATTCAGAGGCGGGACTTGGAATTTATTCAGCAGCCTCCATTATGGGACTTGATTTCATTCCCTTGGGCCGAGAGGAATATGATATAGCAGTTCCAAGAGAGTATATGCACATTGAAGGAATTAGAAGCTTTATTTCTGTAATAACCAGTGATGAATTTAAAGAGAAGCTACATAGTCTTGGGGGCTATGACTATTCAAAAATTGGACAGATTATTTCTATATAGGAGGAGCTTATGAAGGATAAGTATAGCAGAAATATTGATTACTTAAGGGTTTCCCTTACAGATAGATGTAATCTAAGGTGTATTTATTGTATGCCCAAGGATGGTATAGAGCTACTAAAGCATGAAGATATATTGAGATTTGATGAAACAATAAAAATTGTTAAGGCCTTTTCTTCTCTGGGAATAAAAAAGGTTAGATATACTGGAGGGGAGCCTCTTATATTAAAGGGAATAGAAGAGCTTATTTATGAAACCCATAAGATTCCCACAATTAAAGATATAGCTATAACCACTAATGGATTACTCCTTGATGATTTGGCAGGAGAGCTAAAGAAAGCAGGGCTTAATAGGGTTAATATAAGTCTTGATACACTGAAAGCTGATAAATATAGAGAAATTACAAGGGGAGGAAATATAAATAAGGTTTTTCAGGCTATAGAAAAGGCTATGAAAATAGGACTTACACCCTTAAAGCTTAATGTGGTAATGGTTAAGGGGATAAATGATGATGAAATAAAAGACTTCATAAAGCTCTCTAGAGATTTTCCTATAGAAGTGAGATTTATTGAGCTAATGCCTATTGGAGAGGGGAAAGAATACTTCCAAAAGGGTTATATTAAATCTCAGGATATAATAGAGAAATTTCCAGAATTAAAAATGCTTCCTGAGGATAATAACAAAATTGCAGCTATGTACAAGGTTGAAAATGGAAAGGGTACTGTGGGATTCATAAGCCCCTTAAGCTGTAAGTTTTGCCAAGGCTGTAATAAAGTAAGGCTTACAGCTATTGGCACTATAAAGCCCTGCCTTCATTCTCAGGAGGAAGTAAGTATTAGAAAATTCATCCATAAGGAAGATAAATTAATAAGAACTATAAGAGAGGCTATATTTAACAAGCCCTTAGAACATTTTCTTGATAGTGATGGAGTGAGTAAAAGTAAAAGACAGATGTATCAAATAGGAGGATAGGATGAAATTAACCCATATTAATAATGAGGGAAGAGCAAGAATGGTTGATGTAAGTTATAAGGAGGAAACCGCAAGGGAGGCAAAAGCCTTCGGAAGGGTATACATGAAAGAAGAAACCTTAAAGAGAATATCAGAGGGGGACATAAAAAAGGGTGATGTTCTTTCAGTAGCTCAGGTAGCTGGAATTATGGGAGCAAAAAATACAGCTGCTTTAATTCCCATGTGTCACTCGATATTCCTATCTGGCTGTGATATAAGCTTTACAATAGATGAAGTTAAAAATTGTATTGAGATCACTTCTGTTGTCAAAAATACGGGACAAACTGGTGTTGAAATGGAAGCTCTTACAGCAGTTTCTTCTGCAGCTCTTACTATTTATGACATGTGTAAGGCAATAGATAAGGGTATGGTTATTTCTGATATTATGCTAATTAAAAAAACCGGTGGAAAATCCGGAGATTTTGAAAGAGAGGTATAGTATGGCTAAAGTATTAGCTGTGAATATAAGTGAAAAAAAAGGTGTAGTTAAACATCCTATAGAAAAGGGTTATTTTCAGACTGACCATGGACTTGTGGGAGATGCCCATGCAGGTAAATGGCATAGACAGGTAAGCTTATTAGGGCAGGAAAGCATCAATAAAATGTCACTCTTAGGAATAAAGGGATTATGTACTGGTAAATTTGCAGAAAACCTTACCACTGAGGGCTTAGAGCTTTATAAGCTACCCATAGGTACAAAAATGTCCAT
>JAEXZL010000168.1 GCA_023451395.1 Bacillota bacterium | reverse complement strand
CTTTTATATTCTTAAGTCCCAAGGAAGTGATTACAGCATTTAGAAAATTTACTCTCTTATTTAAAGAATCCAATAATATAATATTAACGTCATTTCTCATAATTCCTATAGGTATGCCAGGGAATCCAGCTCCAGACCCCACATCAATAAGACTTTGACATTCTTTGAAGGGCTTAGCCTTGAATGCTTTAATAGAATCGATAAAATGCTTCTTAACAATTTCCTCTTCCTCAGTAATAGCTGTTAAATTGATCTTTTCATTCCATTCTTTTAACATTTCCATATAAGTCATGAACTTATCATATTGCTCTATGGAAAAATCCATTTCAACATCCAAAGATGCCTGCTTCATAATATCATAGTATTTCATGCTATTCCTCCTAAGTATTAGAAATAGATTTATAGTACTGCTCTAAATATATCAGGAGAACTGAAATATCTGCTGGTGAAACACCAGAGATTCTAGAAGCCTGACCAATATTTATAGGTCTTATCTGAGCAAGCTTTTGAGTAGCCTCTATTCTCAAGCCCTTAACGCCTTCATAATCAAAGCTATCAGGTATTCTTCTATTTTCTAGCTTTTTAAATTGTCTAACCTGTTCTAGCTGCTTTTCAATATATCCCTCATATTTAGAAATTATGTTCACTTGTTCCATAACATCTTCAGGTAATTCTGGTCTTTCTCCATCTAATTCTTTAACATTAAAATAATCAAGTTCGGGCCTCTTTATAAGCTCATAAAGAGAAATAGGCTTTTTCAGCTCCGCAGATCCTAAAGCTAATAACAAATCATTATTTTCAACCTTATTAGTTATCTGGATGCTTTTAATTCTATCAAGCTCTGCCTCAATACTCTTCTTCCTCTCAAGAAATCGTGCATATCTTTCATCAGAAACAAGTCCCACTCTTCTTCCTATTTCAGTTAATCTCATGTCTGCATTATCTTGCCTTAAAAGAAGTCTGTATTCTGCTCTAGAGGTCATCATTCTATAAGGCTCATTAGTCCCTTTTGTTACTAAATCATCTATAAGTACACCAATGTAAGCATCAGATCTTGTTAATACAAGCTTTTCCTCCCCTTTAACAGATAGAGCTGCATTAATACCCGCAATTAATCCCTGGCATGCTGCTTCCTCATAGCCAGAGGTTCCATTGAGCTGTCCTGATCCAAAAAGTCCCTTTATAAGCTTAAACTCTAAGGTAGGCTTTAGTTCAGTAGGATCTATGCAATCATATTCTATTGCATAACCAGTACGCATCATTTCTACATTTTCAAGACCAACTACTGTCTTAAGCATTTGAAGCTGTATTTCCTCTGGGAGAGAACTAGACATACCCTGAACATACATTTCATCGGTATTTTCTCCCTCTGGTTCAATAAAAATCTGATGCTGCTGCTTATCAGGAAATCTCATAGCCTTATCCTCTATAGAAGGACAATATCTTGGTCCCACACCTTCTATAACCCCATTGTACATTGGAGATCTATCAATATTGTCTTTAATAATTCTCAATGTTTCAGGAGTAGTATAGGTAAGATAGCAGGATATTTGCTCTCTTTTGATTTCTTCAGCATTACTCATAAAGGAGAATGGTACTATCTTCTCATCACCCTTTTGTTCAGCCATCTTAGAAAAATCTACAGATCTCTTATTTACTCTTGCTGGAGTTCCAGTCTTGAATCTCCTTAAAGGTATTCCTAGATCAACAAGGCTTTGTGAA
The DNA here is from genome assembly GCA_023451395.1 of Bacillota bacterium. Classification (GTDB taxonomy): domain Bacteria; phylum Bacillota; class Clostridia; order Clostridiales; family Clostridiaceae; genus JAEXZL01. The sequence goes on along the minus strand of JAEXZL010000168.1, from coordinate 1,534 downwards.
ATCTCATTAGCTGGAGAAAAGCCATTAGGTCCACTATTATAGTTAACCTCTCCAAGAATTATTCTGCTTCTTAGATAAGTACCAGTAGATAAAACTAAGGCCTTTGTTTTTATTTTTGCACCAGTCCTTGTAACTATACCTACAACTTCATTATCCTTAACATCTATCTTAACAACCTCTGCTTGCTTTAAGTCAAGGTTCTTCTGAGTTTCAATAACCTTCTTCATTCTTTCCTGGTACATTTTCTTGTCAGCCTGAGCTCTTAGAGAATGTACCGCAGGACCCTTAGAAGTATTGAGCATTCTAGTTTGAATGTAGGTATGGTCTATATTTATACCCATTTCTCCTCCTAAAGCATCAATTTCTCTCACTAAGTGTCCCTTTGCAGTTCCTCCAATATTAGGATTACAAGGCATAAATGCTATACTATCTAAATTCATTGTACACATCAGAGTTTTACAGCCCATACGAGCTGAAGCCAATGCTGCTTCACAGCCTGCATGACCTCCTCCTATTACTACAACATCATATTCGCCTGCATTATAATTCATATTCTTCACCTACTTTCCAACACAGAAGCTTGAAAATATCTTATTTACAAGATCTTCCTGAATTTCTGCTCCAGTAATTTCTCCTAGAGCCTTAAGGGCTCCAGTGACATAAATTGATACTAAATCAAGAAAGGCACCACTTTGCACCTGTTCTAAAGCAATCTCACAGCCTTCCTTAGCTCTATAAAGAGCTTCCTTATGCCTTGCATTAGTAATTAAAAGACTTTCAGTATCAATTTCTCCATTAAAGAACATATTCTTAATTTTTTCCTTTAGCTCTGAAATTCCAGTTCCCTCTGCAGCAGATATCTCTATAACATTCTTTAAAGAAAGCTCAGAGGGTAATTCCAATCTTCTATCTAAATCAGTTTTATTTAAAATAACTAAATACTTTTTTTCCTTTATAAAGCTTATTATCTCCCTATCCTCTTCTTCTAAAGGACGGCTTAAATCAAGCATTAAAAAAATTAAATCTGCTTCGTTTACCTTTTCTTTAGAGCGTTCCACTCCAATTTTTTCCACAACATCCTCAGTTTCTCTGATCCCTGCTGTATCTGTTACTTTTATTGGAATTCCATCTAAGTTAAGATACTCTTCAATTACGTCTCTAGTTGTTCCAGGGATTTCCGTAACAATAGCTCTTCTTTCCATAAGAAGAGCATTTAACAATGAAGATTTACCAACATTAGGTTTTCCAATTATAGCCATATCCAATCCATCTCTTATGATTTTACCTTCATTGGAGGTAGCTAGTAAATTATCTATGGCTTCTATGGTTTCTGTTAGATTTTTTGCTACCTGTATTGGGGTATGCTCATCTGGTTCCTCATCATCCTCAGTAAAATCCACAACAAATTCGATATGTGCTAATACATTTAATAATTTTTCACTTAATAAATTTATTTCCCGGGAAAGTCTTCCCTGACTTTGGAGCATAGCTGACTTCATAGAAAGCTCTGTTTTAGAGCGAATAATATCTATAA
>JAEXZL010000026.1 GCA_023451395.1 Bacillota bacterium | reverse complement strand
CAGGTATATTACGCTCAGCCCATTCATTTTGTATTGGATGATGAGCCTGAACCCTATTGTCCGCAGCAATATTTTTGTTTCCTGGAGCTCTATTTACTTGAGGACTCAAGTTTTCATACATATCTACATCATTTTTCACATACCCACCTGGTCTTTTAGGTACAGTAGCTTCTCCTACCCCCTCACTAATCCCCTTTCTAGATGTATTAATCTTATTTTCTATTCCCTTAATTGGATTATCTATCTTATTGCTTCCGCTAATTCTGCTGATACTATTTTCAATTGCATCATCTGCATTATTGTATATTACATCAAACTTATAGCTGCTAGTGCTTCCTGCTCCTGCAAAGGCTAAGTTGTTTTTTGTTGGTATATTTATATTATTTATAAGCTTAGATACATTTTCTCCAAGTTTTTTATTTATTTTACTGAAGCCTTCATCCATCTTTGATAGGCCTGTGAGCACTATCCCCTTAGCTCTTGTTACAACTTCCGTTTCCTTTATTATCTTCTTTATGGGCGTTATGGATTTACTTAAATAACTTCCTCCTACTCCCATTAATCCGCTAAATAATGCATCCTTTGAAGATTGTTTTATTGAAACTTTTCCTTTAGTTATATACTGTTTTATTGAGCTGCCTACAAATCCTCCTATTGTTTCCTTTGCTACTATAGTTAATAGAGAAGGATTTCCTGTAGTTGCTGTAATCGCACCTACCACAGCTCCTTCTACTGCTGATCCTAAATAAGATTTCCATCCGTTATTAAAAGTCTTATCATCCATATAATCACTAATTGCATTAATACCTACTCCAATAGCTGCACCTATTGCTGCACCTATTGCTATATGAATCCAATGTCCATTAGGATCATCATAAGTTATTGGATTGTTATGAACGTAGGTATATAGATTTAAACTCAACGGATCATTTATATCTCCTCTGTAAGTATCCTCCTGAAGGAATCTAGCTATAGTTGGATCATACATTCTTGATATTAGATAGTAATTTCCTGTTTCCCCATCATATTGATAGCCTGCGTATCTTATAGGATTATCTATATCTCCAGTAGATTCCGATAAAACTCCAAAGGCATCATAGTAATAAGTAGCTTGTACCTGTGCACCATTGTCTGTTAAGGCTGTAACGTCACCATGACCATTAAATAAGTAATTATACTTTTCCCCAGAGGGAGCCTTTCTTAATAGAATGTTAGTTCCGTAAATATTTCTTGCCTTTTCATTTCCAGCAGCATCTAGCTCAAGGATAATCTTATCTTCCTCATATAAATATTTTGTACTATCTCCATCAATAGTTTTTGAAATTCTTAATCCTTCGCCATTATATTCATAACTATAGGTTTTACCTCCAACTCTTGTGGTAACAAGTCTGTTTAATTCATCATACTCATTAAACACTACATCCTTACTTATATCATTTTCCGTTTCTCCAGCTACTGAAGAAAAGAGGACTTCATTTTGAGAAGTAAATGGTTTAGTGCTGCTCTTGTCTTTATAAGTCAGATTGCCGTTATTATCATAGAAGTACCTTACAGTATCAACTATTAAGCCTTTTGTGCTAATAGTATTTAGAAGACGATTTTGCTCATTATAAGAATAAATGGTGCTTGATATTAAATTTTCATTTTGCTTAACAACTTCACTTTCTCTATTACCAGACTTATCATAGGTATAGCTCGTTTCCTTACCTGCAGGCTCTAAAACTTTAGACAGCCTATTGAGAGAATCATAGCTATATGAAGTAGTTCCCTTCCTATCTATTTTCTTAACCTGATTATTAGCTCTATCATACTCATAATTAAAGCTTTCTATAATCTCTCCGCTGTTTTTCTTATTTACAAGAGACTTTAAAGTATTATTTGCATAATAGGAATACTCTTCTACTATTCCTGTGGAGTACATTATACTTTTAGTACTTCCATTATTGTTGTAATCGTAAGTTGCAGAAATAGCTGCTGTAACATCTCCATCTACTACATATTTTACCCTTCCCGCCTTATCAAAAATTTTAGTGGTAATATTACCTTTTGGATCTACAGTTTTCTCACCATAGGAAGCTTGAGGCATGTCACTTCTATTAATAATTATATCGTATTTAAATGTAGTTTCACCTATGTTGTCTACATTTTTACTTATTACCCTGTTTAACTCATCATATACTCTTGATATTGTTCCATTCTTATCCGTTATAGAAAGCTGATTTCCATTTTTATCATAGGTATACGTTATGGTTGTACTTCCTATAATCTTAGATATTGGTAAATCAAGAATATTATAATTATAAGTTGTTATTTTACCATTTCTATCTGTTATTGTCTTTTGAGTACCATCAGCATAGTAGGTATAGCTCTCAACCTTTTCGGGCTTATAGATTAAGCTTTCTCCATCTACTACCTTTCCACCATGATCTATTCGCCTAATCAGCTTATTGGCAGCATTGTATTCAAACTTTGTTATATTACCCTTACCATCTATCTGGCTAATTAAATTATTATTTAAATCATAAAAATATTGGGTTGCCTCATTCTTAGCATTAGTTACTTTCGTCAACTTATTAAAAACATTATATTCATATTGAGTTTTGTTATTTTTGCCATCAGCTTTCCATTCAACGTTTCCTGCATTATTATATCCTTGTGTTGTTTCATTCATTTCTCCGTCAATAGTTTTAATAAGTCTATTGTTTAAATCATAATGATATTGGGTTTTGTTATTTATTGCATCATAGGAAATACTTTGAGAACCATTGTGATTATACTCTAATCTTTCAATAACCGAATAAGGATTGCTTTTCTCAATCACTCTATTAATTCCATCATAGGATTTAGAAAAGGTATTATTGTTCCAATCCTTAACAGAGGTTTCATTACCATTTTTGTCATAGCTACTAGTTGTTGTATGGATTTTTCTATTCCCATCCTTGTCAGTAACTGTATAACTAGAAGTTTTAGGTCTATTTAGCTCATCATAAGTAATTTCTTTAATGTTCCCATTCCCATCACTTTCAAAGCGTTTATTTCCCGCTTTATCATACTTATAAGTCGCTGTTATGGTACCTTCTTCTTTACCATCCTCATAAATTCGTTTAATTAATACCCTATCCTGATTATCATAACTATATATTGTATTTGTTCCATCAGCTTCTATCTCTTTCATTAATCTTCCTAAAACATCATACTGATAAATTACAGAATTTGAAGCTATAGTTTCATCTCCAGGGTATACTACCTTTCTAATCTTGTTAAAAGAATTATACTCATATATCGTTTTGTTTCCATTGCCATCTGTTATTCTTATTACTCTACCTAAAAGATCATAGACTTTAACCTGTACTATCTGTTCTTCACTGTTGCTATTTTCTTTAATCTTAATGGAGATAAGATTATCGGCATCATCATACTCATATAAAGTACTAACTCCTATTCCATTTGTTTCAGATATTTTTCTATTTAAAGGGTCATAAGCAAACTTATTAGAATATTGAAAATTCTGAGTCTTAGATTCTGGCTCAAGAATTTGTACAACCTTGTTTGCTAAGTTATATAAATACTCTGTTCCGTACCCATTATTTATTTTCTCATCAACAGTAGTTCCAGAACCACTTTCATAGCCTAAAGCATTTAATTCTTTAACAAGATTTCCATTTCCATCGTATTTATAAGCTTTAGATACTACTTCCACCCATGTGTCATTCCATATATTATTAGTAACATTAAACTTCTTATCATTATATTTGCTAATTTTAGTCTTTACCCTATTATTTATATCATAGGTATATTCAGTTCTTTCCATTTGGCTCAAAGCCTTATTTGAATCGAAGTTCTTAGGTGATACTTCAGCAATTAATCGTCCCATTCTATCATAGTAATAAGCTGTTATACCACCATTACTATCAATAACCTTATTTAAAAACCCTCTTTTATCAAATAAATATTCTGTAACTCGATTTAGTGGATCAATTATTTGAACTTTATTGCCCATCCAATTATAAACACAGGTTTCTATTATAGTAGTATCATTACCAAACTCATCCTTTCCAGGAGTACTAACGCTTACTTCTCTGTTAAGATGATCATAAGTATAAGCTGTTGTAATACTATTATGAGTAAAGTTATCTTCTGTATCTATGCTTGGAGTAGTTGTAGATGCCAGATTTCCATTCTTATCATAAGTAAATCTCGTTATTAAAGCTTGTCCCTCATTATTGCTCTTATTATTTCCGTAGATATCCTTAGCTTCAATATACTCAGTTTTAGAAATTGGCTTTCCTAAATAACTATTCTCATAATCCGTAATAGTCTTTTTACCCTCTTCAAGATATTTATGTTCAGATGATAAGTATCCATCATTATCGTAATAATATTCTTTTATTCTCCCTGAACTATCTTTTTGAGATTTAATATTTCCATTTTTATAGTAGGTATAGTTTACTGTAATAAATTCCTCTGGTTCAGTCCCTTTTTCAATGGTATTTTTGCCTACTTTTTCCGTAACCTTATTACCTTTCTTATCATATGCATAAGAATAAACAGTATATTTTTTGATTCCATTTATATTCTCAAGCGGCTTCCAAAGATTAATTAATCTATTTATCCCATCATATTCATAGTAAGTAGCATTCCCATTGTAATCAACTTCATTATTGATAGTTCCATTAGGATTAAAATTGAAGGTTTTCTTAGAACCATCAGCATTCTTTTCCTCGATAATTCGGTTAGCATAATCAGTAGTCGTATAAGTAAGATAGCTTTCATTATCATTTATAAATTGCTTCTTAATTGTTTGAATTACTCCCTCAGATATTTTAATATACGATTTTTGTTCAATGGGTACTTGTGCTGAATTAGTGCTTTCTTTAAAATAAATAGTTATTAATCTATTCATATCATCATACTCATAAATATAGACTGCACCATCTGGTTTTGTTTCTGACTTAATATTTCCATATAAATCATAAGTATAAGCGGTCAAATTATTTTCTGCATCTTTCATCCACTGAAGCTTTCCATTTGGATAATAAGCATATCTTGTACCATGGTCCCCGCTATAGGAATAGTTAGATAAATTATCAAAGCCTGGGTTATATAGATCTGCACTAATTTCTTTAACTACTCTTCCATAACTGTCATAGACTATTCTTGAAGTTTCCCCCCCATGTAATACAGTCCTTTGTAAATTACCGTTGCTATCATATTGATAGTGAGTATTATATTGCTTAGAGGATGTCTCTTTTTTCTTGTATCCTAAACTATCATATTCAAAGGATGTAGTTTTACCCTCTTCATTTATAGTAGTTAAAATATTACCATTAGAATCATAAGTGTAAGTTATACTACTTCCTTCTGGATCTATAGTTTGCTTTAAAAGCCCTTTTACTTTATATCCAAGGTTTACCCTTTCCTGCTCGGAATAATAAATATACTGTGTAACGGCATATTTGCCCTCATCAACACCAGTAACATAATCACTTATCCCATCCAAGGGTTGAACTTTTTTAATTATATTTATTTTATTATTATCATAAATATAGAATGTAAGGTGTCCGTTCTCATCTGCTTCTTTAATTAAATTATTATGATCATCATATACGTAAGCTTTGTGAGAATTATCATTATTAATCTTCTTAATTATATTGCCCTTTGAATCTCTTTCATACTCAATAGTTGCTCCAGTTCTTGTTGTTTCCTTTTTAGACTCTCCATATTTATTTGAACCATCTTCAATATAATATTCTGTAAAAGATACTGTTCTGTCAGGATATACAGTAAAAGTTATAAATCTTTCATTATCGTACCATTGTTCAGTAATTTTATTATTACTATCAGTTATTAAGGTTCTATTATTGACATTATCATAATTATATTTCTGGATATTACCATATATATCTTTATGCTCTTTAACCTTGCCTTTATTTTCTCCATCCTCATAATAATCAATTGACTCAAGTATATTTCCTTCTTTATCCTTTATCTTACTTAATTGATCATTTCCACTGTATTCATAATTAATAACTTTTCCAGCAGAGTCTGTTGACGAAATCAAAAGATTATTCAAATATGAATACTGAATTGATCTACCTGATACCCCATTAAAAGTCTCCGATATACTGTTTACCAGAGAATCTGTATAGTTAAAGGTAAAAACTCGACCTGAGGCATCGCTAATGGTATATAATTTACCCTGGTTATCAAACCCCATAGAAATAGTATTTTGGTTTTTATCTTTAATTCTTGATAGCTTATTATTAGTGAAAGTGTACTCTAGATGGTCTTTAGTCCTTAGTGTAAAACTACCATCAGCATTTTTTATTAATATATTCCTTGAATCATTAGCAATAAAGCTTCCATCGGAGTTCTCCTTAAAACTCTGCAAACTTCCATCAGGTAGCTTAACAATTTTTGATTTAACACCCTCTTCATTAGTATGTTCAGTCAAGTCTCCTTGAAAGCTAAACCTCCACCCTTTTCCAAATATATCTACACTGCTATTAAGTGAATTATATGTCTTTCCTAAATTAATGTCTAATCCTGCAAAAGAACTTAACATATCCTCATGACTTTTCGAAAAATTTCCTGTAGAACTGTTGGTTCCCTCAACTCCAAATTGCTTCTGAACATTATATTCTAATCCATTTATATATTCGTTAAATTCATCTCCAAGATTGCTTTTATATTCATTTGCTAAATATGGCACATAGATTATATTATCACTGACCAAATCACCATTTTTAATTAATCTGCCAATATTATCATAATAAGAAGGACCATATGGAGATCCCCAGTAGTTATACTTTGCATCAACATTCTTCGCAGAAAGATTATATAGCCCATATGCTTTATTTCCGCTAAATGTATTGGACACAATTGTACTTTCCTTATCTGAATAAGATAATAATCCAGTACTATTAGCAGACAAAGTAGAATTTATTAAATTTAAAGTACCCCTTGATGATATTCCATCTTCTAAGCAATTATAAACCTTTGAATTAATTACACTTAGGTTTCCTATAGAAAATATTCCATTGGTTAAAGAATCCCCAACTTCTGAATTTATTAAATTTAAATTTCCCCAGGATTTAAAATTACTTGGAAAATAGCTTGCACCCTCTTCATAATCTCTTCCACCTTTTCTAGCCTTGACATTAACTCCTCTAAAGTCACCAGTTTCGGATATATATATAGCTTCATAATTATTATCCCTATTTATATCGTATCCTGAAGCTGTGGTATGAGTTACTCCATTTATGCTATCACTAATAGATGTAAAGGTTATAGGTAAAGTGCTGCTTCCTTCAGCAATCACCTTTCCATCGACCATTATATATCCTCTAATATTAATATTTGTTCCTGCTTCTATTTCCATTTGTTTATCTTTCGGTATTGTTAGGTAACCGTCAATTATATAGTTTGATGTACCCTTAGGTAATTTAATATTTGATGAAAGAGAACCTGACATCATCAATCCATCAAACTTATTTCCGCTAAAAGTATTCTTCATAGATTCGTCTTTAGGATTAATATTATTTATACTGCTTCCTGCATCTGTATTAAGGCCATTAATCTCAAGATATAATGGTCCGCCACCAGTATACTTCCTATTGGAATCAGTCCCGCTAATTATATTGCTATTAATTTTAATATTTGATAAATCATCTGCATATATTTTAATACCAGAATACTTTGACTGCTTGATGTTATTATTTGAAATATTAATTGCAAGAACCTTACTGTTTTTTTCTGATATAACAATGCCTTCGTCATTATTTGTAAGCTCATTATTATTAATATTAATTTGTCCTGTATTACTCATTAAATGGTTGCTTAATACCATACCTACATTACTATTGTTAACTTTGTTGCTTTTAAAAGTAAATGTTCCATTATTCTGCTGTACATTAACACCAGTAAGATAATTATTTATAGTTGTATTTTCAATTGAAGTACTCAGCTCAGACCTAAGTAATATTCCTGTATTATATTGTGGCGTACTGGTTACCACTGAGTTAATTATCGAATTTTTAATAATTGCTTGTCCTCTATTTGTTAAACTAGTAATAGCCTCTCCCTTATATTCCATATTTAAATAATTTGCAGTTAAACTACCAGTTTGTGTTACATATAATCCTTTGTAAGTAAAATTATCAGGAGAAATAGCATTCCCATTTTCGCTATAGGTAAAATTTACTGGAGAATTAACTGTACCATTAATAGCTAGGTTACCATTAATCTCAATCCCATTTGTTCTAGAAGAATACTTCTCAAAAACAACCTTAACTCCTGGGTCTATCTCAAGCTTTACTCCTTGATTAATTATTAAATCTCCCTTTATAACATATGGACTACCGGAGGTTGTCCATTTAGTATTTTCTTTTATTACTTCCTTTATAAATTCCCTTGAATTTATTAATTGGGCCCAAAAAGCTGAGGCTGTTTTTCCAATAATTCCGCTGGTTTCCCCATCTTTGGATATTGTATCAACATTACTAAAATCAGCGCAATATAGTACATACTGTATAGAATATCCTTCAGCCTGCACTTCCACGTTGTCTGAATTTAACTCCACTACTTTTACCTCTATTGCTTGAATTTCTTTTCCTATAATTCCAGTAATATTTCCATCATATGTCCATGATTGCCAACCAGTATTTTTAACATATGACCTATATTTAATTCTTCTTCCTGTTGGAACATTATTCAACCTAATTTTTACTTGATCAACTACATCTTCTACATCACCTAAAACCTCATCATACTCTGTTTCAAGCCAACCTCTTCCAATAATATGAACTGATGTAGTTAAATAGGCCTCATTATATTCATTTATTTCAGACAATGTTTCTGGGGAGTTTTTGCTTGAAATATTATCATCTACTTTTTTTGTACTACTCTTTAAAGCTTCATTTTCTTTTTCACCTAGTGCATAATCGACTTTTTTCTTAACTAATTCCCCCCAAGGACTTATTCCGAATGAGTTCTTTGCCCTTACCCTATAGGTATGTTCAATGTTTAAATCCATATTTCTATGAATATATGCTCTATTTGAACTTACATTGATAATCTTTCCATCTACTTCAATTTCATAAATAGAGTCATCAAATCCATTCCATGTGATAATATTAGTATTTCTATTAACAGTTTTTACCATGGTTATTACTGGCGCTATCAAGTTGATTTCTTTATTATTTGCTTTATGAATCTTTTCACTTTTGTCATCATATTCTAATATCTTTTTATTTATATTTTCATTAACTACATTATTGCTTTTGTCACCTTTATTTACTAATAAATCATAATTAATAAAGGCCCCTAGATTAATTTTTGATAATTTATTTTCTAGTATATTATCTATATTATTAACTATGTTAGTAGCTGCAAGCACTTCATAACTATGAGTTAAAACTAGTATTATTACTAGCATTAAAGAAATTATTTTTTTATGGTGCTTTTTCATGGCATTTGCCTACCTTTCATATTAACTAAAGCTTAATGTTTGATTAATCTATTTTATAATATAAGAAACTTCAACTTCCCCATTCTTCTTTGAGTTAAACTTGATAGAATTTAACACACCAGACCATATACTCCCATCACTAATATCAAATTCCACGGAAAATTTAATGTATCCAGGTTCAATTTGATTAATTACAATGTTAGTCCCCTCAATTTTACCCGCTGACAGCTCTTTCTTATTTGTTATAGAGGATAAATCTAACACGTCCAAATCTTGAGGATCATAATATACTTCAATACTGCGACCTTTAACACTCTCTATTTTACTTCCGGAAATAACTACGTCAAACTCCTTCTTACTAGTTTTAATGGTAGTGTTTCCAGTGCTACTCTCATTAGCAACATTTACTCTAAGTGAGTATATTTTTTCATTTCCTGCTAAATCAGTGACTTTTAACCTTAATATATATATATCTGAAGCTAAGTCTTCAGTATTCCATGAATAAATTTGTTGATTTGTAATATTAGTAGATCCAGAAGTCAATAATGTGTAATTGCTTCCCTCTTCTCCTACGGCATAATCCAGTGTCCAATTTTTAATATTTAAATCATATATTGTAGCAGATATATCAATAGTCCCAGTTACAGACTGCATATCTGTAACATTATTAATCGTTCCCTGTGGTATAACTGTATCCTTATAATATTTAACTGAAGTAACTCCCCCTTGATTGTTTGCATTGTCTATACCTCTTAAATAAATAAGATGTTCACCTTCTGCTAATTGTCCAGTGTTAATTGTATATGATCCACTTGAAGTATTTTTTCCTGTATTAATCCAAGCATTAGTATCTATTGCATACTGAACATCTTTTAAAGCTACATTGTCTGTAATTCCCGTCCAAGATATAATTACTGTTGGCGAATTACTCCAAGAAGTTTTGTCAAGCGTCACCGAGCTAGGCTTTGCAGGAGCTGTTCTATCTCCAGTAGTTATGGTACTCGATTTTGTCTCTGCAGTATAGTTTCCATTCATATCAAATGCCTGAACTGTAGTATAATACTTAGTGTTATCTAATAAACTGTTAAAGTTTACGGAATAAGGTGCTGCACTAACTTCAACTTCTGATTTTTTTCCAGATACACCTTCTTGGTAAAGTCTTACTTTATATGACTTTATACCACTACCTATACTCATTGGCCTATCGGAAGCCTGTCCCCAAGATATGGTAGAGTTCCAACTGTTCGGTGTATTTATAGGAGGATTATTAATTGTATTAAATACTATATTATTTACAGCGTTAGGGCTTGTACTATCAGGTAGTGTAGGAGTAGCCCAATTGTCAAATATATTTGATTCACCATATTGATTATATGCTGCTATCCTAAACCAATAGTTACTTGAATTTCCATATCCTCCGCTACTATTAGCATAAGTACTCTTAGGATCGTTTGGTAGATCATCACCTAAACCGTCCTTATGGAGCTGATACCTTCCATTATTGACTTCTGTTGCAGTAGGCCATATTTTTTTACCTAAGCTTGACCAAGATGTTACATTTCCAACATCATAATACTCGTAATAGCTTCCATTAAAGATTGCTACTTTATAACCTGTAGCATAATCTACTGCATTCCAAGATAAATTAACATATCCTTTTCCTGTATTAACCCCCGTACTTAAAGCTTGACAAGGTACATTTGTCGGAGATACCGGTAAATAAGCATAATCTATTTGCATATACGGAACATTTGTTCCATCAGAAGAATAGAATTTTCTATACTTAGATGTCTCTTCACTATCCTTTAAAACAAATCCATAATTGCTTTGAGCCCCACTATACCAATCTCTTACTATTTGTGTGAAATCCCAAGAAGCCCAGCCATTGCTGCTTACGGCTGATGCACCTTCTTCACTAGCATTATATGAAGCTGCATTATTCCATGTTATAGTAGAAGGATCCCAATCATTAGTTACTCTGTGTAAGTTTATAAATGCAAAATTTCCATATGCAATATTGGATATATTATAGGCATAATATGTAGCAGATAAAATTGCTACATTACCCAAACTTGGCAGGGATTTATATCTTATATAAGATCTAGCCTTCCCTATAGATGAAACATATCCAGCTCTTAATTCAGTACTTAATCTATAATTAGTATTAGGATAAGCGCTCTGTACATAACTATCTGCCCAAGTACTAACAGTACCAAAGGCAGCTGTAGGATCAATTATTACTGGATATTTGGTAGATTCATTAGTTAGAAACTCATTGTCAGCTATCAGTGATACTCTATATTTTCCCTTATCCTCCTCTGATTCAACAAGTTTAACCTCTATATTCTCTGAATAATTATTATCCTCTGATGAATCATACATAAAAGGCTTAGGTATTCCACCTATAATCTCTTCTTTATCTTTATCTAGAATAAGAATTTGTCCATTCTCATCTAACTTCAGAGAAATATTCTCTGTATCTATATAGAATTCAAAAATATTATTCTTTGGATTTTCATATAAAATAATTTCCTCCTTTATACCATCTACCAAGGCAGAATATCTTAATCCTGTACTTTCATTTCTATATTCTAAAGAGGATATAGATTCTATATTTTCTCTTCCTTTTTTATGCTCTTCTATCATTTTTCCATTGTTATCTAACCTTAAAAATTTAAAGTTCACATACTCATCTGTATATATAGGCTTAAAAGAAAGTTTATATTTATCATATTTCATAACTACAGGATTATCATCTGTAATGTTTTCATTTACATTAATTGCAATATTATTTGCTTTATTTTTATATATCTTGTCTCCTACGATAGTTGAATCATCAATCAATACAAAAGCATTATCAATCTCTTCATAAGTATTTCCCCTCTTATAATGCACAGGTCTCTTAAATAACTTCATAGAATAAGAGCCATCCGAATTTAAAAAAATCTTTTTATTTTCTGTTCTTTCTTCTATTATTTCTTTTACTATAACTCTTTCCTTTACTCTTCTTTTATGCACTGATATTAGCAAGCCACCTAATATTATTACTCCAGCTATTAAAAAACTTAAAGAATAAAAAAATCTTTTTTTACCATTGTTTGTTTGCACTTTTATCCCCCTCTATTCATATAAAATACTTATGCCCAATATTTTGTCTTTTCATTTTACATAAGTAAGATACAAATAACTGACAACACCATTATATTCCTCTACCATTGTCGAAGTAAGATATTGTATGACATGGAAATAAATTATTTTTTATACTTTTTTTGTTATTTTCATCAACATTATATTAAATATTCTTCCAGAAATCACCAAAACATAAAAAACATATTTTACAAAATATAGGCATCACTAAAAAGCAATTAAATAAAAAGCTATCTATAAGCTTTATTTCTTTCTTATAGATAGCTTTTTATGCTCTTTAAGGTCTAATATTTCAAAGCCAGCTTTCTGGAAACCAGATATAACCTTATCTGCATACCTTAAAGCCTCCTAGAAACCTATTCCAACGACTCTTATCTTGGTTCTTTAAATTAACTAAGCTAAACAATCCTCCCAAGTTCTTGGTAAGTTGTGCAAGTCCTATTTCTCTACTCTGGCTTTTAGTCGAAAATATAGACCTTGAAAAAATTATACCTGTACTGGAAACCGGTTTTATACTTCAATGGGCCTTTAAAATCCTTAATTTTAATGTCAGTTACGTTAAACAAGAAAGTCTTTTTGAAAGTTAGTACCTTATAGTAGCTTCAACAAAAAGAAAATGATATACAAAAAAAGCACCTACAAAAATGAAAATCCACCAGTTGTAGGTTGCTCCATATTTCTTCCCTTTAAAATTTTTTACACCCTGCTATTAGATTTTCTCATGAGATATATAAATGAGAAAACTAATACTCCAATCATTCCAATAGAAAATATCCAAGACATCATATCAGGTAAAATCTGATTACTCATTATAAGTGCAAGTATTATAAAAAATGCTATTACCTCTATGATTAGGAGAATTTTTGTCTTCTTACTAATTTGCTTTCCCCTCCCTATAATATTAGGTATCAACGCCAAAAGAAGGATTAATATTAAACCTGGAATTATACCCCTAGGACTGTAATAAACAATCATCCCTTCTGACTGTTTAATTAAACCCTTTGATTGCTGAAATAATTTAATAATATAATAGCTGCAATATATAACAAAAACACATCCCATTATATAATTGTAAATTAATAATAATTTTTTCATTATTTTTTCTCCATAATATTCAATTTTTATTTAAAGAAAGTTATTTATATAAATTATTACATATTAGTATATTTTCGTAAATGTACTAATTATTCGAATGCTATTATTACATATTTCAGGCACATTATTCAAAAATGGAAAAGGCAAAAAAGAAAGTGTTAAACCTCTTATAGCTTAGTGATATACTTTTCATACAAATCTAAATACAAAGACATAAGAATCAAATCTAAAAAATCAATATTTACACAATGTTTACAAAAAATAGAACATAGTATATAATTATATTGAGTTTTTTGGTATAATATGGCGAATAAGGTTAATTTTAGAGTATATTAATAAAAATAAGGGAATATATGGATGGTGATAGTTTTAATAAATATTAAGTAAAAGGCAAAAAAGAAAAGGTTTACTATTATTATGAATAATTATAATTAAGAGGTGATTAATATAAATGATAATGTTTTTACATCTATAAAAAAGGCCCTATATAGCCGTAATTTAACTTTAGCAATTATTATATCAGCTATTACTTTCGCTGCTTCTCTAATGGGACATTCTTATCTATCTCAAGCTAAAATAGATGAACCTATATACTTCATTCCAGAAAAAAACGCCAAGAAATATAGCAAGGTACAAATACAGATACTTACTGATATGGTAGCTAGCACTAATACTAGCAAGATGTATTATATTGTGGCTGATGACAATGACTATTACATAGTACAGTTAGAACATAGTAAATTTGAAGAATTAAAGGAAATACATGATTATACCTATAGTAAAATAGACAAAGCTCCTAAACCTGTTACAATTACTGGAATGCCAGTTAAAATAGATGATGAGTTATTTAATATATTAAATGAGAGTTTTAATGAGCTTTATAATGAAAATCTCTCCAGTACAGAATTTAGGGATATTATAGGTTATACTTATCTTGATACTTCTCTTACACCTATAACTCATTTAAAAACCTTTACTGTAATATTATCTATCCTTTCTCTATTGGCTCTAATAATCTGTGGTCGCATATGGATAATTTCCTTCAGAAGGAACAGCAACTTTATAAATACTTATGATAGAGAATTAGAAGAAAATTTAAATGCTCAGTTTGCTGATGCTGTGATTTATAAAAAGCTTAAATTGATGATTTTAAAGGACTACTTAATTTTTGATTATCGTGGTATGTGGCTTATCCCTATAAGGGATATTGTGTGGATATACCCTGAAGATCATAGCGTAAATTCTAAGCCAAACCATAAATGCATTATTCTTGAGCTTAAGAATGGGAAAAAATATGCCGTAGCTAATACAAAGAAATACATGGAAATGTATAAAGAGGTATATCAAATACTCTCTGAACATGCTCCTGAGGCTATGAAAGGATATACACCAGAAAACATTAATGCCTTTAAAGGCTTAACCAGATAGTTTAATTTTATTATTTAATACTTTTTACGGTAATTATTTTAGGGTAGTAATAATACTACCCTTATTATTTTGGGCGTATATTTATAACCCTATGGCATTTCCCAGCATAGAATTCATGCAATTCATCTCCCTTTAGCAAAGTAATTTAATATTATTTGTAAGTTTTTCTAATTTATGTAATAATGTATATAGAGAGTAGTAAAGAAGACTAAGTAGAAAAGTGTGTTATTAATACCTTACAAAGTAAGCAAATCTAACGAAATAACCCTTTAAGTTATGCTAAACCCTAAAAAATAAAATTAAAGGAGTGACTTTTATGAAAAATAAAGTTGTACTGACCTTAATGATATTATTTGTGTGTTTTATTGGCATAGGGTGTAATAAGGATATAAAAACAAAGGATAATTCTATAAAAGAAGAAAACAATTCCATTGGTTTACCAAGTTTTTCAGATTATCAAAATTTATCAGAGTCAGAAAAGGGTGCTGTAATAGAAAAAATTAATAGTATACCTGCAGATGATGTAGTTAAGTATTTTGAAGAAAAACTAGTCAATTATATTGATGATAAAGAATTAATAGATATAAGCAATTTAAATATCAACATTGACAGTTTATTGATGCACGAAGATAGGAATCAAAAAAAGTTTGATAATTTAAATATCAACCTAGAGTTATCTATTGATAATAAGAATATGAATAAAGATGAAACTGAAAAATTAACTAGTGCAATTACAGATGAATTAATGGATTTATGTTCTCATGAAGATACTTATGGCTTTCTAAAATTAAATGAACTAAATATTGAATTTATGAATACTAGTAACTTGCGAATATTAGGATATAATGGCGGAAGTGTGAAAATATATGAACCTATATCCATAGAACAAACTGCAGAAGAATTAGAAACTCAAAAAATAGTGTACGATTTTGTCCATGAGCATAATAACTTTTCCCTAAAAAGATTTGGTGTTAAAGATAAAGCGAAAGAACTATATATAGAAATTCCAATAGACTATATTGATAATAAAGAAGATCCATCTAATGCTGTAAAAAACTTAAATAGTATTAGTGATTCTTTATCTGATAAAATAAGGTCGAATACAATATCTAAACAATATATTCAAAATAATAATGTGAATATGGTTACTATTTCTTTTTACGTACCTTGGAATGATGATCAATTTGTAACCTTTAATCACAAGTTAGAAAATTAATTTATATAAGCTAGATTGTGCTCATTAAAGTATATCTTATAATTAAAGCTATCTATAAGCTTTATTTCATTCTTATAGATAGCTTTTTTATGCACTTTAAAACTCTAATATATCAAGGCCAACTCCTAAGAAACCAGATATAACCTTATCTGCATCCTTTAAAACTTCCTTTGACCCTATTCCAACAGCCTTCATCTTGGCTCTTTTAGCTGCTTCTACTCCTGCCTCAGCATCCTCAAAAACCACCGTTTCCTCAGGTTTTACAAAAAGCTCTTTAGCACCTAGAAGAAACACCTCCGGATCTGGCTTTGCCTTGGAAACCTTAGTGCCATCTATTATGGCATCAAAATATGGTATAAGCTTTAGATTTTCTAGTATCCGCATAGAATTTTTTGAAGCAGAGCCTAAAGCAATTTTAATTCCCGCTTCCCTTAAGGTTGTTAAAAACTCCTTAACTCCTGGAAGAATTTCATCCTCTTTGAGCTTTTCTATATATTCCACGTACCATTTATTTTTCTTTGCCGCCATTTCTTGCTTTTCCGCTTCTGTGGCCTTATAGCCTCCTAGGGAAAGAAGTATCTCTAAGGATGCCATCCTGCTTACACCCTTTAATCTTTCATTGTCCTCTGCTGTGAAGTCAAAGCCCAGCTCTTTAGCAAGCCTCTTCCAGGAAAGATAATGATACTTTGCAGTATCTACAATAACGCCATCTAAGTCAAATAGGCACGCCTTTATATCTCCCATTTATCCATCCTCTTTTCCTTAGGTTATTAGCTCTTTCTAAGCTCCTCAGCTATTTTTTCTATCTTCCTCAAACGATGGTTTATCCCTGACTTACCTACTGGAGGCTCCAACATTTCTCCCAGCTCCTTAAGGGATTCATCAGGATAATTAAGCCTAAGCTCAGCAATTTCCCTTAGGTTCTTGGGAAGTCTTGCAAGTCCGATTTCCCTTTGAATAAGCTTAATGCTTTCCACCTGTCTAATAGCAGCATTTACTGTCTTGCTCAGGTTTGCCGTTTCACAGTTTACCAGACGGTTTACATTATTTCTCATTTCCTTCATTATTCTTATATTTTCCAGTTCTAATAGAGAGCTATGAGCACCAATTATATTAAGAAGGTCTACAATCTGCTCTCCTTCCTTGAGATAAACAATATAGCTGCTCTTTCTTTGAATAACCTTAGAATTAAGTCCAAAGCCGTTTATGAGAGAACTCAAGTCCTGTGCATATTCATTATTGTGAGTGACAAACTCTAAATGGTAGGTCTTTTCTGGGTTGCTTATGCTTCCTCCTCCAATGAATGCCCCTCTTATATAGGTCCTTCTACATTCCTCATTTACTAGTAAGTCCTTATCTATTCTATAGTCTAATGACAGAAGACCTTCCTCTTCCCTCATTATACCTGCCTCTGTCAAAAGCTCCTTAACTCCCATATTTTCTTCAATCATAACAATATATAGATTATTCTTCTTTAAGGAGTTGCTCTTTTTCACCATAAGCTTTGCATGTATTTTAAAATGCTCCTTTAATAGAGTAAAAACAAGCCTTGCACTGGCAGGATTTTCTGTAGTTACCTTAAAGTTTGTTGTTCTTCCAGTAAAGGAAAGAGTACCGCTAACCTTCATTATTGCAGAAAGCATAGCCAGTGCCTCTTCCTTACTTAAATCAGTATATCTGCATATTTCTCCTTTTACCTTTGATGAAAATGACATAGGTTTCCCTTCCTTAACTAATTTACTTTATATCTAATTTTCTTTAGAATTCTTTATTCTTTCTGATAGATACATATATTCCAGTATCCTCTTTCTGTCGTACAAAAGCTTTCTTTCCATTATAGTTTCTGCCAAAACTCTTGCAAGATAATCTTCATCATGTCTTATGAGGCCCTTTTTAATCTTAATTAAATTGGCCTCAATAGCTGTAACTCCAAGCTTCTCCAGTTCTTTTCTATCAAAAAGTACCGGAATGGAATTCTCCTTGTGATACTTATTCTTAAGCTCTTCCTCTAAAGGTTCAACATTACCTATAACATAATCTATAACTCCATTTCCAGTATGAGCTAGAATTGTACTTACATGATCTGATACAGTAAAGCCATCAGTTTCTCCTGGTTGGGTCATGATATTAGATATATATATCTTTAAGGCCTTCGTCCTCTTTAGTGCAGAGCTTATGTCCTTAACTAAAAGGTTAGGAATTATAGAGGTATATAGGCTTCCAGGGCCAATTATTACCGCATCTGCATCCTGTATTGCTTCTATAGCATCTGGAAGAGCTCTTGCATTCTCCGGCTCAATCATAAGCCTTTGAATACTGGTTTTCTGTGCCAGTGTCTCTATGGGAATTATTGATTCTCCTTCTACGATCTGTCCATTTTTTAACTGGGCTCTAAGCTTCATATCATCTAAGGTCACAGGAAGCACTTTTCCTGTCACCGCCAATACAGAACTCATCTTTTGAACCGCATCCTCAAAATTATCTGATATACCATCCATTGCTGCTAAGAACAAATTCCCAAAGCTTTGATTTTTAAGCCTACCATCAGTAAATCTATATTGAAGAAGCTCCTCCATAAGAGGCTCCGTGTCAGCCAAAGCAAGAATACAGTTTCTTATATCTCCCGGAGCAAGCATGCCTAAGTCCTCTCTTAAGTCTCCGGAGCCACCACCATCATCTGCTACCGTTACAATAGCAGTGATATTTGTGGTGTAGTATTTTAATCCTCTAAGCATAGTGGAAAGCCCAGTTCCACCTCCAATAACTACTATCTTTGGCCCCTTAACTAGAAGCCTTCTCTCATATATAAGGCTTTCTATCTTTTTATTATCAAAAGATACCTTAAGGTACCCCTTATTGATAAGGGCTATTATTGACTTCATTCCCTCTGTTATTGAAATATAGATAACGAATATCCCAGAGATATTTAGGAAAGCCCAAAAGAGCTGATATTTTGGGCTGTAGAGCTTGTGAGCTACCAGCTCATTAACTCCAAAAGCAATAAGGAGTATTCCAAGAATTGCAAAGAGAATCCAGCGCTTAATTTTAATTCCTGGCCTTAGCCATTCCCATATCCTCATAGCTTTGAAGCTCCTCTATTCACATCCTCATTTATATCCCTGTGCTCAATGCTTGTGGTATATCCAGCCTTTATAAGACTTTCTTTAAGTGCTGAAGCTATGGCTACAGATCTATGACGCCCTCCGGTACAGCCAATGGCAATGATAAGCTGCCTTTTCCCCTCTTTTAGATAGTTTGGTATAAGAAACATTGTCATATCCAAGAGCCTATCCATAAATTTCTTGGTTTCAGGGTTTTCC
The DNA here is from genome assembly GCA_023451395.1 of Bacillota bacterium. GTDB lineage: Bacteria > Bacillota > Clostridia > Clostridiales > Clostridiaceae > JAEXZL01. The sequence continues at coordinate 16,455 of JAEXZL010000026.1, read as the reverse complement.
ATAACATAGACCTTAACTGGCTCATCCAAGCCTGAAAACTTTTTAAGCTCAGGTATATAAAAAGGATTTTCTATAAATCTTACATCAAAGACCAAATCCGCATCTACAGGAATTCCATATTTAAAGCCAAAGGAAATCACCGTTATGGAAAGGCTTGTAGAAATATGCTTTTCATCCCCATAAAGAGAATTTATCTTATCTCTTAAGTCTCTTGGAGCAAGCTTCGAGGTATCGATAATTGAATCAGCCCTATCCCTTACCTCTCTAAGCTTATTTCTTTCATTACCTATACCAGTTATTATTCTCCCATCAGGAGCTAAGGGATGCCTTCTTCTAGTTTCCTTAAAGCGCTTTACAAGCACCTCATCAGAAGCATCTAAAAATAAAATTTCATATTTAAACTCTTTATCCTTAAGGTAATTTAAGCTTTGAAAGAGGCTGTCAAAGAAGGAACCTCCTCTAATATCTATTACTAAAGCTACTTTTTCAATTTTTCCTTCACTTTGTACACAGGCTTCTGCAAACTTTGGTATCAGTGTTGGTGGAAGATTATCCACACAGAAGTATCCTAGATCCTCAAGATTTTTTACTGCTTCACTTTTACCAGCTCCAGATAATCCTGTAACTATAATAAATCTCATATACACACCCCTCCTCTTCTTAAGCTTCTCCTTATAATGATTATAAAAGGAATACTCATTAATACTAAAACTATTATAGTTAGCTTATTTTTATAATAACATATAATAAGTTTCTTCTAATAATATTTTATTATATTAGCATTTCTTTATTATATCCAGTTCTATTATACAGTTAAAAGCAGATTAATTGCTATTCCTATTCTTGATTATACTGTATATTGTTAGTAATTTCACTCCTAAGGAGTTATTCTAGTCCTATCTCTAGGGAATAAAGAAGCTTCTCTGACATTTTTAAGTCCTAGGAGTTGAGCTGTTAGTCTCTCAAGACCAATAGCAAGGCCTCCATGAGGAGGAACACCATATTTAAATACTTCTGTATACTCCTGAAAATCCTGAGGCTTTAATCCCTTCTTTATGATATTTTCTATTAAAAGGTCATAGCTGTGTATTCTCTGACCTCCAGTGGTTATCTCAAGACCTCTAAAAAGTAGGTCAAAGGAATGGGTTGCTCCTCCTTCCTTTGGCATAGTGTACATAGGTCTCTTCTCCTGAGGATAATCTGTTAAGAATAGAAACTCAGAACCAAGAACTTCCTTTCCATAGCTGCAGATAAGCTTTTCTCCCTCTGGGTCTAAGTCCCCCTTACATTCCTTATTATATTTCTCCTTTAATATCTCTATGGCCTTTTGAAGTGATAATCTAGGTATAGGAAGGGAAAGACTTGGAAGCTCTACCTTAAGCTCCTTAAGATACTCTTCTCCCTCTCTTTTAAGCTTCTCTAAAAGGAATTTTAAAAGTTTCCCCTCTAATTCCATTAGCTCCTCTTCATCCTCAATAAAGCCCATTTCTAGGTCAAGGCTTATATATTCATTAAGATGCCTGCTGGTATTATGCTCCTCAGCTCTGTAAACTGCCCCTATTTCAAAAACCCTCTCATAGCCAGAGGCCACCAGCATCTGCTTATAAAATTGTGGACTTTGTGCCAAATAAGCCTCCTTTTCGAAATACTTCACCTGAAAGATTGCAGTTCCCCCTTCTGCTCCTCCTCCAACAATTTTAGGAGAAAAAACCTCCGTAAAGCCTTCAATCCTTAGAAATTCTGAAAAGCCCTGGGCTAAAAGTGCCTGAACCTTAAAGATAGGATTTATAGCTCTATGTCTGAGACTCAAAACTCTATGGTTTAATTGAGTTTCCAAATTTGCTTCCTGCACCTCGCTATTAACCTCTAATGGCAGCTCTGTCATGACCGCTGACAGCACTTTAAGGGATTCACCCTGAATTTCATAAGAGGCATATTTATTATTTCCTTCAGTTAAAAGTCCAGAAATCTCCAAAGCTGTTTCTACTCTTAAATCCTCCTGCTTAATCCTATCATTATCAAAAACAACCTGAATATACCCAGTTCTATCTCTCATTATTATAAAGGTAATTTTACTTAGCCTTCTAAGCCTGTATATCCATCCCTTTATAAGGACCTTTTCTCCTACCTTGTTTTTTAATTCCTTGATCCATAATCTTTCCATAATCCTGCCTCCTTAATTTTATGATTATTAAATATCCTAAAGAATAAAAAATCCCTCTCCTTCCTATATTGTAGGAATGAGAGGGCCCATGGTGCCATCCTGCTTAACCTTTCGGTTCACTTGTATCCTGTAAGGGGGATTAGTCCTTTTGCCCTACTTATAGTTTCAGGCAAAAATCTCTGAGTTGTCCTTCGATAGCAGTATTTCCTTGAGGCTTTCACCATCCCTCAGTCGCTTTTAGGTATTTCTGCTACCTACTCTTCTCTTCCTCGATTATCGCTTTCTTCCAAATATAAATGTTAAGAATATTTTAAGAAAAGACTAAGATTTTCCACTTTTTATTTTATTCCTATTTCTGTTATAATTATATTATTATATATTTATCACATTATTCAATAAGATGCAAGAGCAATCTCTATACTTACAATAAGGCAATCATAGTATATTATATTAATGGATTAAAAAAGGAGATTTATTATGGAAAAAAGATTATACAAATCAAGAAACAATAAAATGATATCTGGTATTTGCGGAGGCATTGGGGAATATTTTAATATAGATCCTACAATAGTAAGACTTATTTGGGTAGTATTAAGCTTTGCTTGGTTTTCAGGAATAGTTGCCTACATCATATGTATATTTGTAATTCCTGATGCTCCTTACGATAATCCTTATCAGGGTCCTAACAACGGCCAAAGCAACGGTGGAGATAATGGAAATATATAAATATTAATTATTATAGGGATATCCTTCAGTGAAAAATTTATTCATTGCAGGATATCCCTAATTTTATTTATCTTTTTATAAATGTAAGACATTTGTTCATCTCAGTTCTAATTGTTAAAGGTTTGACTACCCCTTTAACGGATGATATACTAAAAATGTAAATATAATCCTATAATTAAGAATATTCTAAGACATAAAAATATTCCTACAGGAGGAAGAGTAATGATATCTGAGAAAATGAGACCTATGGTAAATAACAGCTCGGTAATTAGAGCTATGTTTGAGGAAGGAAATAGACTTAAAGCTCTTTACGGAGAGGATAAGGTCTTTGATTTTAGTTTGGGAAATCCTAATCTCCCTGCACCAAAGGCTGTGAACAAAGCAATTATCGATATTTTGACTGAAGAAGAACCTACCTTGGTACATGGTTATATGTCAAATCCCGGATTCCCGGAGGTAAGAAGGTCTATAGCTGATTCCTTAAATAGACGTTTTGACACAAAGTTCCATGAGGGTAATATTCTAATGACTGTAGGTGCTGCTAGTGGCTTAAACATAGCCCTTAAAACCTTAATGAATCCCGGAGAAGAGATAATAACTTTTGCTCCCTATTTTGTTGACTATGGTAATTATGTCGCTAATTACGATGGTAAGCTAGTAGTTATTTCTCCCAATACAGATACTTTTCAGCCTAATTTAAAAGAATTTGAAGAAAAGATTACTAAAAATACGAGGGGAGTTATAATTAATTCACCTCATAATCCTACAGGTGTCATTTACCCTGAGGAAACAATTAAAAGCATTGCTTCAATTTTATATAAAAAGCAGAAGGAATTTAATAGCACGATTTTTTTATTTTCTGATGAGCCCTATAGGGAGCTTGCCTATGATGGAGCCATTGTTCCCTATGTTACAAAATACTATGATAATGCTATAGTAGTTTACTCCTACAGCAAGTCCTTATCTCTTCCAGGAGAGCGTATTGGCTATTTAGTAATACCTGATGAGCTAGAAGATAGTAAGACTGTGTTTTTAGCAGCGTCTATAGCCACCCGTATTACCGGTTCAGTTAATGCTCCTTCTCTAATGCAGAGAGTTATTGGACGCTGTGTAGATGCTCAGGTGGATGTAGAGTTTTATAATAGAAATAGACATGCTCTATATAATGCTCTTACAGAGTACGGCTTCCACTGCATAAAGCCTGAGGGTGCCTTCTATTTATTTGTAGAATCTCCTATAGCTGATGATAAAGCCTTTTGCGAAGCGGCTAAAAAATATAACATTATAATGGTTCCTGGTAGTTCCTTCGCTTGCCCTGGCTATGTTAGGCTAGCTTACTGCGTGTCACCAGAAACTATAGCTAATTCACTTCCTCTATTTAAGAAGCTTGCTTTGGAGTATTCTCTAAGCTAACATAAAAATTAAAAGACCTTAGGATATTGCCGACATTAATATCCTAAAGTCTTTTATTTCTAAGTACTCTTTTTAATCTTCTCCTACAATTCTTACCTCTGGATGAAGCTCTACATCAAACATGTCCTTAACAGTCTGCTGCACATGATTAATTAAAGAAAGTATATCCTTTGCGCTAGCCCTATCTTTATTTATTATAAATCCTGAATGCTTATCGGAAACTGCTGCTCCTCCTAAGGTATAACCCTTAAGGCCCGCATCCTGAATTAGCTTTCCAGCAAAATGTCCTACAGGTCTCTTAAAGGTGCTTCCAGCAGAGGGATATTCTAAGGGCTGCTTATCCTCTCTTCTGAAGGTAAGTTCATCAATTCTTGCCTTAATTTTATTATAATCACCTTTTTTAAGCTTAAACCGAGCTTCTAATACAACATAACCATTTTTCATAACTGAACTGGTTCTATAGCCAAGCTCCAGCTCCTGAGCATTTAATTTTTTTATTCTGCCTTCCTTATCAATAACCTCCGCTTCCTCAATAACATAAGAAAGTTCTCCATCATAGGCTCCAGCATTCATGAATACTGCTCCCCCTACACTACCAGGAATTCCGCAGGCAAACTCAAAACCTGTGAGGCTTTCCTCTAGAGCCATTTTTGATAGATCTGATAAAAGTGCCCCGCTTTCTGCAGAGATTCTTTCCCCCTGAACCTCTATTTTATCTAAGGCTGAAAGCTTTATTACAACCCCCCTTATTCCTCCATCCTTAACTAGGATGTTAGAACCATTGCCTATGATTAAATATGGCATTTTTTCACTGCTGCAAAGAGCAATTATGGAAGCAAGCTCTTCCTTGCTTGAGGGTTCAACAAGTATATCTGCTGGTCCTCCAACCTTAAAATATGTGTGTTCCTTCATAGGCACATCTATTCCAATCTTTTCAGATTTAATTATAGCTTTTAATTTTGTAAAAAATTCTTCTTTTAGATTCATTATATATCTCCTTGACTAAATTAATCTCCCTTAATTTCGATAAAAATCATTATATCATAAATAGCACATCTAAGCACCTTTACATAGTAACGTTAAAAAATACTTCATTCTTATCTATCATTTGCTTAAAACTATTTACCATACTATCCATTTTATTGTTTTTTATCCATAAAATATCCCCTAATACTTTCAGCAGACTTCCTATCCATAGAAGGTGTTTCCATAAGCTCCTCTAAGGAAGCCTTTCTTATATTTTCTACGCTTCCAAATTTCATCAATAGATTTCTTCTTCTCTTTTCTCCTATCTTAGGTATATCCTCTAAAATAGAATGAAGAGTCCTCTTATCTCTAAGACTTCGATGATATGTAATAGCAAAGCGATGAACCTCATCCTGAATTCTGGTTATCATATGCATTACATTGGTGCCTGGTGCAATAGGAAGCTCAATATTATTAAAAATTAGCCCCCTGGTTCTATGCTTATCATCCTTTACCATTCCACAAACGGGTATTTCAAGGTTTAGTTCTCTAAGCACTTCCAGGGCTATATTAACCTGTCCCTTACCTCCATCCATTAATATAAGGTCAGGAAAATACATGAATTTTCCTTTAGAAAGCTCTAGATTTCTTTCTTGAAGTGATTTAATCTCATCTAATCCATGGCGGAAACGTCTTGTTAATATCTCTCTCATACTTTCATAGTCGTTGGCACCCTTAACAGTCTTTATCTTAAATCTTCTATAATCACTATTTTTAGGCTTTCCCTCTTCAAAAACCACCATGGTACCAACGGAATCCATCCCTTGTATGTTGGAGATATCAAAGGCCTCCATCCTCACTGGAATTTCTTCTAGCTGTAATAAGGAGGCAAGCTCCGTAAGAGCCACCTTGTTTATTTCCTTCTCCTGAAGAAGTTTTGTTTTAAACTGCTCTAAGGTTATTTTCGCATTACTTTTAACCATATTAAGAAGATCTTTTTTTTCACCCTTCTGAGGGACTCTAATAGAACAGCGGCTTCCTTTTTTAGTGCTTAAATATTCCTCCATAAGGTCTAAGTCTGAAACTGCCGGTAGATATATAAGTTTTGGTATTAGGGCTGTACCACTATAAAAGCTCGCAAGGAAATCCTGTATAATTTCTCCCTGATCATCTTGGGCGGTATTTTCGAAAACAAAGTGTTCTCGTCCATTAACCTTTCCCTCTCTCACAAAGAATATTTGAATACAGGTATCCTTCTCATCACTATAAAGATTAATATAATCCTCGTCCTCAGAACGAGAGGTAAATATCTTCTGCTTTTCCGAAATAGTCTCAACAGCTGTTATCTTATCTCTATAAGAGGCTGCTATCTCAAAATCTAAATCCTCTGCAGCCTTCTCCATCTTTTCTTTTAAATCCTTAACTATGGATGTATTCTTACCATTTAAAAGATCAATAATGCTCTTAATCATCTCTCCATATTCATCCTTACTAATATAAGCAGCACAAGGCGCTTTGCATTGATGGATATGATAGTATAAACATGGTCTTGTAGTTTCTCCGCCTTCAATTATCACCCTTTTACAGGTTCTTAAAGGAAATATCTTGTTAATTAGGGTGATAGTTTCATATACTGCAGTACCATTGGTATATGGTCCAAAATATCTATTCCCATCCTTAGCATAATTTCTTGTAACAAAAACTCTAGGGAAATCCTCATTGGTAGTTATCTTTATAAAAGGATAAAATTTATCATCCTTTAAAAGAATGTTATATCTTGGAGAATATTTTTTAATGAGATTCCCCTCTAGAATAAGAGCTTCCATCTCATTATCTGTTACTATATATTCAAACTCCGCAATATTTTTCACCATAGCTCTGACCTTTTCAGAATGGCTTTTTGAGCTTTGGAAATACTGCCTTACTCTATTTTTTAATATCTTAGCCTTGCCTACGTAAATAACTTCCCCTAGGGAGTTTTTCATTATATAAACCCCCGGTTTATCCGGCAATATCTTTAACTGATACTCAAAGTCAAATATAACAATCCCTCCATTTCTTCATTAGTTTTCATCTATTATTTTCCTAAAGCAGCCTTTAATACCTTTCCTGCCACTGCAGCTGCAGTGGTTCCACCTGTACCCCCATTTTCCACTATAACGGCTATAGCCACCTGAGGATCATCTGCAGGAGCAAAGCCTATAAACCAAGCATGAGGCACGGCATCTTCTCCAGTAGAAAGCTTATAGTCTGCAGTACCGGTCTTTCCTGCTGCATCTAATCCATTAAAGACGTTCTTCCAGCTAGATTTAATTCTATCCTGAACAACTCCAACCATATATTCCTTGATGATAGAGGCATTTTCTGAAGATATGGCATTATATAATGCTTCCGGCTCTAAAGATTTCTTTACTCTGCCTCCACTGGTTACAATCTCCTTTATAAGAGTAGGCTTCATTATTACTCCATCATTAGCTATAGCAGAAGCCACCATAGCCATCTGCATGGGGGTAGATAGAATACTGCTCTGTCCTATACCAGTTTGGGCAATGTTACCAACCTCGTAGTTTTCTAAGCTTGGAAAACGGCTAGTGGATATAGGTATATCTAAATCCTTGAGGCTTTTATTAAAGCCAAAGGCTTCAGCCGTGGTCTTAAGCTTATCGTTGCCAAGCTCCATAGCTAAGCTTCCATAGACAAAATTGGAAGATACAGACATGGCCTTTTTTAAGTTAATGTTTCCATTAGCCTTATTGTTAAAGTTGTTTAGACTGCTTCCATCCTGAAATTCTATCTTTCCTGTATCCTTAAAAATCCTTGATGTAGCATCTTTAATATTTTCTAAGGCACTGGCTGTTGTAATTACCTTAAAGGTTGATCCAGGTGGATACAATCCCGTTGTAGCTCTATTTATGAGAGGAGTATTTTTCTCATCAGTATTGAGACTCTCCCATAGCTTATCTAAATTATTAGTATCATAAGAAGGCTTTGAAACACTGGCAATGATCTCTCCTGTTCTTGGATTTAAGACCACTACTGCGCCCTTGTTTGTGCCTAAGGCATTAAAGGCAGCCTTCTGTATATCTGTATCTAAGGTAGTAATTAAGTTGTTTCCCTTCTTTTCCACTTCCTTAGTTCTGCTGCCAAAGGCCTCTCTATTAAAGAGGTCCAAAAGAGAACTGACGCTTCTTTCTACAATACTGTAGCTTATGAGCTCTTCATCAAATTTGCTTTCTAATCCAGCCAAACCATACCTCTGGTCAACATAGCCTACAATATGAGCAAAAAGCTCTCCCTGAGGATAGCTTCTTTTCTGAGTAAGCTCAGTTTTCTCCACTGTTTCTGCTAATACACCCTTATTTCTATCATAAATCACCCCACGGGTGACCTCATTTCTTTTAGCCCAAAGCCTCTTATTTTCCTGACGAGATGCAATAGCATCAGCCTTAAAAAGCTGAAAATAGCCTATATAGGAGATAAGTGCTATAAATAAAAATAAAAATACTACTAATACTCTTTTTATTCCCTTTCTTAAGTCCTTATCCATTTTACCCCTCCTCGGATATCTTTTGAAGAATTCCTAAAGCAAAAAACATGGTAAGCATAGAGCTTCCACCATAGCTTATGAGAGGCAGAGTTATTCCAGTAAGAGGTATGATATTAAAAACCCCTCCTATAATTACTAAGACCTGTGAAGCAATCATAGCAGAAAAGCCCACTGCAGAAAGCTGGGAAAACCCATCCTCTGCCTTTAATGCTGCTCTCATGCTTCTATAGCATAAAAGGAAATATATTATTATAATTCCTACGGCAGTAATAACTCCAAGCTCCTCCACAATAACTGCAAATATATAATCGCTGTAGTTAACAGGAACCCACTGAGGATATCCTTGCCCAAGGCCTAAACCAAAAAGGCCACCTGAAGATATGGCTATAAGCCCCTGAACTATCTGATAGCTTTCATCATTGGCATACTGCCAAGGATCTCTCCATATCATGACTCTTCTTTGAATATGGGAAAAGATTTTATAGCTTATAACTGCTCCTATACTGAAAAGCCCGAGACAAGCTGCTATATACTTAAACTTGGCAGTAGCTATATATAAAACTGTAATTGCAATACCAAAGATTATAAGAGCAGAGCCTAAATCTCTTTGCAGCACCATAAAGCCTAAGGATATCATCACAATAATAGCAGGCTCTATTAGCTGTTTAAAGGACTGATTATTTCTTAAAGCTGAAGCTAGATATAGAATTAGAAATATCTTACCAAGCTCCGAGGGCTGAAAGCCAAAACCTCCCACAAAGACCCAGTTTTTAGCTCCATAAATTTCTTTTCCTATAAAAGTGGCCATACTCATAAATAATAAGGTACCGCCCATATAGACATATTTATATTTAAAAAATCTCTTAAGATCTGGAAGTAAAACCACAATGAGAATATAAGCAGCCATCCCTAATACAAACCAAATCACCTGTTTTATAGATTTCATCATATCTATTCTATAGAGCATAGCTATTCCCACTATAGCCAAAATACTTGAAAAAATTAAAATATACTTATCTCCATCTGGATAGAATTTTCTAATTATAAAATGCGAATAACCTATGATAAGGCACATCACTCCTGCCATTATTAAAGCTCCTTTATCTATAGGCTGCTTTAATAATGCAAGGTTTAAAAATAAAGCAAAACAAAGAAGATATGTTAAAAAAAGCATACGCCTTTCATTTTTTGAGCTTCTCAACTAAATCACCTACTATCCTATAACTTTTAAGGTCAAACTACCCATGGTTATTTCGTCTTCTTCCTCCAGTTTTACTCGTCCATATATCCTGTTACCATTTAAAAAGGTTCCATTAGTGCTATCTAAATCCTCCAAAATGTAATCTCTATTTTTAATAAATATCTTAGCATGATTACCAGAAATATACTGATCAGATAAAACTATGGTATTGTCCTCTTTTCTTCCTAGGGAAATAATGCCTCTTATAGGTACAACTGATCCCTTTTTAAGATTTTCATTATCACCAGGATTTAAAATTTCAAGGCCTAAGTCATAATCAGTTATTTCGCTTTTTTTTCTACTATTGCCTACCTTCACATCTCTAGACATAATCTTCAAAGCATAAATAATAATAAAATATATTATCACTATAAACGCAATAGTAAAGACAAAGCTAAGTAATTTCATAAAATCCATAATATCACTCCATATATATTAAATAATTCTTCTCTTACTTCTTAATAGAGGTTAATCTCTATAATTATATATTAGACTACTTAGATTATACACTATAAATCACAATTAAGTGAAATAATTTGCCAGAAGTTAGAAAAGGCTGAGTTCATAATTATTTTACCCAGCCCTTGCCTTATTATTAAAATTATTTTTCTTTGCTTTAAAGAACCCTCTTTAAATATTCACCAGTATAGGACTTTTTATTTGCTGCTATAGCTTCGGGAGTACCCTTTGCAATTATAGTTCCCCCTTTATCTCCGCCTTCTGGTCCTAAATCAATTATATAATCGGCACATTTAATTATGTCAAGATTATGCTCTATTACCACAACGGTATTTCCCAGCTCCACCAGCCTCTGAAGTATTGCTATTAGCCTTTTAACATCATCAATGTGGAGACCGGTGCTAGGTTCGTCTAGAATATATAAGGTCTTTCCAGTGCTTCTTTTTGATAGCTCATAGGCAAGCTTAATTCTCTGAGCCTCTCCTCCAGAAAGCTGTGTAGAAGGTTGGCCAAGCCTTATATATCCAAGTCCCACATCATGGAGAGTCTGAAGTTTATTCTTTATTCTCGGTAAGCTCTCAAAGAAGCTTAAAGATTCTTCTACAGTCATATTAAGGATATCGTCTATATTCTTCCCCTTGTATTTAACCTCCAAGGTCTCTCGGTTATAACGCTTACCCTTACATACCTCACAAGGAACATAAACATCAGATAAAAACTGCATTTCAATTTTTATGATTCCGTCACCGCTACAAGCTTCACAGCGCCCTCCTTTAACATTAAAGCTAAATCGTCCTGGCTTGTAGCCTCTCATCTTAGCCTCAGGGGTATTTGAGAAAAGTTCTCTTATAATATCAAAGGTTCCTGTATAGGTTGCAGGATTTGATCTTGGTGTCCTTCCTATTGGGCTTTGATCAATGTCTATTATTTTATCAATGTTCTCATAGCCTAATATTTCCTTATGCTTACCAGGAATAACTCTAGAATTATTTACAAGCTTATTTAAGCCTTTATATAGTATTTCATTAATTAAAGTACTCTTACCGGAACCAGAAACACCTGTAACTAAGGTAAGCGTTCCTAAGGGAATCTCAGCAGAAACATTTTTAAGATTATTTTCTACTCCTCCCTTTATAACTAGCTTATTTCCATTTCCACTTCTTCTATTCTCCGGTACAGGTATTGTCTTTTCCCCTGTAAGATATTGAGCGGTAATGGACTCCTTAACCTTCTTTATTTCCTCTAAGGTTCCTGCAGCAATTACCTCTCCTCCATGCTCTCCTGCACCAGGACCTATGTCTACAATATAATCAGCTTCTTTTATGGTGTCCTCGTCATGCTCCACCACCACTAGGGTATTTCCTAAATCCCTAAGATGCTTTAAGGTTTTTATTAGCCTATCATTATCCCTTTGATGAAGTCCTATACTAGGCTCATCTAGAATATACAGAACCCCCATAAGGCTAGAGCCTATCTGAGTGGCAAGCCTTATTCTTTGGGATTCTCCTCCAGAGAGGGTGCCGGAATTTCTGGCTAAATCAAGATAATCAAGGCCTACATCTATTAAGAACTTTAATCTGCTTCTTATTTCTTTGATTATCTGACTGCTTATTATCTGGTCTTTTTCTGAGAACTCCAATGAATCCACATAAGAAAGCTCATCCCTAATGGAAAGCTTTGTAAAATCATGGATATTTTTCTTTCCTACTGTCACTGCTAGAGCCTCTGCCTTCAGCCTTGCTCCTTTGCATTTAGGGCAAGGATTATCACTCATAAACTGCTCTATTTCAGCTTTTATAGCATCAGAGCTAGTCTCCATGTATCTTCTCTTTAGAGAGTTTATCTCCCCTTCAAAATTGTGATAAAACTCCCCAGAGGAATAATCTCTTTGATATTTTACTTTAATCTTCTCTCCCTTAGTTCCATAGAGAAGTATATCCACAACCTTTGGAGGCAGGTCCTTTATAGGAGTGCTTAAGTCAAACTTATACTTTTTGCTTAGAGCTTTTAAAATACTGAAAGTCCAAGAATCCTCCTTTAATCTTCCATCTCCCCAGGTAGCTATGGCTCCCTCCATAATGCTTTTGCTCTTATCAGGGATTACCAAGTCCTCATCGATTTCTAATAGTGTACCTAGTCCATCACAGCGGTCGCATTTACCAAAGGGTGAGTTGAAGGAAAACAGTCTTGGTGCAAGCTCATCTATGCTAATACCACAGTCAGCACAGGCAAATTTTTCGGAAAAGAGCATATCCTCTCCATCTATGATATTAACAATAACTAAGCCATCTGCCAGCTTTAGAGCCATTTCAATAGAATCTGAGAGCCTTTTTCCTATACCCTCTCTAACTACCAATCTATCTATTACTGCTTCAATGGTGTGCTTAATATTTTTTTCTAGATTAACCTCTTCCTCTGTAAGATCAATAACCTCACCATCAATTCTTGCTCTGATATAACCATTTTTCTTTATATCCTCTAGAACCTTTTCATGGATACCCTTTCTTCCTCTTATAATAGGGGCAAGAATCTGAATTTTAGTTCTCTCTGGAAGCTCTAAAATCTTATCTACTATCTGATCTACTGTTTGCTGAGTTATTTCATTTCCACACTTTGGGCAGTGTGGAACCCCAACCTTCGCATATAAAAGTCTCAAATAATCATAGATTTCAGTAATGGTTCCTACCGTTGAACGGGGATTTCTACTGGTGGTTTTTTGATCTATAGATATTGCTGGAGAAAGACCTTCAATACTTTCAACTTCAGGTTTATTCATCTGGCCTAGAAATTGTCTTGCATAGGCAGAAAGGGATTCAACATATCTTCTCTGTCCTTCAGCATATAAGGTATCAAAGGCAAGAGATGATTTTCCGGAGCCTGAAAGCCCAGTGAAAACCACTAGCTTATCTCTGGGTATTTCCAAAGAAACATTTTTTAAGTTATGAACCTTAGCACCCTTTATCTTAATATTATTTTTCATAATTAGTACCAAACCTCCGGTGTGATTTAAAAATTTCCTTATACCTGTTTTATTTATCCTTTTTCTTTTTCTTAAGTTCTTTAATCATGTCCCTAAGATGTGCAGCCCTTTCAAACTGAAGATTCTTGGAAGCCTCCATCATCTCAGCTTGGTATTTAGCTATTATGTCATCCAAGGTTCCACGTTCCTGCTTAAGTGCTTCCTCAAAACTTTGAAGCTTGCTCTTACTCTTGTAGCTCTCCTGCTCCTCTGCTGCCTTTGTAGCTTCAATAATCTCTCGGATATCCTTAATAATCGTCTTAGGGGTAATGCCATGCTTATTATTATATTCTACCTGTATTCCTCTTCTTCTATTTGTCTCTCCTATGGATTTCTCCATAGATCTAGTTACATTATCCGCATACATTATAACCTTACTTTCAGAGTTTCTTGCAGCTCTTCCTATGGTCTGAATAAGTGATGTTTCAGATCTCAAAAAGCCTTCCTTATCAGCATCTAAAATGGCTACTAGTGCTACCTCTGGAATATCAAGCCCCTCTCTTAAAAGATTAATTCCAACTAAAACATCATAGGTCCCCACCCTCAGATCTCTTATTATCTTCATTCTTTCTATGGTATCTATATCTGAATGCATATAGGTGGTTTTAACTCCTAAGTCTTTTAAATATTTTGTAAGATCTTCTGCCATTCTCTTAGTTAATGTAGTTACTAAAGTTCTAAAGCCCTTCTCCGTAGTCTTTCTTATCTCTCCGTAGAGATCATCAATCTGGCCCTTTATAGGCCTTATGATAATCTCAGGATCGATAAGTCCTGTGGGTCTTATTATCTGCTCCGCCACATTCTTAGAATGTTCCAGTTCATAGGCAGCGGGGGTAGCACTTACAAAGACCACCTGATTAAGTTTACTCTCGAACTCTTCAAATTTAAGAGGTCTGTTATCAAAGGCAGAAGGAAGCCTAAAACCATAATCAACTAGGGAATTCTTTCTTGATCGATCTCCAGCATACATTGCCCTCACCTGAGGAAGAGTTACATGGCTCTCATCTATAAATAACAAAAAGTCCTTTGGAAAATAATCAATGAGAGTCTGAGGTGGCGTCCCGGGAGCCCGTCCGTCAAGAATTCTAGAATAGTTTTCTATACCACTGCAGTATCCCATCTCCTTTATCATTTCAATATCATAATTAGTCCTCTGCCTTAGCCTCTGAGCCTCTAGAGCCTTATCATCATCTATAAGCTCCCTTAACCTTTCCTCAAGCTCCTCTTCAATCCTATTAATAGCAACGTCAAGCTTATCTCTTGAGGTGGCAAAGTGGGATGCAGGAGTTATGGCAATATGCTGCCTTTCTCCTAAAATATTTCCTGTTAGCACATCAAATTCTCTTATTCTATCTATTTCATCTCCAAAAAACTCTACCCTGATCCCCTTATTTGAATAGGATGCAGGAATTATATCTAAAGAATCTCCCCTGACCCTGAAGGTTCCACGGGCAAAATCTATATCATTTCTCTCATACTGTATTTCTACAAGCTTTCTTATAACCTCATCCCTGTCTCTTATCATTCCTTGTCTTAAGGATACGGTGAGCTTAGCATATTCCTCTGGATTTCCAAGTCCATAAATACAGGATACTGAGGCAACAATTATTACATCTCTTCTCTCTAAGAGAGCTGAAGTGGCTGAGTGCCTAAGCTTATCTATTTCATCATTTATAGAGGAGTCCTTTTCTATAAAGGTATCAGTCTGAGGAACATAAGCCTCTGGCTGATAATAATCATAATAGGATACGAAATATTCTACTATATTGTCTGGGAAGAACTCTTTAAACTCTGAGCAAAGCTGTGCTGCAAGGGTCTTATTATGTGCAAGTACAAGAGCAGGTCTCTGAAGTCTCTCTATGATATTGGCCATGGTAAAGGTCTTACCTGAACCAGTTACTCCTAATAGAGTCTGGAACTTATCCCCATCCTTTATGGACTTCACAAGGCTGTCAATAGCCTGAGGCTGATCTCCCGTAGGCTTATATGAAGATTTTATCTTAAAATCCATTGTATCACCTCTTTACTTTATAATGAAAACATTTGTTCGCATATCTTTAATTTTAATACTACTTATTTCAATAATCAAGAAAAATAATTGTTAAATGTTATTATTTATTATTCCCTTAAACAAGAACAAAATCCACCTCTTCATAATGGATTCTTGGTGCATCTGCTCTTCTAAGATTTAGAAAAAGAAAAGGGTCCTTGAAAGCATTTACTTTCAAAAAACCCTAAATTTAATAATATATTAACATTAAATAATACTAGATGTGAATATACTTAAAGCTTAAGAGCCTTTGCTATATGGCCTTTTGTTTCTTCTAAGCGCTTTTCTCCCTCTTCCTTGGAAATTCCTGCTAAGATCATTAATATAGAAAGCTTAACATTAAAGCCTGTTTCTTCTAATACCTTTGTAGCTTCATCTCTTGATACATCAGTAGCCTGAATAACAATACCCTTAGCTCTTTCAACTAGCTTTTCATTGGTAGCCTTAACATCCACCATGAGATTTCCAAAGACCTTGCCATTCTTTATCATTGCTCCTGTAGATAGCATATTTAATACAAGCTTTTGAGCAGTACCGGATTTCATTCTTGTAGATCCTGTTATAACTTCAGGCCCTACAACAGGCGCTATGGAGATATTGGCAACCTTAGCTAGCTCTGAGTCAGGATTGCAGGAAACTGCTACTGTAACAGCTCCAATTTCATTGGCATACTCAAGGCCACCTATAACATATGGAGTTCTTCCGCTTGCTGCTAAACCTACTAAAACATCCTTTGAAGTAAAGTTAATGCCCTTTAAATCCTCAACACAAAGATCTTTGTCGTCCTCTGCACCTTCTTTAGCTTTAAAAATTGCTTCCATTCCTCCTGCTATAACTCCCTGTACAAGCTCCGGAGAAACTCCATAGGTTG
>JAEXZL010000207.1 GCA_023451395.1 Bacillota bacterium | reverse complement strand
TATAACTTATTATATAAAAAAACATCTATTAAAACTAAAAAATCATGTTAAATATGACATTATTTAGAATGTTGGATATGAAATAATATTTAGGGAATAATAGCTTGGCCTAAAAATAAAATACCCCGAAAGACTTAGCAAATTCACTAAGTCCTTCGAGGTTATAATTTAATCAGTCTAAAATAACAGACTGTTATTTTTCTTAATCAAGGTTGTTTTTTGGCCTTAAATCTGGGTTTATAACTTCCATAGGGTCAGGAATATTTTCTGCTACTTTTTTTGTAGTAGAATCATTTTTAGCCTTTGGAGAATTCTCAATTTTTTGTTCAAATTTTTCAAGGGTTCTTGAAGCAAAGGCTCTTCCTCCTATACCAAAGGATACAGCAAAGGCTATAGATAGAGCACCTAATATCATCATAAAGGCTGTGTTTACAACTACCATTGCTATGCCTAATTGATTTAAGGTCATGAAAATAGCAAAGAATACTATAATGCATTTAGCAACCATTGCAGTGAACTTTGAAGCATTAGTGTATTTAGCTAGCAAGCCTTCTGCCCAAGTACCTAGTAGTAAGCCAGCACCTAATATTATCACGGCACTTATAAAGAAAGGAAGATATGCAATAATAGCATAACCAACACTGTTAAGAACCTGAAGGTTAACTACATTTAAAGCTTCAACAGTAAATAGAAGTATTATAATAAAGCTTACTATGTTTCCAATAATATCTGATAAAAGATATTTTGGGGTTGTAATCACTTTGTTAAAACCAAGCTTACTGTACAAAGAGTTTATTCCCATTCCGGATAAAATATTTGCAATGAGGGATGCAACCATTTTTGCAATATAAACACCTATAATTACTAGAACAGCAGCTATAAAAATTCTAGGTATCATTAGCATAATGCTATTTAACATATAAATAGCAGGCTGAGATATAGCCTCAATATTAAGTATCTGTAAGGCAGATATTATTATAGGAATCCATATTAAAACATAAACAATATTTGAAAGCATTGTGGATAAGGAGGTGGTGTTAGCTCCTGCTTTAAGACCAGCCTTTTGTTGAAGTTCATCAACTCTAATCCTTCTAAGGAGTAGGGCAAGTAAATCTCTAGCAATTTTAGCAATTACATAACCTACTATAAGAACTAAAGTAGCACCTAATATGTTAGGAAGGAAGCTTAATAGCTTAGTTGTCATATCTGCTATTGGCACAGAGACATTATTTAAACTAAGAGTATCTAATATTCCAGGAAGGAATAATATAAAGACTATCCAAAAAGCTGCTTTTCCTATAGTTTCAAGAGTGCTCTCGGGACTTTTATTGTTTGACAAACCCCATTTTTCAACATATCTTGTAAGACCAAGCTTTTTACCTCCCTTAATTATGAGAGCTTTAGCTATATAAGCTATTATTATCGCTAATACCAAAAGTAGTATTGCGGATATAATCTTAGGTAAGCCATTAAATAATGAGTAAGTTATATTGTTTATTTCGTACATGATGTTACCTCCTTTTATTAAGTTAATCTTATTAGATATTGAGCTAATTATAGGTATTAAATATTAAATAAGTTTAAAGAAAAAGTTTCCATTTAGGAAATTATATAGCTTTATTTGGAAATTAACTTCTTCTTCATAGAGAGTTTAAAAAATAATAACAGATAAGCAGATGAAGGGAGTTAAGGGGTAATAATAGTATCTACTGAAAAGAAAAATATAGTCAAAAATTATATTTAAGCATTTTAATAGGACTCCAAAAAGTTTGGAGCCCTTGTTTTGTATTATATATGAATTATGACATAACTTTATAGAATAATAGTCACTGATGAACTTGAATCTAAGTAATAGTTAAATCCGATAATCCTCTGATGTTGGGATTATATGTTTTTGATTTAATTTCTATTATTAATTCCTCAATTGCTGATAGACCACAAATCAAACATATAATCCATAGTTCTAGCCCTCTCTCATATAGCATTATAAATGGTAAAAAGAACAATAAAATACCAGCAAGTTTATTTAGTCGTGTATGTAAAACAGTAAATTTACAATAGCGATACCAACCTATGACATATGCTGAAATTCTTATAAATCCTATTATAATTCCTGCTATTAACAAAAATATAGATGTTTTGACCAGTACAATTGGTATCAATTTTATTATTACAATTCCACAAAAAATAATATCTGAAAAACTATCTAATAATGCACCAAGATTGCTTTCTGTCTGTGTTTTTCTTGCTACCCAACCATCAAGAACATCCGTTATACCACAGAAAATATAGCATATAAAAAATGGTTTTGATAGGGGAAATAGAAATAATAAAAAAACAGAACAAATAATCCTGATAATTGTTAATATACTTGCAATGTATTTAATGCTTTCACCTCCTAACATGCTGATTTATCTTTTATAATTGATGTTACCATTCGTAAAATATGAAATACTGTTACCATATTATGATCGTTAAACAATACTGTACTCAGCAATAAGAGTTTTTTCAGAATCGTCATCACCAAAATCGTCATACAAAGTTCTTTTAAACTCTGTATTTTCGTGTTTAAGACATAGGTCAAGGAATAACAGAAAAATCCCTATATCCACTCTATTATACTGTGTCACCTTATCAACTGGCATAATTCCTCTTTTCCCTGGTTTTTTATATCTATATACAGTTAGTTTCATCTCTTCGGTTTCCACAATCCAAGGTTGTGTATTACAAGCACTAGGTGCAAATCTTGCTACATTACCGATAGACTTATAATAACCTCCATTCCAAATTTCCGCTAAGGATTTTCTTTTGCTTTTTAGCATATCTTTTCTGAATTTATCCTTTTCAACCTTTGCTATTGCAATCATAATGACAAAATCGAGGTCATTATATTTGGTGATTTCTGTTTTTCCTATTCCAAACCATAAAGCTCCAATGTTTAAAGAAGCAAGGTATAAATCTAACTGCTCGCCTATATAGCCGATGTTTTGTAGGTAATTGCCTTTTTTCTCACTATATAACAGGATACAATATTCTTGACCTCGTTTGCAGGTTGTGTCTTCAGCAGGAACTATTTTAATATCTGTTTTTATACCATATACAAGTGGTTGGAAGGTTTTAAATTTTAATTCTATATTCATCAATTCCGAAGCGGATATTTTTCCTGCCTCTTTAAATATATGGAAAGATTTTCTCTTAAATATCATCTGGTATCGAGTATCTTCCATGTCGTTCCTCGTTCCTTTCAAATTCTTATTTTTGTATTATATCAAAAGTTTTTTATTTCGCGTTATATCTGTAATAAGACATAACTATATTACATAATAATCACTGATAAATTAGAATTTAGCTTTCTAATACCTTACTGTACAATAGACATTTCAATGGAACTTTTTTGTTTCCAAATTCTAAAACAATATCTTCTTCGCCTACACGGTCAAATCCTCGATGCTCATAGAATTGATAAGTACAAGCATCATCTGTATGAAGAAAAATTTGCTTGCCTTTTTCTAGAGTTTCTAATTCTGAAAGAAGTCTACTTCCAATTCCTTTTATTTTCAAATCAGAATTTGCAGCTAAAAATATAATTTCTCCATCAGGACAGTTAGTCTCTAAATATGATGAAAGAATACTTTTGGTTGTATCTTCATATACGCCTGCACTGTCTTTATATAAAGTATTTTGAAGAAAGTCGAAGATTTTCACATACAAGCTCTTCCAAAAAGAACCGTACTTTTTGTATTCACCCTTCATTTCTGCAAGAAGAACTCCCGCAAGAGTATCTCCACTGTATAAAGCAATCAACTGTGTTGCACGCGTTGTTTCTAAATACCAAAAATATCTGCCGTACAAATTTAGAAGTATTTTGTTATTTATATACCATTCAAAATGCATTCCCTTGATTGCAAACTGAATAGCTTTATTATAATCTTTTTTTCTTAGTTCTCTGATTTCCAATTCCACTAAACCATTCTCCTTCAAATTCTGATTTATCTATATTATATCAAAGATTTTTATTTGGTATTAGAATCATAAAATGGCTTATTATATATTAATTTATCTTCGCTGTAATACTAAAATCTCTTCATAATTATTTCACCACAATAACTTATTCGAAGAATAAAAAAGCTCATTACGTTAATTGCTAATATAAACTTGCAGTTGATTGCCTTCACGTTTTTGGTATTTGGGGTTGACAAAGGACAATATAGCAGTATACTTCACAAAGAAAAATGGGAGGAAATGAGCAGAATGAATAAACTGTTAGAATTAAGTTTTGTAGGACTTACAGCAATCATATTTAGCATATTTCTTATGGTGAAAGAACATGTTAGTTTTTATACCATTTTGCTTTTTATAACCGGTATAGGAATATTACTATATGGGTTTTATAAAAAGAAAGAAATTAGCGATTTTGATGATTCTGAAGTTTATGACGAGAGAGATGAGATTATACGAAACAAAGCTTCTAATATTATTTTAACCATATTAACATATGTGATGTTGATCCTGTTGTTAATTAATAACGTTAAGGAATTTAGAGTTAAACTTAATTTAACTCAAGTCGGATTAGCAAAAGCAGTGAATGTCAGCTCAAGAACTATAATCTCTATCGAAGCACAAAAATATAACCCTACTCTCGAACTTGCTTTTAAGCTTGCAAAAGCACTGGATGCAACAATAATTGATTTATTTGAATATAAAAGAGAAGAATAAAATGGAAAATGGATTACCTAATGAAATGTTGATTTTTGGTTTAGTATTTGGATTAGTACTGTTGATATGGGGAGTTTTTTCCATAAAAAGCAGTTCCAAAGGCTGGAACTTGATTGATTTAATTTTCAATAGACAAGCATCTGGAGTTGGTCAATTTCTCAGTGGCTTATTGCTTATTATCGCGGTAATTATAATGTTCTTTATGAAGAAAAACGGGATAATATAATGAGACTACAAAAGTATGACTTCCCTCGATATAAAAATCAATCATGACTTGGCTTTATTCTTAAATGGATTTTCACAGAGAATTCCCGTTACCCATTCTGTTAGAGTTCCCAATGATTTAATGTTATATAATTCAATAAGCATAAAAG
>JAEXZL010000063.1 GCA_023451395.1 Bacillota bacterium | reverse complement strand
TCCTTTGCCACCATATCATCCACTATGAAAATTGAATTTGCTCCGGATTTCTTGGATAGATTAGTCATAACCTGTCCATGTATTAATCTTTCGTCTACTCTTGCTAAAGAAACTTTACCCATAAAATTCCATCTCCTTTTTATTTTAATTATAAAAATCTTCTCCTCTGTAATAAAGTGTTTTCTTAAAGAAACCGCTGAAAACAGAGGAGAAAATACTTCTAAATCACAAAATTATAAAATTCCTATAGTGCCTAAAACAGCTAAGATTGCAGTTAAGCCTATAAGTGCCTTTGTAACATTCATACCCTTCTTAACAAAGTAGAAGTATACTCCTGCAACTACACAAAGAGGTAGTAATCCTGGTAATACCTTGTCCAAAAGCTCCTGTAGAACGAAGGCTTTTCCAGATAAGGTGAATTCCAAGGAAGATGTCACTTTTACATAGCTAGCTGCTAAAACACCCATCATAAATAATCCAAGGATTGATAAGGTTTCGATCATTGTCTGAACAGCTGAACCAGTTAAAAGCTCTGAAGCCTTAAGACCCATCTTAAATCCTTGTCTTGTAAAGAACAATCCAATAAATACTTGATATAAGGAGAATGCTATAAATGGGAACAATGCACCTATTGCCATACCCTGCTGAGCCCATGGAATTGCAATTGCTATAAATATATACTGTACTGTTCCTGAATCAATAGAGTCTCCAATTCCTGCTAAGGCTCCCATAAGTCCTGCCTTCATGTTATACATAAGATCATCACTAACAGTGATTTCTTCTTTCTTATATACTTGCATGGCTCTTTCCTTTTCCATGGAAAGCATTAAACCGGTAATTATTCCACCACCCCAGGAAATCTGAGTGTTGAAGAATAACAAATGACGCTGATATGCTGCTCTAAGCTCATCCTTATCCTTGTACAATTTCTTTAAAACTGGTATTAAAGCCCATAACAATGACGGTGCTATATAACGGTCAAAGGAATGGGGAATTTCATTTGCAAAGTAAAATCTAAGCCAAGCTTTAACTACGTCGCTTGCTGTTATTTCTTCAGGCTTTAATTCAACGGAAACTTCCTGAACATCTTGTACCTTAGTCATATCTCTTACCTCTCTTCCTTTCCTTATACTGCCTCACGGGATTCTTTTTTGCTAAGTACGTAAATTGCTGCTATTAATAATCCTACAATTGCATAAGTTACTGTTGTAATATTTAAGCTCTTTAGCATTGTAGTTAAGAAATATGCCAATAAGAAGAATACTATATAATCCTTCTTTCCTATAACATATACTGTAACTGCAATACCTATAGCTGCAAGTCCACCGCCGATTACTGTTAACACGTGGAATAAGGTTCCGCCGGAAGCAGATTCAACAACTGAAGCTATAATTGGAGCTCCATAGTAAAGAGCAACAAACATAAAAGGTATAAATATAGCAAAGGAAACCAATATTGGTAAAACTATAATGGAGAAGGTAAGCTTGCTGCTATTAACTTCTTCTGCATATTTGTCTGTGAGCTTAACAATAAAGGTATTAACAAAAAATCTAAATTGATATAAGTAACTACCAAGTAATCCTACTGGTACTGCTACAGCTACCGCTGCTTCAGGTGCTAAGCCTCCCATTAAGGCTACTGGTACTGCTATTCCTGCTGCAATAGCAGGCTCAGATGGCATCTGTCCTCCTGGTGAAAATACTCCCATGTATATTAGCTGGATTGCTGCGGATACCTCCATGGCAGTTTTAACATCTCCCATAACAATTCCGCATACAAGTCCTGTCATCATAGGCGTAAATCTTAAAGTTGTTGTTGCCCCACCAAAAAATGATCTTGACATTACTAGACCAATCCAGACAGCTATTATTAGTGCTTGTCCTACAGATAACGTATTCATAACGACGCCTCCTACTCTAATTAATTATTAATCAAGCATAAATATAATTTCATTTACTAATTAATATGAAATTTATTATTATCCTCCTTTCTAAAACGTTTAAATTTTATTCCAAACTCCATTAATGTAATGATTTTTCATAAAAGAATAACTTTTAGGAATTAAGGAACTTTTCTCTACTGATATAGTAAATTATTTTCACTTTTGTTGTCAATACAGTTTTTGTAATAATTTTGTGAAAATTTTTTTACATTTTGTTATTTTTCTTTATTTACAAGCAATATAAGGTATTTCCTTTAATTTGCTTCAATTTTCAAATTTGTTAGTTAAAATATATTTTGATATGATATAGATGAAAAATTTTGAATTTACTTACGGAGGTAGAAATGGATAAATACGATGTATTGAAAAGGATTGCCGATACCGGTGTGGTAGCAGTAGTAAGAGCTAAAGACTTCCAGGAAGCAAAGAAAATTTCCGTAGCCTGCATGGAGGGAGGAATCGATGCTATAGAAATAACCTTTACGGTACCAGGAGCACAACAGGTTATTGAAGCCCTGACAAAAGAATTTGGGGACAAGCTGTTAGTAGGAGCAGGAACTGTACTAGATAGTGAAACTGCAAGAATAGCTATATTAGCTGGAGCAAAATATGTTGTAAGTCCATGCTTTGATAAGTCTACTGCAAAGCTTTGCAATAGATACCAGATTCCTTACATATCCGGATGCATGACTATAACAGAAATGAAAACCGCCATGGAATATGGTACAGATGTGATAAAGCTCTTCCCTGGAAGTGCCTATGGTCCATCCTTTGTTTCTGCAGTAAAGGGACCTCTTCCTCAGGTGAAGATAATGCCTACTGGCGGCGTAGACCTTGAAAATGCTGATCAGTGGATTAAGAATGGCTGTGTTGCTGTTGGGGTAGGTGGAAATCTTACCAAGGGTTCAAGTGAAGATATCACAAAAACCGCTAAAGCATTTGTTTCAAAAGTAAAAGAAGCAAAATTATCCTTAAATAAATAGATATACACCATTGGGCATCTGTTTCAATTACATTCACAAGTCAGATGCCCTTTTCATTTGTTATCCATAAATCATACTCTCTTTTGTGCTATAGCATCTCTTACTTTTCCAAGACTGTCATAATAATTATCTCTATCCTTTAAGCAATGCTGAACAAAAAGGCAATCTAACAAAACTAATGTGGATATTCGAGCCTCTGATGCCTCACTTTTAAAATGCTGCTCCCTGCCATAGGCTATTAATGTAACATCTGCAAGTCTTGCAAGGGGAGATTTGCTCTTAGAACAAATAAGGATTATCTTAGCTCCATTATCCTTTGCTATCTTCACATTTTCTATAAGCTCTTTATTGCTTCCAGAATTAGATATAGCCACAATAGCATCATTCTTTTTTACTGTAGACGCTATCATAGCCTGGATATGAGAGTCACTTTCATGAGAAACTCTTTTTCCAGTTCTAATAAACTTAGCATAAGCATCCAACGCAAGAGCTCCAGAAATTCCCATACCAAAGAAATTTATTTCCTTTGCCTTAATCAATATATCTGCAGCTTCTTCTACTGTCTTAATATTATTAAGCTTTATGGTTTCATGGAGTGAAAAAATAGTAGACTTAAAAACCTTATCTATAACAGTAATAGAATTATCCTCGTCTTCAATATCCTCATGGATATTTTCTATAGGATCTATTAACTCATGAGCAATACGTATTTTAAACTCCTGATAGCCTTTACATCCTATTTTTTTACACACCCTAAAAATAGTAGCCTCAGCACAGCCGCATCTATCTGCTAGCTCTGTTATAGATAGCTGTATTACTTCCTTTCCATGTTTTAATATGTACTCGGCAGCTCTTTTTTCTGATCCTTTTAGTTGATTGTATACCTCCTTTAATTTATCTATAGTTCCAGTCTTATCCATGGCAATTCCCCTTTAAAAAATATTTAGAATATTTTATAATATTTATTTTAACTTCTAACTAAAACTTAATCAATATACAAAAATCAATATATGTCCTCGAAAAATAAAACCCACACTTTTCTAATTGTAGAATAGTGTGGGTTTTATCCTTTGGATTAAACCTCAAATATTTTTTTATATAATTAATATTTCTTCCTTTGCTTCACTAGTAAAAACGCTTTCATTTCAAAAGCATCAGCAATTACTCCCGAATTAAAATTGCTTCTTTCAAAGTTTTTACAACTGTATCAGTTAATTTTATAATATCCTCTTTATCTATTCTATAAGCTGATGTTTCTTTACGAGTAGCTTTCGGATTGGAAGGTAACAGATCAGCAATATGAAGGTCTATAAATGCAACAGGTTCTTCTCCTACTCTTTTTTTTAATTCAGCTGCTATCTTTGGATTGTCGCCGTCCGCACCGCCGCTTATAGAAATAAAAGCATATCTGCATGAATTTGCTTTAAGCTCTTTAAAGTACCTTCGAAGTGGTGTAGCCACCTGGCCCATCCAAATCGGTGCAAAAAAAAGAATCAAATCAAAATGTTTTAACCTATCTGGCAGTGGCTCTACTTGTGGCGTTCTGTTAAAAATCATGTCAATAACAATAGAACCTATTGTACGAGATTTTGATTCTGTAACTTTGAGGTGCTCCGCTGCAAGTTCTTTCGCTACTCTTTTGGCTAAAGCTTCATTGTTACCGGTTAATGAGTACGAAACAATTAAAATCTTCATGGTAAATCCTCCGTTCAAATAATTTAATATGTTTAAGGGCAATTCGTCAAGCCGTTCATTGTAAACTCCGCCAAGTACTCTAGAACTTGAGGAAAGTATTTCAGTCCAACCTCATTCTTATGTGTATCAATATTGACTAAAGCAGAAAAAATTGCCATAATCATCTCAGCATCAATATCACTTCTTACTTTTCTTTCAGCTTGCCATTTTCTTACTACCTCTATAAAACTGTCATAAAGAAATTCAACAGCATCAATTCCCTTTTCATCACGATAGCTTTGCTCTATCTTCTTAAAAACATCTTTGTTGTACCATTCCTTTAAAATAGGATTTGATGTCATGCCTTTAGCATTCAAGAACATCATTTCTCTCATGACTTCCAGCGGACTAGCTTCTAAATTTATGGATTTCATGATACTCCTTTTCAATTTTATATTTTCTTCTAAAAAAATATCCATGAATAGTTTATCTTTTGAAGGATAGTAATTATAAAATGTACCGGTAGCTATACTTGCCATCTTTGTTATTTCTGAAATATTCGTATCCTTAAATCCTTTTGAACTGAATAATTCTCTTCCACACTCTAGTATATCTGCTTTTTTATCAACCAATCTAGTTTCCTCCATAATAGTAATTAATTTCTTATATTTCTATATTTTTAAATAACTAATGTCAAAAATTCAAATGCATTCAACAACTTTTTATAGGTACTAGCTTTATTTCATATTAGAATTTGGCTCAAAATCCTTTATCTCTATTAAATTAAATATGAATGAATATTTTATTATTCATTCATATTATACTATTATTAACTGTATCCGTCAATTAGCTATATTCTAATAACTAAATTAATCTTACAACAAAAACTCAAAGTAACAGACTTTCAGTAGGAAGAAAAGCGGTAAAGTCCCATGCAGGAACTTACCGCTTATATAATTTTTTTGACTCTTGCTGATGCAAGCTCACTACTACATAAAGTATTGAGGAAATAACGACTTGATACACTTAGTAAGTGGACTATTATTAGAATTACTAGTTATAAACTTTGCTAATCTCTTATATTTAAATTCAGCACTTTCAGGAACTATCGGCCAGCCCACTCCCCTTAATAAATCAAAATCATTTTGATTATCCCCTAAAGCCAGAGTATTCATTAATGAAAATCCATAATAACGCGACATATCTTTAACGGCAGTATATTTACTATTATTAGGTTTTTTAATTTCCAAAGTAAATTTATCTTCAGCTTTAATCTCTATATCTTCAAAATCATTAAATATTCTTTCTAGATCATCAATCACTTCTTCTGTCCAATCATATAGGACAACCTTTATTATCCTTTCATCCACAACTTCTACAAATGATGAGTCCATAATTACACTGTCCTGCAAAAGTGACTTATCTTTATACATTGCTTCATGCCAGTATAGATCTATAAATTCTATTGTATTACCTACTAATCTTTTGTCTGTATATATGTTATATTTATGCCGTGAATTATGCTGTATCCATTCCCATATCAATTTCCCCTGTTCATTATTTAAACAATCACAGTAAATCAGGGTATTTCTATAAATATCGTAAATCATGCTACCATCTGCACAAATAATAGGAGTTTTTAGCTTAAGCAGATAACCATAGTATTTAGCCACATTAAAATGTCTTCCTGTTGCCAAAAACACATAAATACCATTTTCAATAAGCTTATTTATAGTTAGTATATCTCTTTCAGAAATCCTTCCATCTTTTGATAGCAAGCTCTTATCCAAGTCAAGAACTATACACTCAAGTTTATTAAACATATCTCTCCTTATCTGATTTTTTAGCTTTATTACAGCCCTAATACTGATGTTTTTTTGATATCCTCTATCAGCCCTCTATCATGACTGATAAGCATCTGTTCATCACTTATTATTCTTCGCTTAATGGTCCTAACACTATTCCAACTGTCAACAAGATCACAAACCTTTCCCGGTGGGACAACATCATAGTCTAATTCAAAAATTGGATTTATGTTATCTCTTAAAAACAACGCATCACCTGTACAAATATAAGGACCATTCTTTGTAATAATCTCTACGGAAAGGTGTCCAGGCGAATGTCCCGGTGTAAAAAAAACTCTGATACCTTCGACAATCTCCTGTTCTTCTCTTATATAAGCAAATTTTCTATCTATAAAAGAATTGCCATTTTTGAGGCTAATGTGATCATAAGCCTTATAATATGGTGGAATAGGATCCTTTGCAAATCTCATTTCCTCTTCACTTACAAAGAGCTCAGCATTATTTATAAAATCGAGACCTCCCGTATGATCCCAATGAAGATGTGTAAAAATCACCTTTGTAATATCATCCATTTTATAACCACATTTATTTATCTGAACACTAAGCACTTGATTTTCCTTTTGTATTGCACCACCATGAGAATGGTTATGAATTCTGTTTACTCTTTCCTGGTTTGGCATCCCAGTATCAATTAATATTAATTCAGATCCACCCTCTATCAAAAAAGCAAAACAAGGAAGTAATATTCTGTTCTCTCTAGGTAAAGCTTTAAACTCAAAAGCTCCAGAAT
>JAEXZL010000024.1 GCA_023451395.1 Bacillota bacterium | reverse complement strand
AGTTTGAGCTTAGGGATGCAGAGG
This sequence comes from Bacillota bacterium, assembly GCA_023451395.1. GTDB lineage: Bacteria > Bacillota > Clostridia > Clostridiales > Clostridiaceae > JAEXZL01. The sequence goes on along the minus strand of JAEXZL010000024.1, from coordinate 35,916 downwards.
ACAATCTGCTAAAGACCTTAATAACTGGTGATGATGGGACCGCAAAGGTTGACGAGCTTCTTCTTGGTGAATATACTTTAGTAGAAACTAAAGCACCTAAGGGTTATGTAGTTGATGGAATAAAGCATAAGATAGTGCTTAACGAGGAAAACCTTCAGGTTGAATATAAGGTAGTAAACAATGGACCAGGAGCAATTTCAGTCCTTAAGGTAGATGGAAGTGATAGTAGCAAGGTATTAGCTGGAGCTGAGTTTGAATTAATGGATTCTTTGGGTAATCTAATAGGAACCTTAGTTACCGGTGAGGATGGAACAGCAAAGCTAGAAGGACTTCTTCTTGGTGAATATACCTTAGTGGAAACTAAAGCACCTACAGGTTATAAGCTTAATTCAATGGCTGCAACTGTGACTTTAGAGGAGACTTCAATGGTTTCAGAATTAACCATTAAGAATGATAAGGAAGAGGATCCTAGTTCAGGAGTGGAAAATGAATCAGAAAGCGGTAATACAGGAACGGATAATGAAGCTACATCTCCAGATACCGGGGATAGTATGAAGATAGAGATTTATCTTGGAATAATGCTTCTTGCTATAATGGGCATTGTGGTATTAATAAAAACTAGAAAATCAAATTAATAAGATTATCTTCATAAGATAAAGAATATTAAGTAAGAATTGAATGAAAAAATCTTATTTTTAGAAGTTAATTAAAATAAGGCCTTCCGATTTAAGCTTTACGGAGGGCTTTTTTTATTACTTCTATGGGAAAAAACTTTGGAGGATGTTATAATTGTTTAGGAATATTTTACCTAATAAATGAGTCTTAAAAAATAGGGAGTTATTTACAGTATTAATAGTTTTATTCTATATTAGACATACTTATATTTTTGGAGGAAGAAAGCTTTGGTTAAAAGTAGAAATGTTATAGGACATTTATTAGCTTTATTTACAGCAGTAGTGTGGGGAACGACATTTATATCAACGAAAGTATTATTAGAAACCTTTAGTGCTGTTGAAATTTTGTTTATTAGATTTATTCTAGGGTATCTAGCATTATGGTTAGCATATCCAAGATGGTTTAAGATTAAGGACAAAAAGCAAGAATTACTTTTCGCAGCTTCGGGACTTACCGGTGTAGTCTTATATTTTCTACTAGAGAATATAGCTCTCACCTATACTCTTGCCTCAAATGTGGGAGTAATTATTTCCATAGCACCAATGTGTACAGCCATCCTTGCTCATTTCTTATTAGAGGGAGAAAGGCTGAAGTTAAGCTTTTTTATAGGCTTTGCAGTATCTATGACAGGAATTTTTTTAATTAGCTTTAGTGGAACTACTGTTCTAAAGCTGAATCCTCTAGGAGACATACTTACTATAGGAGCTGCCATGATGTGGGCAATTTACTCAATTTTAATTAAAAAAATAAGCAATCTAAACTACAACAATATTCAAGCAACAAGAAGAGTTTTTTTCTATGCCTTACTTTTTATGATACCGGTGTTATTTTTATTTAATTTTCAGTGGAAGATAGAAGCTCTTTTAGAACCGAAAAATCTTTTTAATATAATCTATTTAGGAATTGGAGCTTCTGCTTTATGCTTTGTTACCTGGAATCATGCTCTGAAGGTTTTGGGAGTTATAAAGACTAGTGTGTATATATATGCTGGTCCAGTAATAACTGTAGTATCATCTGCTTTGATACTTCAGGAAAAAATTACAGGTGTAGCAATTATAGGCACTGTTCTTACCATAGCCGGCCTCTTTTTATCAGAAAGCAAGATTAATTTATTAAAAGAAAGGGCTATGCTTAAGTGGAATAAATAGAAATATATTGATTAATAATTATTATTAAAATATCTAGGAAATTGGTGCTTTATTTTTCAGCTTTTTTATTATCTTTTTCATAGCATCTCTTCCCTCTGGAATGGGGAAGATAGGAAAAACATGAAGCATCTTTGGATATTCGTAATAATTAAGCTTAGCACCTATGTCATCCATCTTTGCCTTTAGCTTTTTAGTATCAGGATAAAGAATGTCGTAGGTACCTATAAAAAGTGTAACTTCCCCTAGGCCGCTTAGATCACCATATAAAGGACTAGCTAAATAAGAGGTGTGTTCAATATCACTACCATAAAGGCTTCTTACTTCCATTATTCCTGGTTTAGATAATATAGGGTCATTTTTTTCTACTATATCCATTGCTTTATTTCTTAAAGTAACATCTAAGGTGGGAGATAAAAGCACTATATCCCCTGGTTGAGGAACACCTTTCTTCTTTAAATACTGAGCAAGGCTTAAGGAAAGGCCACCCCCAGCAGAATCACCTATAAGAATCATGTCACTGGGATCTCTGACCTTTTTTAGCTCCTGGAGATAGAGATTATATATAAAGGGGTAGGTCTCCTCGTAGGTATGCTTTGGAAGCAGAGGATAAATAGGTACCGCAATTTCTGCTCCTAAGCTTTGGCAGAGCTTAACTAAAAAACTCCAATGAAAAGGAGTCATCTCATATACAAAACCTCCACCATGTATATAAAAAACCCTTCTTTCAGAATTGTATTTTTTAGGCTTCAGCATATAATAACAAAAGCCACCAAAATCTATTTTTTCTATATTTATTTTTCTGCAGGCCTTTTTGGGAGGAGTATGCTCCTGTCTTGCCAGCTTCTTTAAAGCCTTTTGAAAGGAATTACCTGAAAGGGTCCAGAATTCCTTTGGCTTGGTTGCTTTTACTAATATTTTAAAAACACGGCTTCTAATTGATTCCATGCTTATCACCTCTAATCTTTAAAAATATAGTTTGTCAGGCTTTAGGAATATTTATTCCTAAAGCCTGAATTTTTGTATGGATATAGAATAACTCTAGCTATATGCTGCATCAAGAGTAAAGGGCAATTCTTATCAAAGAATTAAAAATAAGTCCATAGAAATTTTAAGGATGATATAAAAGAGCAATAAAAGGCTTCTAAAATATTTTTTTCTTAAATAATATTTGGTTTTTAGTGTGTAATAGTGTATCAGAAAAAAATCAAATAAAACATTAACAATAAAAAATTGAAAAAAATATACAGGAAAATATAGTAAATCAATATTATAAATTGAAATAAATGTTAAAATTGTAGAAATGTATAGATACATAGACACACTTAGTGTAAAGGATTACTATGATAGTAAAGAAAAGGATATGAAACTGCAATTTCGGAGGACAAATATGGAATATATTGTTGGAATTGATGGCGGAGGGACTAAAACAAGATTAGTAGTAATAGATAAAGAAGGAAAAACCCTTTTTACTTCTATTGGGGGGCCAAGTAATATTTTATCCAGCGGTTATGAAGAATCAAAAAGATCTATTAATACGGTTTTGACTAATGGAATATTGGATAATGACCTAGAATTTAAAAATTGCATAGGTATGTGCATAGGAGTAGCTGGAGGTGGACGAGCTACTGTAAAAGGACAGATTGAAGAGATAATTAGAACGGCGGGTTTCAAAGGTAAGCTTATAGTAACCCATGATGGAGAAATAGCCTTAACTGCTGGCACTGAAGGCAAGGAAGGGTTGCTGCTTATTGCAGGTACAGGAGCTATATGCTATGGGAAAAATAATATTGGTGACATTGTTAGGGTTAGTGGATGGGGACATCTTGTAGGAGATGAAGGAAGTGCTTATAGCATTGGAATTAAGATAATAAGAGCAGTTATGAAGGCCTACGATGGCAGAGCCGAAGCTACACTATTAAGCAAATTATTATTAACAGAGCTTGGCTTTAGTAATGAAGAAGAAATCATAACTCATATATATAGGCCTCAGTTTACTAAAGAGCATATAGCAGCTTTAGCAGTGCTTATAGAAGAAGGTATTAAAAATAACGATAATATTTCTTTAAAAATTGCAAATGAGACGGTTGATGATTTGACAGAAGCGGCTAGTTCTGCAAGCAGTAAACTGGGTTTTAAAGATAAAGACTTTAGATTAATTATTGATGGCAGTGTATTACTTAACAATTCATATATAAGAAATGGTTTTATTAATAACATTAGCAAAGAACTTAAGTATGTACAAGTGACTACAAGAGAGAAGGAAGCTGCTTACGGCGCAGCACTGATGATTTTAAAGGAAATAGATAGGGTGAGGTTATGAAGAAAGTTTTATTAGGTATCGATAGGATTGACGAGGTTGTAAAGGTTTTAAAAGGTAAAAGAGTAGGACTTATAACCAATCCAACAGGGATAAATTCAGATTTTAAAAGCACAATTGACATTCTTAAAGAGAAAACAAATTTGATAGCACTTTATTCTCCAGAGCACGGTGTAAGAGGAGATGCTCAAGCAGGAGCAAAAATAGAAACTTATACAGATGAGAAATCCGGTATTAAGGTATTTAGTTTGTATGGTGATAATAAAAAGCCTTCAAAAGAGGTTTTAGAAGATATTGATGTTATGGTAATTGATATACAGGATATTGGCTCTAGGCTCTATACCTATATCTATACTATGGCTTACTGTATGATGGGCTGTAAGAATCAGGGAAAGGAATTTGTGGTCCTAGATAGACCTAACCCGATAAACGGATTAATCGTTGAGGGAGGATTAATTAAGGATGGGTTTACCTCTTTTGTAGGGCTTTACCCAATTCCATATAGATATGGCTTGACTATTGGAGAAGCAGCAAAACTTTTTAATGAGGAGTTTAAAATTGGCTGTGATTTAACTGTAATCAAAATGCAGGGGTGGGAAAGAGGAATGTACTTTGAAGACACTAATCTTAATTGGATATTACCATCACCTAATATGCCAACCATTGATACTGCTGTTGTATACAATGGAACCTGTATTTTTGAAGGAACGAATGTCTCAGAAGGGAGAGGAACTACAAAACCTTTTGAGATGATTGGTGCTCCATGGATAGATGCCTATGACTTAGCACAGGACATGAATTCATTACAGCTTCCCGGTGTTATTTTTACAGCAGCCTATTTTACACCAACAATATCAAAATATAGTGGAGAGTTGTGTGGAGGAGTACAGCTTCATGTTATTGATAGAGAAAGCTTTAAGCCAGTATTCACTGGAGTCAATTTACTTGAGGTTATAAAAAATAAATACAGCAACAATTTTGAATTCTTACCACCTTATTCTGAAAAGGGAAAACCAATGATAGATTATAACACTGGAAGTGATTATATAAGAAAAGGTGAATTAGAACCGGTAGAATGTTATGAAATGTGGAAAAAAGAATCTGAGAAATTTGAAAAGTTTAAGGTTAAATATCACTTATATTAAGGAGGTATTTTCGTGGATTTAAAGAGAAAAATTGGCCAGATGATAGTTGCGGGATTTGAAGGGACAAGCGTAACAGAGGAAATCAGAGCACTAATTACTAAGTACCATGTTGGAAATATAATTTTATTTGACAGAAATTGCAAAACACCAAAACAGGTTTTTAATTTAGTAAAGGATCTTCAGAGTCTAGCAATGGAAAGTAATGGGGCACCTCTTTTTGTGACTATAGATCAGGAAAACGGAATGGTTGCACGGTTATATCAAGGAGTAACCCACTTCCCTGGAAACATGGCCCAAGGAGCAGTAAATAATGCTGAGGATACATATAATATTGGAAAATTCACTGGTGAAGGCTTAGGAGCTTTAGGGATTAATTTTAATTTAGCACCTAGCTTAGATGTTAATAATAATCCCAAAAATCCCGTTATTGGAGTAAGAAGCTTTGGAGATGATCCTAGTATGGTTGGTGAGCTAGGAGCTAAGTGTATAAATGGAATGCAGGATGCGGGAATAATTGCTACGGCTAAGCACTTCCCAGGACACGGAGATACAGTGGTAGATTCTCATATTGGCCTTGCAGCAGTTCCTCATGATAAAGAAAGGTTAAATAAAGTAGAGCTTTATCCTTTTAAGAAGGCAATAGAGGCTGGAGTAAAAGCAATTATGACAGCTCACATTATATTTCCTGCCTTTGAAAGCAGAGAGCTTCCTGCAACTCTTTCTTACAATGTGTTAACTAAGCTTTTAAGAGAAGAGCTAGGCTTTAAGGGACTTATTATCACAGATTGTATGGAAATGAAGGCTATTGACAATCATTTTAAAACTGAGGAAGGTGTCCCAATGGCTATAAAAGCCGGAGCGGATTTGATATGCATATCCCATACCTTTGAAAAGCAAGTAAAATCCATTGAAAAAATACTTGAAAAGATTGAAATGGGAGAGCTTACTGAAGATATTATCGATAATAGGGTGGAAAGAATTCTTGAAGAAAAAAGCAAGCTAAAGTTAACAGACGGCTTATCTAAGGAATTTAATGATATAGAAAAGCTCATGGATAAAGCAGAGCATATAAGCTTAGCTGAAAAGGTTAGTCAGGAAAGTATTACTGTAATTAAAAATCAGGGGATTATTCCTTTAAAGGCTAAGAAAATCTTAGTAATTGCTTCAAAAACAAGAGTAATCACAGGAGCAGAGGGCTTTAGAGAAGAAATTAGCTTTGGAAGAGTACTAAAGGATGCTTTAGTAAATTCTGATGTTAATTATAAAGAAATAGATATAAACTTATCAAAGGTACAAGCTGAAGAGATAGCAAAGGAAAGCAAGAATTATGAAGCAGCTGTTATATGTACCATAAACGGTACGACCTTTAGTAGTCAAATAGATTTAGTTAAGGAAGTATTAAAGGAAAATGAAGATGTTCTATTAATTCCAATGAGAAATCCTTATGATTATTTAGAATTAAGGGATGTTAAGGGCTGTATTTTACCCTATGAATACACCAAAAACTCCATGAAAAGCTTAATTAAGGTGTTAAAAGGAGAGGTGACTCCAGTAGGAAAATCACCAGTAAGGCTAAGTTAAATACTTTTAAAAAAATAATTTATAGGGGGGGAAATTAGGCTATGAAAAAGGCAATGATGACAATATTGACAGTATTAATATCTATAGTGGTAGTATTTGTAGTTATCGAATTTATGCCAGGAGATCCTGTGGATATATTAGCTGGAGATATAGTTAGAACTGAAAATCTACCGTATGACCAAGCTTATCAAAGAGCTATTGCTACATTAAATTATGATCCGTCTATGCCTATTGGGGAAAGATTTGGTTTGTATATGAAGGGAATTATAAGCGGAAACCTGGGAGATTCAATGACTTACAAGAAGCCAGTAATTGATATCATAAAAGGGGCCTTGCCCTGGACCTTACTTGTCTTAACTATATCACTTACCTTATCTTTTACAGTGGGTATACTTCTTGGTATTTATATTGCTTGGAAACAGAAAAAAAGTATAAATGCAGCCTTGACTGTATATCAGTCAATATTTGGATCTATACCAGACTACATAGTAGCTTATTTGCTGATCTTTGTATTTGCTGTTACTTTAGGTGTTTTACCTTCAAAGGGAGCTTATAGTTCTGCAGTTACTCCAGGCTTTAATCTTAAATTTATCCTTAATGTGTTAAGTCACAGCATTCTTCCAGTATTAGCATACTTTATTACCACAGTAGCTACTTGGACAATAGCTATGAGAGCTAATGCAGTGGGAGTTTTAGGAGAGGACTATATAACCTATGCCAATGTACGAGGACTATCAAATAGAAGAATTCTTGTTCACTATTTAGGGAGAAATGCAATATTACCCATGATAACAAGTTTGGCTATAAGCTTTGGATTGATGTTTGGAGGCTCTCCCCTAATTGAAAACCTATTCATATATCCTGGAGTTGGATATTATTTGAATATGGCTATATCTAGAAGAGATTTTCCACTGATGCAGGGGATGTTTTTCATAATAATTATAACAGTCGTACTATCAAGCTTATTAGCAGAATTTTTGTATAAGCTACTTAATCCAAGATTGAGGGAGAGATAAAAATGGGTGAGGTTCAGCAGGATAAGATTAAACTAGAAATAGAAGAGCAGGAAAATCTCTATAAGGTTAGTTATAGCCAAGGAATAAGTGGCTTTTTTCATAGCATATGGTCTAACAGGTTATCTAGAATAGGACTTATTATTTTAAGTGTATTCCTACTCATATCAATATTTGGACCAATGATATTAGACAGCCCAAAATCAGATTATTTAAATAGATTGAAGTCGCCATCCTTAGCCCATCCCTTAGGAACAGATTTTTCAGGAAAGGATACTCTGGTACAGCTAATACTAGGATCAAGAGATGTGCTTTTAGTGTCAGCGTATACAGCAGTTTTTTCTATAACTTTTGCTTGTATAGTTGGGATTGTTTCAGGACTCTTTGGAGGAAAATTAGATGAAATACTAATGATGTTTACAAACATAGTACTAACAATTCCAAGTTTTCCAGTAACAATGATTTTATCAATGGCAATACAAATAGACAATCAATTGACCTTTGGATTGGTATTAAGCCTTTGGTCCTGGGCTGGACTAGCTAGGGCAATACGTTCTCAGGTATTAACAATAAAGCATAGAGAGTTTATAGAGGCAAGCAGAATAATGGGACTTTCTAACATGAAAATTATTATTAATGATATATTGCCTAATATAGTTTCCTATATAGCAGTGAACTTTATTTCAATTATGAAGGGGGCAATTCTTGCCAGTGTTGGATTAATGTATTTAGGACTCGTACCTTTTAAAGGAAATCACTGGGGAATGATGATCAATCTAGCCTTGTCACAGACTGGTGCACTTCTTGGTTCAAGCTCTATGATATATTTTATATCACCAGTTGTATGTATAGTTTTATTCCAACTGGGATGTTATCTTTTTGCCACTGGTTTAGACGAAGCGTTAAACCCAAGATTACGAGCTTAGGAGGTATAGTATGGAGCCGATTTTAGAAATAAAAAATTTATCTATAGATTTTAAAGTAAACGAGAAAAAATTAAGAGCTGTAGACGACCTAAGCATGAATATTTATAGAGGTGACATAGTGGGTATAATTGGCGAAAGTGGTAGTGGAAAATCTACTTTGGCCTCAGGAGTACTTAGAACTATAAGAGCACCAGGGAAAATTTCAGAAGGGGAAATAATATATAATACACCAGATGGAAAAAAGATAGACTTATTGAAGCTCAGTGACAAGGAGTATTCTAAGTATAGATGGACCAATATTACTACGGTATTTCAAGCAGCACAAAATGTGTTAAACCCTTCTTTAAAAATAAAGGAGCATTTTTTAGAAACGGCATGGGCACACAATCCAAATATGAGTGATAAGGATATCCTTGCTAAGGCTAAGGATTTGTTTAAAAGTGTTCGCTTAGAGGAAAGAATTTTAGAATCTTACCCTCATCAGCTAAGTGGTGGTATGAAGCAGAGAACTATTATAGCTTTAAGCCTGCTTTTAGAGCCAGATATTTTAATTTTAGATGAGCCAACTACCGCATTAGATGTTATAACTCAATGGTACATAATTGATATTTTAAGGAAGATTCATGAGAGCACAAATATAACCATGATATTTCTAACCCACGATGTTTCCATTATAGGATCAGTAGTAGATAGGTTAGCTGTTATGTATGCAGGCCAATTAGTTGAATATGGTGATGTAAAGGATTTGTTTTTTAGACCAACCCATCCTTATACCCATGGGATAATGCATGCTATACCATCCCTAAGAGATGATATATCTGAAAGAAAAGCAATTCCTGGATATCCACCAAATATGCTAAATCTTCCTCATATGTGCAGATTTACTCCTAGATGCCCTATAGCAAGAGCTGGAAAGTGTGAGGGGATAAAGGAAAAAACTGATTGCATGTATGATTCAAATGAAAATCAGATTACCAGATGCTATTCATGGGAGAAGGTGAAGGAACTATGACTTTGATGGAATTAAAAAATGTTAGTATGCTCTTTAAGAGTGAAGGCAAGAGTAAGGGTGAAATAGGAGCAGTAGTTGATGTAAACCTTGATATAGGTGAAGGAGAAATAATCGCTGTAGTTGGTGAAAGTGGATGTGGAAAAACCACCTTAGGCAAGATGATAGTAGGTGTGCATGAGCCTTCTAAAGGAGAGATATTATTTAAAGGAAAAAATATAAAAACTTTAAATAAAAAAGAGTTTAAGGAATATAGGTTGGGAGTTCAAATGGTACATCAGGATTCCTATGCAGCTTTAAACCCTAATAAGACTATATTTCAATCTTTATCACTTCCTCTTTTTCAGCACAAATTAGCAAAGAATAACCAGGAAGCTGTAAAGATTCTTACTGAATATTTTAAAGAGGTGGGCTTAACTCCTCCAGAACAGTTTCTAGAAAAATATCCTCATCAATTGAGTGGAGGACAGAGGCAAAGAATATTGCTTGCTAGAGCACTTTCTTTTAGACCAAAGCTCATAGTAGCAGATGAACCAGTTTCAATGGTGGATGTATCCTTAAGAATATCCCTGTTAGATCTTATGACTAGAATGAATAAGAAATATAAAATATCCTTCGTATACATTACTCATGATTTAGGTACAGCAAGATATATTGCTTCCCATGGAAGAATTGTAGTTATGTATCTAGGAAGAATGATAGAAACAAATACTATAGCTGAAGCAATTAAAGAACCTAAACATCCTTATTTTCATGCTCTAATAAGTGCAGTACCAGAGGCTAATCCTAATAACAGAAGCGAATTTGTAGAGAAGCTTCCCCTGAGATCATTGGATATGCCAAGTTTGTTGGATCTTCCCTCAGGGTGTAAATTTCATCCTAGATGCCCATACTTTACAGAAAAGTGTATAGAGGAGGAACCTATCCTAAGAGAGTTCCAAGGAGGAAGAGTTGCATGTCACCACGCAGAAAAGGTGTTAGAAATAACCACGAAAAAGGATTAGATTTAAAGGTAATTATAAAATATTTAAAAATTATTGCAGCTATGGCAGGAGCACTTTTAATAGTAGGTGTTATTGGGTTTATATTCTCTGATAAAGGACCTGAAACAAATGTTGTTTATGTATTAATTATTGGCTTTAATCTACTTGTTGTTTTAGGAGTTCTTATAATACCTAGCATATTTTCAAAGGTGTACAAGGATATAAATGAAGATCATGAGGACTAGGAATAGATTCTTAAAGGAGTGAGATGAATGAATATTTCCATGTTAAGCAATCAAGATGTTCAAGAGGTTTTAGACCTATGGAACAAGGAAAGGGATAAGAACAGATTTCTTCATAAGAAGCTTGATCTTGAGACCTTTAATTCAAAGTTCATAGAGGTTTCAGATAATATAGAGAAAATTAATTGTGTATGTAAGGAAGAAGAAAAGGTTATTGGCTTTGGGAATGCCTGTTATAAAAAAGGAGAAGAGGTTGGATATATAACCTTTATATTGGTGCAGGAGGAGTATATCAGAAGAGGTATAGGCAGTGAAATTTTAAAGGCACTGGAAGAGGAATTAAAGAAGAATGATAAGCTTAAAAAGCTTGAGATAATTTTCTTTAACCCTATTAACTTAGAGTGGATTGTTCCTGGAACCAAAGGACATGATCATCCTAATGCTCCAGGGGTAGATATGAGCTCACCAGCTTACTTATTTTTTAAGAATACAGGCTTTAGAGATTTTGCAACTCAAAACTCCTATTATAGACTTTTAGAAGGATTTGCTTATACGGAAAAGATAGAAAAGAGAGCAGCAGAGCTTTCAGATAAGGAAATAACCATTACCTATTATGATAAAGAAAAGCATTATGACTTTGAGGAATTGTTTGAAAATCTTAATACTCCTTTATGGACAGAAGCTATTATGGGAAATATCAGCAAGGAGGATGCTGGATATCCTGTGCTTATAGTTGAAAATAAAGGCAAAATCTGCGGGTTTACCGGACCACTTATGGTACAGGATAGCAAAAGAGGCTATTTTGCAGGAATTGGTATTCATTCTGAATATAGAAAGCATGGAGCAGGTAAGGTATTATTTTCCGCACTATGCAGAGGATTAAAGGATGAAGGTGCTCATTATATGACCTTGTTCACAGGAGAAACTAATCCCGCTAGAAATATATATGAATCTGCAGGCTTTAAAATTGTTAGAAGCTGGGCAGATATGAGAAAGGAGATAAAATAATATGGTTGATAAAAGAATAATAATGGCTATAGGTGGCCATGTAGGTGATATGGAGCTAACAGCAGGAGGAACACTTGCAACTATGGCCCTTCAAGGACATAAGATTATTACAGTTGCACTGACAGCAGGGGAAAGGGGAAATCCTCCACATCTTACAGATAAGGAATATAGGGTGCAGAAGATTCAGGAGGCAGAAAAGTTTGCAGAAATGCTTGGTGGAGAGGCTATAGTATTAGAGCATTTAGATGGTGAATTACCAGATAATAAAGAGGTAAGGTTAGAAGTTGCAGATTTAATAAGAAAATATAAGCCAAATGTTTTAATTACTCATTGGAAGAATAGTATGCACAAGGATCATGCATTAACCCACAGAATTGTAAATGATGCACAGTTCTTTGCAGGGCTTCCAGCCTTAGAAAGACAGGATAAGGCTCATTTTGCAGCAGGTCCCTATTATGCAGAAAATTGGGAAGATCCTAATGATTTTAAGCCATATATTTATTCTATAGTTTCAGAGGAAGGTTTCAAATTATGGTCAGAAGCTATAAATCATCATTGGTTTACCCTGCATAGCACCTCATATAAATATAAAGATTACTATTCACATTTAAAGGCTACTAGAGGAATAGAGGCAAGAAAGCAATATGCTGAGACCTTTGAAATAGATCCTATGCAAAAGAGAATAGTCAGAGAAGGTCTTTAGGGTAAATGGTGAGTTCAAAATTTAATAAAACAATAGAGCTTTTTAAGAAGGCTGGAGAGGATGGAGTATTTCCTGGCGGATGCCTATCAATAGGAGATAGGTCTGGTGAGATTTTAAGATGTTGTACAGGCTATAAATCCCTCTATCCTACAAGAGAAGTGCTTAATGAAGATACATTATTTGATATGGCTTCTTTAACAAAGATTCTATCTACAACTATGGTGACTTTGAGATTTTTAGAAGAGGGGTTACTATCCCTGCAGGATAATTTAGGTTTCTTTTTTAATAATTGTACAAAGGATAAAGAAGAGATAACAATTTTGAACCTAATGACCCATACCAGTGGTTTAAAGGGCTCAATACCTTTATATACACTTGTTTCTAATGAGAAGGAAGCTATTGATGAAATTTTAAGATCTGATTTGGCCATTCCACCTAATACTGATACTATATACAGCTGTTTAGGTTTTATATTATTAGGAAGGATATTGGAGATTGTTGGTAACAATACTTTGGATAAGCTTAGTGAGGAGTATGTTTTCAATCCCTTGGAGATGTACAACACGGGATTTAATCCTAGAAATTTCAATATAGCATCAACAGAATATAGCGAGGATATACAGGAATATTTAAAAGGGATAGTTCATGATGAAAATGCAAGATTTTTAAAAGGTATATCAGGAAATGCAGGGGTATTCTCAAATTTAAATGATATGAATAAATTTGCACAAATGCTTTCTAATGAAGGAGGGTATAAGGGAAAGCAATTTTTAGGAGAGAATACTTTTAATAATAGCATTTACAATTTTACAAAGGGAAAGAGTGAACATAGAGGCTTAGGCTTTAGCTTAAAGGATAATAGAATCCATCCGGCAGGAGATTTGTTTTCTTTAGGTTCCTATGGACATACAGGCTTTACTGGAACCTCTCTTTGGATAGATAAGGAAACTGGGATGTACACAGTTTTACTAACTAACAGGGTTCATCCAACTAGAGATAACATAAGGCTTATAAGATTTAGAAGATTGCTTCATAACGCCGTAATAACGGAATATAAAGGAGGATACTGAGAATGAATTTAAGAATTAAATCAATTATATCAATGGCTCTTTCAGTGGGAGTTATACTTAGCGTTTTTACTGGCTGTGGAAATAATAATGATACACAGACAGAGCTTAAAAATACTCAGCTTAAGTTAGAGGGTAAGGCAGTAAAAAGTGATAAGGTCTTAACTACTCTAATAGATGTACAGGCACCACCAGCATTTAATGGTAATCCATATGATGTCGCTGGTTTGAATTGGTCTGTTCAACCACTTTTATACGATACCTTAGCAGATTTTTCTCCATTTCCACAAAATACTTATAAGGAATCCTTGTTAGAAAGCTATACATTAGAAGATAAAGTTATGACAATGAAGCTTAAAAAGGATTTGAAATGGAGTGATGGTTCACCACTTACTGCAGATGATATAATGACTAACTATTATGTAAACGTTGGAAAGAGCTCTATATGGACATACTCAGAAAAGATTGAAAAAGTGGACGAGTTAACTATTAAAATAACCTATGCCATTGAAAGTCCACTATTATTAAAGGTTACCTTTGCTCTTCCAATAATGTCCCCAACTAAAGTTTTTAGCAAGTGGGCAGAACAGTATAAGGTTATAGCTGAAACTCAAAGAGTATTTAAGCCAAATACTAATACATATGAATTTACAAAAGAAGGTCAAGAAAAATTAACTGCCATCAATAATGATTTATTAGCATATAAACCAGATCCAAAGGAAGTAATTACCTCTGGTCCCTATGTGATAGATGGATTAAGTACATCAGAAATAACTTTTAAGAAAAATCCACACTACAGATTAGATTTAAATATTGAAAAAGTAAGAGGATTAAGACCAGGTGGAGCAGAAGCCTTTTCCACTTCAATACTTGAACAGCAATATACTGTAGAGAATGGCGGATTAAGTCCTGATACTTCAGCTCAGATTGATAAAAGATACGAAGATACTATGAGAAAAATCTATATACCTGAACTATCTCAAATAGGTTTTTCCTTTAATTCATCAAAATATCCTGTAAACATACCTGAAGTAAGAAAAGCAATTACTATGGCAACAGATAGAGAAACCTTAATCAAAGTTGCAGAGCCAGGAAGCTTCTTAAGTGATACTAGAAACTCAGGATTGATACCATCCTTGTTCAGTAATTATGTTACTAAGGGATTTGAAAATACTCTTACTGATTATAAATATAATACTGATGAAGCAGCTAAGCTTCTTGAATCTATAGGATGGAAAAAGAATGCACAAGGTATATGGGCAAATGAAAAGGGAGAAGAGGTTACTTTAGAAATAGCAACAATAAATTCATGGCCATCATTTATGCTCACCTCAGAGGCAATGTCCACTATGCTAACTGAATTTGGCTTTAAGGTTAATTTCAAGCCAATGGAAAGTGGGACTATATGGAGCTACCTAAGCAGCCCAGATGCTATGATAGGTGCTACTATGTTAGGTGGAGCAGGAACATATGCACATCCTTGGGAATCCTTTAATAATATATTAACCTCCACAAGAATTGGATTGCCTGCCCTTGAGCCTGGTCAAGATAGGATTATTAAAGCACCAACTAGCGGTAAGGAATATAACGTTACCCAGATGTTAAAGCAGTTATTCACAGCTACTGATGATGCAGAGATTAAAAAATTAACAGAAGAATTTATGGTCCTTTTAAATGATTTATCAATTTTTATGCCTGTTATTGAAAAGTCAGCTCCTTTCAGAATTTATGACACCTCTCTTAGTTTGGCAGAAGGAAAGGCTGGAGAAGTACAAAATAGCTATTATTATTTTGGAAATATGAACCAAATATTAGCTAAAATGATTAAGGCTGAGGAAATCTATTACGTGGAAGAGAAGTAATCTAAAAATATAAATTCTTTTTAAAAGCGGCCTAGTGACTTGTCATTAGGCCGCAAAATTCAATAGCTCGTTATTATCACCTCAAAGAATTTTTGCATTTTTACTGTAGAAAGGAACAAGTTTATGAATAGATTTTTATCCTTAGATATTGGTGGCACATTTATTAAGTATGGACTTTTTGATAAAGAAGGTAAGGAGTATTTTTCTCATAAGGAAGGCACCGAGAAGGAACCAGAAGAGTTTTTTAATCAATTATTAAAGATAATAGAAAAAGTGGAAAGGATAGATAGCTTTAAAGGAATCTCCATAAGTATAGGAGGGTTTATAAATCCAGTAACTGGAGAAAATACAGATTTTAGTGTAGGAAAAAACTTTACTACCTATAATTTGAAAAATAAAATTAAAGAATATAAGGGCTACAATGTAGCTATTGAAAATGATGCAAATTGTGCAGCTTTAGCGGAATTATGGATTGGAGAAGGAAAAGGTATTTCAGATTTTATTGTTATTACCTTAGGAACTGGAATAGGTGGAGCCATTATCTCTGAAGGAAGATTATTAAGAGGAAAGAGCTTTAAGGCTGGGGAGTTTGGGCTTATGTATTTAGGAAGAGAAAAGAAGGCTTCTGGAATTGAATATAAGAGCCCATATGCGACCTACACCTTAGTTAATAAGATTAGTAAAGCATTAGGTAAACAAGTTGATGGTGAGTATATTTTTGATAATTTGGATAACAAAACTATAAATTTAATATATGAGGAATGGTTAACTGATATTGCATTAATATTTGGGAATATAGCAATATGTTTTGATCCTGAAAGGATTCTTCTTGGGGGAGGAGTAAGCTCTCAAGAGAGATTAATTGACGATTTGCAGAGAAAAGTATATGAGATATATCCTCACTTAAGTGAATATACCAGTATCAAGACATGCAAGCTGAAAAATAATGCAGGCATGCTTGGAGCTGTCCGTAACTATTTAAATGAGTATGAGAATCACAAGGCATAGATTAAATATATTTTGAAATCCGTGGTTGCTTATTAAGTATAATAGTGTATAAATCGATAAAAACAATAAAGTAAGAGGGTGAAGATAGATGAAAAGTACTATAAAGATTGTAACTATAGGAGGAGGTTCGAGCTATACCCCTGAATTGGTGGAGGGATTTATTAAGAGATATGATGAGCTGCCAGTAAGTGAATTATGGCTGGTAGATTGTAATGAGGGTAAAGAGAAGCTTGAGATAGTGGGTGCTTTAGCTAAAAGAATGGTTGAAAAGGCTCAACTTCCTATGAAAATTCATTTAACTTTAGATAGGCGTGAAGCATTAAAGGATGCAGATTTTGTTACTACCCAAATGAGAGTAGGATTATTAGATGCCAGGATTAAGGATGAAAGGATTCCACTAAGTCATGGACTTCTTGGACAAGAAACCAATGGTGCAGGAGGATTATTTAAGGGATTAAGGACAATACCAGTTATTTTAGATATTTGCAAGGATATGGAGGAACTCTGTCCGGAAGCTTGGCTAATTAATTTTACAAATCCTGCAGGTATGGTTACAGAGGCTGTACACAGGTATAGCAATATTAAAAAAGCAGTAGGGCTTTGCAATGTTCCTATTGACATGCATACTGCTATTGCAAAGTTACTTGAAGAAGATAAGAGTAATGTTAGGGTAACCTTTGGTGGCTTAAATCATATGGTTTTTGCCACAGGTGTTTATGTTAACGGCAAGGATAGAACACAAGAGGTTATAAACAAATGGGGCAATCAAAGCATGAATAATATCAGTGGAACTGAGTGGAGCAATGCCTTTGTTAAAGAATTAGGTGTGATACCCTCACCATATCAAAGGTACTATTATATGGCAAAGGAAACCCTAGAAGAGGCTATAGAAAAGTATAAAAAAAATGGCACTAGAGCTGAGAGCGTTAAGGAAATAGAAACAGAGCTTTTTGAGATGTATAAAGATGTGAATCTACAAGAAAAGCCTAAGCTTCTGGAGAGAAGAGGAGGAGCTTATTATAGTGACGCTGCATGTAATTTAATTTGCTCCATATATAATGATAAGGGTGATATTCAAGTGGTTAATACCGTAAACAAAGGTGCCATGGAAGAATTTGAATATGATGAGGTTGTAGAAATAAGCTCGGTCATAACTAAAAATGGTCCTGTACCTATAACAGTAGGAAAGCTTCCAAAGGCTACCTTAGGACTAGTTCAACAGATAAAATCTTTTGAAGTATCTGCTTGTGAAGCGGCGGTAACCGGTGACTATAATAAGGCACTAATGGCATTGATGATTAATCCTTTAGTGGGATCACAAAGATATGCACAGGTTCTTTTAAATGAGCTGTTAGAAGCACATAAGGAATATTTGCCAAATTTCAATAAAAAATAATAACAATAAATAAATTTATAAGGTGAAGTTATGTTAGTTTACGAAAAGGTTTACGAAGTTCTAAAGGATGAATGTAGAAAGCAGCTTGTTAAGGGTGAGATCAAAGGGGTATCAGCATCAGTTGTTGCAGAAAAAATAGGTATGCTTAGATCTAATGTAGTAAGAGCCTTTAAAAAACTTGTGGAAGCTGAACTTATATATAAAATTCCTGGAAGGCCTGTGTTATATTATATAGACTCCAGTGTGTTACTTTATGAACTAAAAGTCAAGGAAGGAAATCAACCTATATCAAATACCTTAGATGATTTTTTACTTAATAGAAGTAAGAAGCTAAGCTATAAAGGCTTTTATGAGGATGAGATCAAGGTTAAGCTTCTGGATGAAATGGAGGATTATATAAAGAGCTACTTTGATGTAATTCAAAGTAAACAGACCATAGAGAAATTTAATAAATACACAGAAGACGTTGAGTATATTATAGGTGTAGATGGAGGAGGCTCTAAAACAGAAGCCATTGCATATACATTAGATGGAAGAGAAATATCTCATGGCTATTCTGGTTTCGGAAATATAGTTATTAATAGAGAGGAAGGCCTTAAAAATATTGAAATAGCCATACTTCAGTGTATGAAGGATCTTAGAGTAAATCGCTGTATTCATATTTATGCAGGCCTTGCCGGAGCTTATACAGGTAATAATAAGGAAATTGTGGAAAAATACTTACGCAGTAGATTTCCTATCTCTGTAACTGTTATTAGTGATGCAGATTTAGCCTTTTATGCATTGTTGAAAGGGCAGGATGGAATACTCACCATTGCTGGAACTGGCTCCATAAGTTTTGGTATATATAAGGAAAAATATATAAGAGCTGGTGGGTGGGGAAACATATTAGGGGATAAAGGAAGCGGATATGATATTGCTTTACAGGCTTTAAAATTAATAGTAGAGGAGAAGGATGATGGGCAGTCACCCTCATATTTAAGCAGAGAAATAATGAGGGCAATTAATGTAACGTCAATAGCTGATGCTGTTAATTTTGTGTATAGCTCAAATAAAAGTGATATCTCTAGTTTAGTCCCTGTAATAGTCAGTGCAGCAAATAAAAACGATAAAAACTCCATTAGAATATTAAAGCAAGCAAGTAGAGATTTGGTGGATAATACATTAAAGGTGTTTAGTCAAATGAAGATTGACTCAAAGGTTAAAATAGCTATAAGAGGCAGCATTCTTACAAAAATTCCACTGGTTAAGAAGGATTTTATAAGGTATTTAAAAACCAAAATACAAGACTTTGAAATAGTTCAAGAGGATGTTTCACCTGCTAAAGGTGCATATTATATAGCTTGTAAGAATCAGAAATAATAATATGCAGGAGGATGCCCCTCTAGGAGCATAACTGAACAGATTTTCAAATAGAGCCCTTTGAATTAGATTTTTTTTATGTATATTAGTAAAATGATGAAAAAAGTTTCTAATATGATCATATAATTGAAAATAAATTCAAATAGAGCTACAATAGCTGTATAAATAAGATTATTTAGGAGGCTGTTATGGAAAAAATATATAAAGGCCTAATAGTATCCTGTCAAGCCTTAGAGGATGAGCCTCTTCATTCATCCTTTATTATGGGACGTATGGCGGTGGCAGCTAAAGAAGGTGGGGCAGTAGGGATAAGAGCTAATAGCTATAGTGATATTAAAGAGATTAAAAATAATGTTTCCCTGCCGGTTATAGGTATTGTTAAGCGTGACTATGAAGATAGTGAGGTTTACATAACCCCAACCCTTAAGGAAATAGAGGAGCTTGCACGATCTGGAGCGGATATTATTGCCCTAGATGCTACTGATAGAATAAGACCAGGTAATGTTACTTTAGAGGATTTTGTTAGAACTATAAGAGAGAAATATAATAACCTAAAGCTCATGGCAGATTGCTCCACCTATGAGGAAGCAATAATGGCAGATAAGCTTGGCTTTGATTATATTGGGACAACCCTTGTAGGCTACACAGAAGCAAGTAAAGGGATACACATTGAAGCTAATGATTTTGAGCTTATAAAAAGGATTTTAAGCTCTGTTAAGAAGCCAGTGATAGCGGAAGGCAATATCGATACTCCAGAAAAGGCAAGAAGGGTGCTGGAGCTTGGATGTCATAGTGTGGTAGTGGGATCAATAATCACAAGACCGCAGCTTATTACAAAAAGATTCGCAGAGGAAATCAAGAAATTAGATAAATAATTTAGCTTAAGGAAAAATAATTATAATAGTTATATAAATAAAAAAATCTGTTTGGTATGATTATACTGAATGGATTTTTTATTTTACATGAAATACAGCTGAATTTGAAGATAAATACTGGTTTTGTCACAGCAATAAATGTTATAGAGGAGCATTTCCTTAGGAGGGGATAATCTTGGAAGGATATAAAAAGAGCATAATACCTTTAATCGAGGCTATGAATAGTAATTTTACTGCTACAGAAAAGCTCATTGCGGAATTTTTTATAAATAACTTAGATAAGGATCACTTGAATATAGAGGCAGTATCAAAAAAAATATTTGTGTCAAAGGCTTCCTTATCTCGATTTGCTAAGAAGTGTGGATTTAAAGGCTATAGGGAATTTATATACATCTATGAATTATCCTTGAATGAGGAAAAAGAACCTATGGATAAGTTGAAGAAAGAGGTGCTCAGCACTTATCAGAGGCTCCTAGATAGAAGCTATACACTAATTGATGAGGAGCAGATAAAAGGGCTTTCAAAAATGCTGATGAGTCATAAGAAGGTTTATGTTTATGGCATTGGGAGCTCAGGACTCGCAGCGAGAGAATTTAAAATACGCTTTATGAGACTGGGAATGAATGTAGAGGCAATCACCGATGAGCAGACAATGCTTATGAATAAAGTAGTGGTAGATGAAGGTTCATTAGTAATAGGGCTCACAGTAAGCGGAAAGACTAAAACTATCCTTAAGGGGCTTAGAGATGCAGAAAAAAAGGGAGCTTCTACAGTTATTATAACCTCAAGCAATAATTACTCCTTTAAGGAATACTGTCAAGAGGTAGTGCTAATTGCAGTTACAAAGAATCTCCATATAGGAAATGTAATTTCACCACAGTTTCCAATATTAATTGTATTGGATATACTATATTCTCACTTTCTAAACAGCGATTATAAAGGAAAGCTAGCTAAGCTTCAGGATACTCTAAAGGATATAGAATATGAGATAGAAAAATGATTGGCCACTTTATCATTATCATAGTTGATATATTATTTGGTAGTTATGGGTATAATTATATATATTTACCAAAAGGTTATTCTTAAGTATTTATGTATAATAATAAGATTATATATAGAATATATATTAACATTTAAAAATGTACCTCAAAAAATAATCGATCGACGAATAAATAAACCTCCGAACTATATACAACAAATGGAAAATAATGTAAAATAGATATACAACACATTTTTTAGGAATAAAGTTCCTTTAAGGGTATTATATTTATAAAGAGTATAATAGTTATTTTTAATCGGGGGTATTATGAAGGAGAAGAATGGAATGACTATATCTGGATTTATTTATTGCCCAATTTGCAACTGTAAAAATGATGAAGAAAGAGAATGCTGCTATCGTTGTGGGCTTTTAATTGAAAGAATGAAGCTAGGAAAAAAGAAAAGATTAAAATATAAATAGTTGTAATTGTTAACTTAATAAATATTCTTTAAATTTTAATAATTTGAGTTTTTTCTATTGTAAGAAAAATAACTATATGCTATATTTTAAATGTAAACGTTATTGGTTATTCCTGATAAAGTTAGATTTCTATCTTTTGATTTATATTTAATTGTTAAACAATTAAACAATATAACTAATAATATAGAGCTATATAAATTTAATATATTTATGACTATTTATAAAGTTAAATGTAAATAAATCTAGTAGATAGATGGGATGGAATTATAGATCAATGGGGGATTGCTATGTTTAAGCAGGTAAAATCACAAAACCTTTCAGAGGTTGTGGTAAATGAAATAATTAGCTTAATGGAAAAAGGAGAGCTTAAGCCAGGAGACAAGCTTCCTGCAGAAAATATATTTGCAGAACAGCTTGGAGTAAGCCGTGGAATTCTAAGAGAAGCTCTTACTATATTACAATTTCAAGGGTTCATAAGTAGAAAGCCTAAGGATGGAACTTATATAAGGGAACTAGAAGATTATGAAAGAGCATCCACTTCTGTGATAGATTCCTTAAAAAATGCTACTTATATGGATCTTATAGAACTTAGGGAAGCCTTAGAGCTCCGTACAGTAGAGCTTGCAGTGGAGAGAGGAAAAGATAGTGATATCCAAGCAATAGTGGATTATATAAATTCAGTAAATCCTGAGGATAAAAATTATAGTATTATAGATTATAATTTTCATTCAAAAATTGCAGAGTTATCAAAAAATCTGCTTCTTAGTAACTTTATTGAATCCTATTATGATCTTATTAGAGAGTTAGGTGAAAAGAGCAATAAAGATATTGAAAGAAGGCAGGAGATTATTAAAGAACATAAAGCTTTAATTACTGCCATAGCTAATAGAAATAAGTTAGAAGCAAGGGAAGCTTTAAGATTCCATTTAAGAAAGGTTAGAGATACTATTTCTAAAAACAACGTATAAAGTAAGTGATAAATTATTTATTATCTTTTTATCATAAATTGTTAAACAATTAAACAATTAACTTTATTATTTTATGTAATTATAGAAGAAATAACTTTTGGGAGGAATAAAATGGGAAGGACTTTGAAGATACTATCACCCTGTGGAATATTAGGCTATGGTTTTCCTAAGGAATCTTTTCTAAAGGCATTAGAAGATAAGCCAAATGCTATAGTGGTAGATGCAGGTTCTACAGATGCAGGGCCACATAAACTTGGGGCAGGAGTATCTATAGTAAGCAGAATGGCATGTAAAAAGGATTTATATCTTTTAATTAAAGGAAGCAGAAGCTTAAAAATACCACTAATAATAGGTTCCGCTGGAGGCTCTGGAGGCAAGGTTCATGTGGAGTGGACAATGGATATCATTAAGGAAATATTAGAAGAGGAGAGGCTCTCTGCAAAGCTTGCGGTAATTTGGGCAGATATACCTAAGGATAGAATCAAGAAAGCCATTAAGCTTGGAGAAATTGAACCTATGGGCAGCAATATCCCACAGCTTGAGGAGAATATTGTAGAGGACACTGCTTCAGTAGTAGCACAAATGGGAGTAGAGCCTATATTAGAAGCATTAGATCAGGAAGCAGAGATTATTATATGCGGAAGGGCCTATGACCCCTCACCCTTTGCTGCAGTAGGTATACATAATGGCTTTGATGAGGCTTTGTCTTATCATTTAGGTAAAATCCTTGAATGCGGTGCTCTTTGCGCAGAGCCAGGAACCACCAAGGACTGTATAATGGGAGTTTTAGAAGAAAATAGTTTTTGTGTATATCCAACGAACCCTGAAAGAAGATGCACACCCATCACTGTTGCAGCTCATACCTTTTATGAGAAGGATCATCCTTACATTTTGAAGGGACCGGGTATTATTTTAAATCTTAAAGACTGTAATTTTCAAGAAGTGGATTCCCGCACAGTTAGGGTAAGCGGCAGCAAAATTCAAAAGAGCGATGGATATTATATTAAACTCGAGGGTGCAAGGAAGATTCTTTACAGAACCTTTGTGGTGGCAGGAATAAGGGATCCGATACTTATAGATAGTCTATCAGAGGTAGAGGCTCTGGTGGAGACAGGAGTTAGAGAATATTTTTCTGAGCTTCCTCAGGAAGATTTTAAAATAAATTTTATTAATTATGGAATAAATGGAGTTATGGGTGATTTAGAGCCTTCCCAGGAAAAACGTGATGATGTTGGTGTTCTATTTGAGGTTTTGGCAAAGAGTCAGGAGCTTGCTAATGCCGTCTGCAGTGCAGTACGGTCAACATTTATGCATTATGGATATGAGGGGAGAAAGTCTACCTCAGGCAACCTAGCTTTTCCTTTTGCACCAAGTGATGTAGAGTTTGGTCCAGTATATGAATTTAGTATATATCATCTTATGAAGGTTGTTAGTGGTAATGAGCCTTTCCCTATTGAATATATGGAGGTGCATAATGGATAAATTAAAAGATCTAGCAAAGGTTCTAAGAAGTAAAAACAGCGGTCCTTTTTCAATAACTTTGGACGTACTTTTTGAGGATGAGGATAGTTATGAGAGAGCATTATCCTCAGGGCAATTTACCCATGATAATATTGCAGAGCTGTATAAGCTTAATGTTAATGAAATCACTGAATTGGTTTTTTTTCACAAGGCCTTAGGGATAAAGGTTACCTTTAATAGGGATGTACCCTCAGGCACTGCTTTTGATAGAGATGTGTATGGGGCTCAGCAGCATGCACCATTACTTGATCTAGTTATTCCATAAAGGAGGGAGAAGCTTTGAATAAAGAAAAGTTTAATAAAACTTTGGGACAGATAAAAAAGGACAAGATTCTCTATCTTCTAATTTTTCCCACTCTGCTTTATTTTATAATATTTAGATTATGGCCAATCATTAATATGAGGCTAGCTTTTTATGACTATAAGGCCTTCGGCCCCTGGGAGTTTCAAGGACTTAAATATTTCAAGCTAGTTTTTAAATCACCGCAAATTAAGGAGATACTAACTAATACACTTATTATAAGCTTTATGAAATATGTTTTGCTATTTCCTTTTGTTGTTCTATTTGCAATACTTCTCTCTGAGATTAGAAGCAATCGTTTTAGGAAATATGTACAGGTAGTTTCCTTTCTCCCTCATTTTTTATCATGGGTTGTTATTGCTGGTATCTGGATTGCTATACTGTCACCTTATGGAGGGGCTGTGAATGAGGTGCTTAACATCTTCAATCTTCCCTCGGTGGATTTTATGACAGATAAGGACTCTATAAGATGGGTTCTACTGTATTCAGAAGCCTGGAGGAGTATTGGATGGGACTCAATAATTTATTTTACAGCCATAATATCCATTAGTCCAAGTATCTATGAAGCAGCAAGAATCGATGGAGCTAATAGATTTAACATTGTAAAGTATATTGTTATCCCAGCACTTGTAATACCAATGGTTACTATGTTCATATTGAATTTAGGCTTTTTTCTAAATGCTGGCTTTGATCAAGTGCTAAACTTTACTAATGATGCTGTTAACAGCAGAATTGATATTCTAGATACTTATATCTATCGCTTAGGAATAATTAACGGTCAGTATTCTTTAGGTACTGCTGTGGGAGTTTTAAAGGGAATTGTTGGAGTATTTTTGGTTCTTGCTACCCACTTTATATCTAAAAGGTTTACTGGAACGGGGGTGTGGTAGCATGATTAATGTAAAAGCAAGGGATGAGGTTATATATAAAAAGAGCTTTAAGGAGAGTATAAAAGGAATAATCAAAAACTTCAGCTTCTATCAGCTTATATTAGTAATCATCTTTTTCCTTTTAACACTGACAATGATAGTCCCTCTTTTAAATATATTAGCAATATCCCTTTCAGATCCATCTGTGTCAGCATCCATGTCAGGTTTGTCTATAATACCTAAAGAGCTTAATTTCATTAACTATAAGGTTATTTTAAGTCATCCTGTTTTGGTACCAGCACTATTTAATTCTATTTTTATTACTGTGGTAGGGACTTTAATAAATATTCTCTTAACCACCACCGCTGCATATGTGCTTACAAGGCCAGGGCTTGTATTTAAAAAAGCCATAATGGTTTTTCTGATATTTATGATGCTCTTTGATCCAGGGTTAGTTCCTGAGTACTTAGTAATAAAAGACATAGGATTAATGGGAAGCCAGTGGTCGGTAATTTTAGTAAATGCTGTAAACGTTTATTACCTTATTATAATGATGCGATTCTTCAATGAGATACCTAAAGAAATGTTTGAAGCAGCAGAAATAGATGGCTGTGGCCATTTAAAAATGCTCTTTAAGATAGTTTATCCCCTTTCAAAGGCTGGAATTGCAACTATTACTATGTTTTATGCTGTAATAAGGTGGAATGAATATTTTAAGGCAGGTATTTATATTACTAGCGCTAAGAAGACAACTCTTCAGGTTATTCTTAGACAGTTTATAGTTCTAGAAGACAATGCTACCTTAATCGGAGCACAAAACCTATTTAACTACAATGAGCTGGCAAGACTAGATTATAATGCGTTGAAGTACGCTACCATAATTGTAGCCATAATACCGATTCTATTACTCTATCCATTAGTCCTTAAATTCTATACTGGGGATATAATGGCTGGAGGAGTTAAAGAATAAATGAATTAATGGAGGATGGAAGATGAAGAAAAAAATATTAGCTATACTTTTGGCAAGTGTAATGAGCTTAGGAGTCCTAGCTGGATGCGGCAAGGATGGAGGAAAAGATCCTGGATCTTCAGGAGAGGCAATAGGAACTAAGGAAAGCCCCGTAAAGGTATCAATTGTATTGAAGGATGTTAATCCTACTGATGAAAATATTCCTGAAATGGTAGAGGCAATAGAAAAGGGCTTAGAAGCTAAAGGAAGCTATATAGACCTTGAATTTATTGAGGCACCTACAGGCACCTATAAGGAAGCAGTTCCACTAGCTTTCAGAACCGGTCAGATATCTCCAGATATTATATATTTTCAAGGAGGAGACGATGCTATAGCTAACGATGGTATGCTTGAAGACTTAAGCTCCTATATTGAAAATTCTACCTACGTTAAAGCTCTTATGGAGAAGCATAACGTAGAAAGAATGAAGAATTATCCATATCTCTTATGGCTTGCACCTGCAAGAGTTAGCACTCCTGTAGTAAGAAAGGATATAGCAGAAAAAACAGAGAGTTATTCTGCTCTTGTTGCAGAACCAACTGTGGATAATTACTATAAATTCTTTAAAGAAATAGTAGATAAGAAATTAGCACAGTATGCTATAACCTCTGATGGTGATTTAACTAGGCTAGACAGTGTATTTAATCATGCCTTTGGTGTTACCTCAACTGTAATGAAGGTTGACGGTAAATGGGTATTTTCTAAGGCTACCCAGTTTGAAAAGAATAAGCTTGAATTCTATGCAAAGCTTTATAAAGAGGGTTTAATTGATCCTGCTTATGTAACTAATGCCTGGGATACAATGGAACAAGCTTTTTATGAAGGAAAAGCTGCCTTTGTAGCAGGTACTGCAGGTAAAGTTATTGATATCTACAATAATAAAATGGTACAGACTCAAGGAAATGCTGCAGAACTTGTAGTACTTCCACCAGCAAAAGGGGTTTCTCAGGCTTATACCTCAATTGATGTAACTAAAGAAACCAGAGGATTTGGTATAAACGCCCAATCTAAGGTTAAGGATGCTGCCTTTGCAGTTCTTGAATTTATGGCTAGTCCTGAGGGTCAGAAAATTGATAAGTTAGGCTTAGAGGGAGTTCATTATAAGGTTGAATCAGATAAGATAGTTTATACAGACAAGTTCCCTGAATGGTATGCAAGATTTTGGGAAACAACATATAAATTTGAGCCAACTCCAGCTCTTGCAGAGCCTATAATGGGAGCAGCTGCTACTGACTCTTTAAAGAAAGCAGGAGAATATTATTATGAAGATATTAATGTTCTTATACCTTCAGAGTTATCTCCTCAATGGGATGCTATGATGTCCCTTTACAAGGAATATGCATCAGACATCATCAGAGGAGTTAAGCCAGTAAGTGCCTTTGATGAATTTGTAGAAAAGTGGAATAAAGCTGGCGGAGATAGCTTTACTGAATACTTAGCAGAGGAATTGAAGTAGAGGATAGAAAAAAATTAAAGAGCGGCAGGATTGCTTGCCGCTCTTTATATAAGAGAGGAGCCTTAAAGAATGGTAGATAATTATTTGGAGAAGGTTTATAGCGGCTTTTTAGGAATGAATGTGGGTATTCGTTTGGGAGCACCTGTGGAACCTACAATATGGACATATGAAAGAATAGAAAGAACCTATGGAGATATCACTGGCTATGTTAAAGATTTTATTAACTTTGCAGCAGATGATGATGCCAATGGTCCCTTTTACTTTTTAAGGGCTCTTTATGATGAGGATCAAAGCCAGGGGCTTAAGGCTGAACATGTGGGAAATGCTTGGTTAAACTATGCCCGTGAGGAAGTGGGAATGTTTTGGTGGGGAGGCTATGGAAATAGTACGGAGCACACCGCCTACTTAAATTTAAAAAATGGAATAGAAGCACCTAAATCAGGTTCCATAGAGCAAAATGGAAAAATAATTGCTGAGCAGATTGGTGGACAGATTTTTATTGATACCTGGGGACTTGTTCTTCCAGATAATATTCACAAAGCAGCGGATTACGCAGCTATAGCAGCCAGTGTATCACATGATGGAGAGGGAGTCTATGGAGCAAGGTTTATTGCTGCCTGTATTTCAAGGGCCTTTACTGAAAGAAATCCTTTAAAGCTTATTGAAGCTGGACTTTCTGTAATTCCTGACTCATCTATTTATGCTGCTGTTACCAAGGCCGTAGTTAATTTTTATAAGGAAAATCCAAAGGATTTCAGAGCCTGCAGAAAATATCTTGAGGATAACTGGGGATATGATAAGTATAGGGGAGTATGTCATATAATTCCCAATGCAGGGGTTTGTGTGTTAGCTCTTTTATATGGTGAAGGTGATTTTAATAGGACAGTTGAAATTGCCACTATGTGCGGCTGGGATACCGATTGTAATGCTGGAAATGTGGGAACTATTATGGGGGTAGCCTGTGGGCTTGAAGGAATTAAGAAAGAATACCTAAGTCCGATAAATGATTCAATAGTCTTGTCTGGTATTTCTGGTTACCTAAATATATTAGATATCCCCAGCTATGCAAAGGAATTGACTTTATTAGGGTACAAGCTTAAGGGTGAAGAAGCACCAGAATGGTTAAAGGAAGCCTTTAAGGAGGAAGAAATTTATTTTGACTTCGAGCTTTCTGGCTCCACTCATAATTTTAGAGTTTCAGATCCCTTCTATTGCTCTTTAAAGCATTCTGAGAATAGAGCCTATAAGGGAAAAGGTTCTCTGGCTGTTCTTTTCGATAGAATGGAAAGAGGTAAAAAGTGTAAAATTTTCTATAAGCCATTTTATAGAAGATCTGATTTTAGTGATGAAAGATATATGCCTGTATTTTCTCCTAAAGCATACTCTGGACAAGAGGTATCCTTCTATGTTTATGCAGAGAGATGGAATGGAGAAAGTGTATACCTATCACCTTATGTGAGAAATACCGCTACAAAGGAAGAAATTTTACTAGGCGGTATGGTCATTAAGGATGAAGGTTGGCAGGAAATTAAATTCACTATTCCTCATTGTGATGGAGCTATGATTGATGAGATTGGGATAGTATTTGAAGGAAATTCTCCTGGGAAATACAAGGACTTAGGCATTTTATATATTGATGAATTTAGTATAAAGGGAAAGGCTTCTTATGAGATAAAAATAGCCAAGCAAGCAAAGGAATTCGGTTCTATAACACCCTTCTCTCATAACCATGGCGCATGGTCTATAGAAGATGGCAGAATGCAGGCAATAACTGTAGATCATTGCGAGGCTGTAACAGGTAATTATTTCACTAAAGATCTAGTGTTAGAGGGGAGTGTCATCCCTGAATGTGGTGTGAGCCATCTCATAGCAGCAAGAGTCCAGGGAGCAATAAGAGGATATTATGCTGGCTTTAATTCTGAGGGAAGAGCAGAAATTCTTATAAATAACAAGGGATTAAAAACCTTAGCTTCCATCGAATATCCTTGGGAATTTGGTAAGGAGTATAATTTTACCTTTACCCTTAAGGGGCAGGAGTTATCTTTAGCAATTAATGAAGAGGAAGTATTAAGCACAGTAGATAAGACCTTAGGCTATGGAATGGTAGGCTACAGTAAATATGCATTAGGTAGAAGTCTTTTTGGAGATTTAAAGGTGAAGGAAGTATAAGGGTATAGGGAGAAGAAATATGGCTAAATTTAATATTAAATTTGAATCTAAGTCTATTGAAGGACCAGCCTACCTCATAGTATATATACCTGACATACTCATTAGAGAGGGAAGAGTAGAGGAAGGAAGGGTGGTTTACCTTCTTCATGGGAAAAATGGTGATGGAGAGGATTTTGGGGACTATACAGGCTGTTATCCTTATGCCAGGGAGCGTGAGCTGATTTTGGTCATCCCCTCCATGACCAATAGCTATTATGCAGATATGGCTTATGGACCCAGATACTTTGAGTTTCTTTCTTCAGAAGTCCCTTTATATTTAAAAAATACTTTGAAGATAAGTTCCCAATGGGATAAAAATTATGTACTAGGTTATTCTATGGGAGGCTTTGGTGCTCTAAAGCTTGCTCTAACTTATCCTGAGCGTTTTAAGGAGGTATGCAGTCTTTCTGGAAGTCTAAGATCTATGGCTGTTAATGAGAAGCTTATTCAGGGAGGTCAAAGACAGGATCTTAATTTGGCCTTCGGAAGCTGTAATGCGGAAACCTATAAAGCAAATGATATTTATCATTTAATAGAGGAGCTTTTAAAAAATAAGGATAGAATCCCGTATATTAATCTTTACTGTGGAGAACAGGATGGGCTCTTTCAGTATAATAAAGCCTATGCTGAATTTTTAGAGGAGAAAAAAGTTCCTCATAGCTTTTCTCTTGACCAAGGTGATCATTCCTTCACCTATTGGGATAAAGAAATACTAAGATTCTTCCAGAAGATTGATAATGAAAAATAAGTGATTGAAAATTGATGATAGAAATAAATGATAAATACAAAGTATGATAAAAATTTACCGTTGAGGGGAGAATAGATAATGATTAGTAGAAATGAATTAATTAATAATAAGGAGCTTGCTTATGACAAGGCTCTAGGAGCACTGGCAGGATTAGCTATAGGTGATTCTTTTGGAGATGCATCTAGAAAACCCGAAAATCAGCTTTTGTATGGTATAACCACAGACTTTAATGAGGGAGCTTCCTGGAGCACTGATGATACAGAGTTTGGTTTATTAACAGCAACAACATTAATAAAGACACATGGAAATCCTACATCAAAGGATTTTGTTGATGCATGGCTTGAGCATGTGGCAGTGCAGGATGATTTTCCAAGGGGAGGAGCTAGTGAAATTGAAGGAGCTAGAAATATAAAAAGAGGTATTCTTCCTCCTTATTCTGGTATGTACAATTCTTACTACAATAGTGATGGAAGTGCAATGAGAATATCACCTATAGGAATTATCTGTGCTGGAGATGTGAAAAGAGCTTGTGAGCTTGCGGAAATAGATGCTTCCCTTAGTCATTACAGAGAAGGTATATGGGGAGCCCAAGCGGTGGCTGCGGCAGTGGCAACAGCAATGGTAGATGGGACGATAGATGAGATTATAGATGCAGCAATGAGCGTTGTTCCAAAGGATTCCTGGCTTTATTACACTATGAATAAGACCTTTGAAATTATTGATAAACAAGAGGGAGATTTTTTTAAGTCATGGATGCTTATTCATGATGAACTTTGGACTAGCTATAAGGCAGTGGTACCTGAAGCTATTGCTAGCGCCTTTGGTGTGTTAAAATTAGTTAATAAGGATTTTAAGACTGGTGTTATAGCAGCAGGAAACTTTGGAAGAGACGCAGATACTATAGGGGCTATTGTAGGAGCTATTTTAGGTGCAAAATATGGAGCTTCTAATATTCCTGAAAGATGGCTTGAAAAAACCAGATATCCATCAGGTACCTGCTTAAGCTTCACCAAGGGTCTCGATGTTAAAGAGTTAAGTAAAAGTCTGGCAGATCTTATTAAATAGTGTGTTTTTGGGGGTAAGGTATGAAGATAATAAACATTGGATCATTAAATATTGATTATGTTTATCAGGTGGATGATTTTGTAGCAGGGGGCGAGACAAAGCTTTCTGAATCAATGAAGGTATTCAGTGGCGGCAAGGGTTTAAACCAGTCTATAGCATTAAAAAGAGCTGGAGCAGAGGTTTATCATGGGGGGCTTGTAGGAAAAGATGGAATTTTTCTAAAGGAGCTCTTGCAAAGGGAAGGGGTTAATACAGATTTTATTTCCACTGTGGATGGTTCTACAGGACACGCAATAATCCAGGTGAATAAGAAGGGCGAAAACTGTATTCTTCTTTTTGGAGGTGCCAACCAGCTTTTTAGGAAAGAAGGAATAGATGCCATTCTATCAAGCTGCAACAAAGGAGAATATGTGCTTTTACAAAATGAGATAAACCACATGGATTACATAATAAATAAAGCCTATGACCTTGGGCTTAAAATTATCTTAAATCCATCACCTATAAATGATAGTTTAAAAGGCTATCCATTAGATAAAATAAGCACCTTTATATTAAATGAAGTTGAAGGCAACGAGCTTACAGGCAGGGATGAGCCGGAGCTTATATTAAAGGAGCTAACTGCTAAATATCCAGATAGTGAATTTGTACTTACCTTAGGCTCCAAAGGAGTAATATATGCTCATAAAGAAGAGAGGATAGCCGTAGAGGCAAAAAAGGTAATCCCTGTAGATACTACTGCTGCAGGAGATACCTTTACAGGCTTCTATCTTTCAGGAGTAATTATGGGGAAAACTGTGAAGGAAGCCTTAGAACTTGCCACCGAAGCAGCAGCATTAGCTGTTACCAGAGCAGGAGCAGCACCATCTATTCCAATGCTTTCTGAAATATCAATATAAAAATAAAACTGCTTAGAAGAGTTTGGTGTGCTACTACTATATAGGGGTAGCACATCAGTTTTCTTACAGGCAGTTTTTTTAGTCTATGCAGCTTAATTGAATTTATGCGTAATGTATCAATGATTTCTCTATATTCACTTTTACTGTTGCAATATCTCCTAAGAATACATCTATTAAAAGCTTACCATCCATTTGATGCACTTGTTTTATAACCTTTGTACCAAATTTATGATAAAAACTATTTGATTTTGAATAATGATGATTATATATAACTATTTTCTCTATATCTTTATTTGTATAAAAATCCAAAATATATTTAAGTAATTTAAGAGAAATTCCCTTGTTTCTGTGTTCTGGATATACCCATAAGCCATTTAATTCTATTCCTTTTTGAGGGGTATCATAAGCTTCAGCAAAACTGCTAAATGCAACTCCAAGCAAAATGCCATTTTCAAAGGCTCCAATTAACAAACGTATATCATTATTTTCTTCTGCTGAGTTCATCCAATCTACCCAAAGCTTTAGCTCTGCTGAGGGCAAAAGATTATTTTCAGCCTTAGCTGCCAGTTCTTCTGTCCAGCATAATATTCTTAATTCTACAGCTTCTTTCATATCAGTTTCCGTTAAATTTCTGATTTCAAGCATAATATTAACCTCAAGCTTATATTATTGTATATAGTTTAATACTCTATAATTTATCAAGGTAAAACTTTTATTGATATTATGTTACCTTTTGTTATTTTTTCTTATTTAGTATTTATATGCCTCAATGATTATAGAATCTTCCATAATTCTGTTTAAAAGTTAAAAAGGTATAGAAGCCACCGAAAGGTGGCTTTTTTACTATGGAAACAAATGATTTTCAGTATAATATCAAATCTTTAATAGCTATTTTACTCTCCATATAATTGCTTCATAGGGGCGGAGTAAAGGTGATGAAGCATTCTCATAATTTGATAATAGAACCTTTCCTTCAGGAAGGTTTTTTCTTTTAATTTTCTCTGAGCTTAGGTTAATTTCAATGAATAAGGTTTCCTGCTCATCTTTACGGTAATAGGTGAATAAATTTTTTTCCTTCTTATTTGTAAATACCACATCACCATAGTAAATTACCTTATGGTCTTTTCGCAAAGTAATTGCCTTTTGATAGAACCTGAGCATTGAGTTTTCATCCTTTAGCTGGCTTTCAGTGTTGTTCTTTTTATAATCATCGTCCATGAGAATCCATGGCTTTGCCTTGGAAAACCCTGCATATTCTTCGTTGCTCCACTGCATAGGTGTTCTAGCATGGTCTCTTGTACCTGCAAGAACCTTATGAAAGGCAGCTTCTTTCCCTATGGTACCTACCAATTCCTCATAAAGATTTAAGGATTCTACATCACGAAGGTCTTCAATGGATTCAAAGCTTTGATTTACCATTCCAAGCTCCTGGCCCTGATATATAAAAGGAGTGCCCCTTAATGTGAGCTGAATTACCGCAAGGAGTTTTCCTAAAGGAACTCTAAACTCTGGATTTGGATTTATCTTTGATATCATCCTTGGATTATCGTGATTTTCGTAAAAGAGTGAAGGCTGGCAATGGTTGCCGTAGTTTTCCATCCAATCTATCATATATTTCTTTAAATAATTCAAATCATACCTATAATCATCAAAACGAGTATGTCCTGGAGTTTCAAGATGATCGAAGGAGAAGACCATGTCGAGCTCCTTCCTATAATCTGCCGTTAGGAGCTTGCTCATCTCCATTCCTGTCCCTGGTGTTTCTCCAACAGAAAAAGCATTATAGGGAGTAAAAGCCTTCTCTTTAAGCTCATGGAGATATTCATGAAGCCTGGGACCATAGAAATAATTTTCTACTCCATAATATCCCATGAGCTTTCCAATGCTTTCATTGCCCTCTGGAAGTTCACTTCTCTTGGAAATATAATTAATTACATCAAGACGGAAACCATCAACGCCTTTTTCCAGCCACCACCTCACCATTTCTTGTATTTCATGGCGAACTTCTTCATTTTCCCAGTTTAAATCCATTTGCTTCTTAGAGAACAAATGTAAGGCATATTGATTTCGCTCCTTTACATAATTCCATGCACTGCCACTAAAAAAGGATGTCCAGTTATTGGGCTTATCTCTAAAAATATAATAATCTCCGTATTTGGATTTCGGTTCATGGATAGCCTTTTGATACCATTGATGTTCATCAGAAGTATGGTTCACTACCAGATCCATAATCAGCCTCATGCCTCGATTATGCACCTCAGAAAGTAATCTATCAAAGTCCTCCATGGTACCAAACTCCGTCATTATTTCACGGTAGTCTCTAATATCATATCCATTGTCATCATTAGGAGAATCATAGATTGGTGAAAGCCAGATTGCATCTATTCCAAGGTCTTTTATGTAATCAAGCTTTTCAATAATACCTTTCAAATCACCTATGCCATCTCCATTGCTATCTTTAAAGCTTCTTGGATATATCTGATAAAAGACCGCTTCCTTCCACCAAGCTTTCTTAATAGGTTTATCATCAGTCATTGGTATATCCTTTTCGCTGTTTAAAAGGGTAAGGAAGGTATCTACAAATTCCTCATCCAATTCTTTTTTTAATAGCTTTGGCAGAACTTTTAAGGGCAGATTGCCAACAATGGGGTTTTTTACAGCTTTTTCACTAACATTCATTTGTAATAATAATTTATTTATGATATCCCGTCCTATGGGATTTGCATATACATCCTTGATTCGATGGTTTTTGGTAAGCATAGAATCACTCCTCTTAACTTTTTATTTCTCCTCGAGCAGCTAAATCCACTATTATTTTATCAAACATCTCTTTGTCAATCTTAAATTTTCTGCGGTAGATTATATAGCCAACAACAATAAAGAAAAGGGGTAATATAAGCATTGACAGCTTCATAATCAGTAGTCCCCACTCAGTTACATCCATTGGTGTTGCAGCAGCATTAATGCCAGAAATAATTAAGGTGATACCTACAATACCATTGGCAATGGCGCCACCGATTTTATTGATAAAGGGTTGCACAGAAAAGGTAATGCTTTCATTACGATGCCCTAATTTCCATTGCCCATACTCTACCG
>JAEXZL010000211.1 GCA_023451395.1 Bacillota bacterium | reverse complement strand
CCTATATCCACAGGACGGATTTTATGATTAGAAGAAACTATAAGCTGTTCTTTTACTATATCTTCCCCTATAGGCCTTATATTCTCATAAGAAGCTGAGCTTTTATAAATTTTAACCTTATTGTTATCTTCCCTTATAAGATCTTCTACCATTATCACACAATCATACTGTGAAGGTATGGGATCACCGGTATCCACCACAATATAATCCTTAGTTTCTTCAAGGACAACAGGACTTTTTTCTGATGCTCCATGCGTAATTGTACTTAAGGTCGCAATACCATCCATGGCTGAGGAATTGTAATGAGGAGAAGATATTTCAGCATATAATGCCTCTGTAGTAACTCTCCCGCAAGCATCCCAGGTTTTTATAACTTCAGCCTCTAACTGTATATTATTAATTTTACTAAAGTAAATATTTAAAGCCTCCTGAAGCTCATAATTTGATAAGTATACTTTTTTATCCATCTTGCCTTCACCTCCTACCAGCCATTAAAATTTATAAACCATAACTGGATCATTTTCATTTAAGCCTTCAAGGTTTTTTCCAATTCTTATATAGCCAAAGGCTTTTGAAAAAGAAGATATTATTCCGGATTTAGATATTATAGGAATAGCAGTTATCTTCCCATTATCAGCCTTTAGCATCACTGGAAGAAATTCCTCTCTTCCCTTTGCCTTATGATAATTAGTAGAAATCACACAGCTTAATGGATATTCCATACTATTGCTGCAATAATTAATATGAAAATATTCCTTCACAATAGTATTAAAAATCACAGCACAGGCAAGAGGATGTCCTGGCAGTCCAAAGATCACCTTGTCTTTTACACTTGCTATTAAAGTTGGTTTTCCCGGTTTTATTGCAATTCCCTTAACTAGAAGCTTAGCTCCCTCAATAGTATTAATAGCTTGTAGGGTTTCATCCTTCTTACCTACAGAGCTTCCACCAGAGATAAGCACCATGTCGCATTCATCAACAGCTCTCACTATAGCAGTTCTTAATTCATTTAAGTCATCGTTATAAATCCCATATATAACTGATTCACCACCATTATCCTCCACAAGGGAGCTTAAAAGTCTGCTGTTGATATCCCTTACTTGTCCAGGTTTTGGCTCCATAGGTGGCTTAACAAGCTCATCTCCAGTGGAGATAATTCCACAAATAAGCTTCTTATGAACAGAAACCTCACTCTTACCAAGGCTTGAAAGCACACCAATCTCGTAAGGCCTTAAAGTTGTTCCTTTGGCTATGACAAGCTCTCCTCTTTCTATGTCCTCATCTTCTAAAACTATATTTTCTCCTGGATAGGAAGGTTTGTTAATTAGTATAGTATTATCATCAAGCTTTTCTGTATATTCAATCATAACTATACTGTCTACCCCCTCTGGAACCATTCCGCCAGTGGGTACATATACACAATCTCCTAGATTTCTTATAGCTTCCCTTGGAGCCTCTCCCATTCTTACCTCTTCTTTTAAATTAAATAGTGAGGGCATTGCTTCACTGGCTCCAGCAGAAGCCCTGGATATAATGCCATAGCCATCTACAGCAGATCGTATAAATCCAGGTATATTTTCCGCTGAAATTATATCTTCAAATAGAACTCTCCCTAGCGCCTTAGAAAGCTCCACCCTTTCCTTTAGGGTGCCTTCCTTAAAATTGCTTCTTATGGTATCTATTACTTCCTTCACATCCATAACCTTGAATAGTTCCATTGCTAACACCCCCTGAAATTTATCCTACTATCTTGCACATTCGGAAGCTTTACCAATAAGTATCTCAATTCCATGAGGCAGGGTATCTATAATAAAGCCTAAATTTTCTACTGCTCCCTTAGGACTTCCTGGAAGATTAACTATAAGACTGTCGCCTCGAATACCAGCTATTGCTCTAGATAGCATGGCCTTAGAAGTAAAGTCACTGGATTTTGCTCTCATTATTTCTCCTATTCCTGGAACATATTTATCAATAACTTTTTTTGTAGCCTCAGGTGTAACATCCCTTTTGGAAAAACCCGTTCCACCATTTGTAAGAATAAGATTTAAGCCTAATAAGTCACTAATATATATAAGCTCCTTCTCTATTTCCTCTATTTCATCGGGAATTATCTTATAATATTCCACCTTATAGTCTCTCTCTTCTAACAAACTTCTAATTGCTGGACCTGTTTCATCTATTCTTAGCCCCTTAGAGCCTTTATCGCTTATAGTTAAAATTGCAGTTTTAATCATAATCTTACTCCTTATATCTGGATATTTATAAATTAAAAACCTTCTTTAAGTACTCACTTTCAGGATTATTAAGGACCTTTTCCGGTAAGCCCCTTTCAATTATCTGCCCTTTGTCCATAAATATAACTTCCTCTGCTATTCTTTTTGCCTGTAATATGTCGTGAGTTACTAAAATTACTGTTCTTCTTCCCTTAGCCATTGATTTTATAAGCTCCTCCGCTTGAAAGGTACTCTCTATATCCATACTTGCGGTAGGCTCATCTAAAAAAGTAAGCTCTGTTTCAAGTATTGCTGTTCTCAAAAGAGCTACCTTAGCTCCTTCTCCTCCAGAAAGCTTCTTAGCGTTCTTACCTATCATCCCCTGAAGTTCAAAATATCCTAAATATTTATCCATTCTTTCTTTAATCATTTCTTTAGAAGCTTTTCTATACTGCAAGCCACAAAGGATGTTTTCAAGAACTGTTCTACTAAATAGATTATTTCCTTGAATACATGTAGCTATATGCTGCCTTACCAAGCTTACATCCTCTTGATTATTATAAAAAATTTTTCCATAATCATAGGATAAGAGACCTGAAATACATTCTATTAAAGTAGTTTTTCCACTACCGTTGAGGCCCAAGATCACATAAATTTTACCTTCCTCAAGGGTAAGCTTATCAATATTTAGAACGGTTTTTTCATTATATTTCTTAATGAGCTTTTCTACTGTCACTCTCAAGCTTCCTTATCCTCCTTAATCTTATTAAGGTAATAATTAATTAGAAAAGAAATAGATAATAATATGCACCCAATTACAATTGCATCAGAAAAGCTTCCTTTTCCTGTTTCTAATGCAATGTAGGTTGTCATAACTCTGGTATAGCCTTTGATATTTCCTCCTACCATCATTACAGCTCCTACCTCTGAAATAGCTCTTCCAAAGGCTAAGGCCACTATACTAAGTATGTAGCTTTTACCTTCCCTTATTATGGTGAGATAAATATCTCTATTTTCTGCTCCAAGAGCAAGGCAAACCTTTCTGATTTCCGGGGCACTTTTGGAAAAGTAGCTTACAGTAAGTCCAAAAACTATAGGAAATATTAAAAGACTTTGAGAAATTATCATTGCTGTAGGTGTAAACAATAGCTTGAGGCTCCCTAAAGGTCCACTTTTCGATAATAGTAAATAAACTAATAATCCCATTAAGACTGGCGGCATACTCATTAAGGTATCTGTAATTCTAATTAACAGCTTTTTGAGCTTAAAAGTTTTTAAAGCAACAGGTATCCCTAAGGATATACCTGCTGCTGAAGCTATTAACGTAGAACTTATGGATACTCTTAAAGACATAAGTATCACAGGAGTTATGTTCACTAGCAATTCCTTAATTCTTTCTAAATAATCCATTGTCTTTCACCTATTATTTTGCATTTGGTATAAATAAGGATTGGCCAAACTTCTCCTTACCAAAGTCCTCAATAAGCTTCTGAGCTTTATCAGAAATTATCCAATCTACAAACTTTTGTGCCTCCTTATCATTTATTTGATGTTTCTCAGGATTAACCTTTATAACTCCATATTGGTTATAAAGCTTATCGCTTTTTTCACAGAGAATTTCTAGAGGAAGCTTGTCCTTCATTGAAAGATAGGTTGCCCTATCAGTTAAGGTATAAGCATCTTTTTCGTAGGCCATTTGAAGCACTGCTCCCATACCCTTCCCTGCGGATATATACCACTCCCCTGACGGTTCAACTTTCAAGGATTTCCATAAACCTTTCTCTTTAGTATGGGTTCCTGATTCATCTCCCCTAGAAACAAAGTTAGACTTTGCCTCTGAAATCAGCTTAAGAGCCAGCTCTGGATCATTATATGCTCTTTCCTTAATCTTAGCTGCATCTTCCTTTGAGCCTACAATAATAAAATCGTTATACATAACATCAAAACGTTCCACACCATATCCTTCTTTTACAAAATCTATTTCCTTATCTTTTGCATGGACTAAAATGCAATCGGCATCTCCTCGCTTAGCAAGCTCCATAGCCTCACCTGTTCCCTTTGCCACCACCATAACACTAATACCTGTGTCCTTTTTGAATTCTGGAAGAAGATAATCTAGAAGCCCTGAATCTTCTGTACTGGTGGTCGTAGCTAAGGTTATATCTTTTGCTTCCTCTACATTAGCTGCCGTGCATCCAGCAAGCAACATACATAGAGTAGCCAATGTAATTAATAATGATTTTCTAAACATAAAAAAACTCCTTTCATATTTAAACATGAAAGGAGAAAGCCATAAGCTCATCTCCTTTCCAAAAGGGAGGCTCATCCATTTCTAGATGAACCCATCGTCTTGATATTCATGGTCTGAACTTTAGAATATCAAGATCGGAGAACAATATTACTGCGTCTTTTTTTCTTTTCAATTATTTTTGAAAGCACTACACCAAATTCAAATAAAAGCATCATTGGACCAGCAATCAACACCTGTGATATTACATCTGGTGGAGTTATTATTGCTGCAACTATAAATATTATTAAGATAATATATTTCCTATTTTTATTTAAAAACTTAACCTTTAATAAGCCAAATTGCGTTAAAAGTATCATTAAAATTGGTAGTTCAAATACTATTCCAAAACACAATAAAAGAGTTGTAATAAAGCCTACATAGCTTTCAAAGGAAATCATCGGTTTAACTTCCTCTATGTTGAGATTAGAAAAAAACTCCAAAGTAAAGGGTACTACTACTTTATAAGCAAAGATTACTCCTGATATAAATAGTAAGCTTCCTCCTAACAAAGATAGTAAAATATATCTTTTTTCCTCCTTTTTTAATGCAGGCTTTATAAATATCCATATTTCCATAAATATAATAGGTGCTGATATACTTGCTCCAGCAATAACTGAGAGCTTTATATAACTAAGAAACAGCTCCGATGGTGTTAAATAAATAAATTCATACTTTCCTGCGGGCTTTAAGATATCCATAACTACAGGCTCAATAAATAGGTAGCTTACAGCGCTCATTACTATAAGTGCCATAACACAAATAATAATTCTTTTCCTTAGCTCAGCTAAATGTCCAATTAACGTAAGCTTATCCTTCTTCACTCCATTTCATCCCCTGTATTCTCTATTTTTTATCTTCTTCATTAGGCTCTATATTAATGTCTTTAGTTAATTTATTTGAATATGATTTAAACTCATTTATTGCCTTTCCTAATGATTTGCCGATTTCAGGCAATTTTGAGGGTCCAAAAATCACCAATGCTATACCAAAAATTAATATTAATTCCCACAATCCTATTCTATTAAACAATAGATCCCACTCCTTTAATTTAAATTTTTCTTAAAGCTGAACTCTTGAAAAACCATTGTAAACAACGGGGTTGTTTGATACCGCTCTCCCAATAATCGTTATGTTAAACCTCTTTGCTATATCTAAGGCAAGAGAGGTTGGTATACTTCTGGTAGCTATTATAGGGATACCAATATTTACAGCCTTTAATATCATATCTGTAGATATACGTCCTGTGCTTATAAGCAAGGATTTACTAAAGTCACATCCTAAAAACACACCTCTGCCAATGACCTTATCTACTGCATTATGCCTTCCTACATCTTCTCTTAAGGCTAACATTTCATTGCCATCGGGAAGGCATGCACAATGGACCCCTCCATGGCTTTTATAAAGCTCTGCCTTGGAGAACATCTCCTTTGTTAGCTCTTTTACATTGCTCATGGATACTGTAAAGCTTGAATTGTTTATAGGTTTCTTATAAAAATCCTCAGTAAAATGAGCACCGCTACCACAGCTGCTGGCTAATACGGTATTTAACTGAAAGCCGCTTTCTATGATATCCATTCCAAGGGTAATATAAATTTTTTTCACATTATCACAAGCACCTAAGGTATATATATCCTCAAGCTTATTAATTATTCCACTGGTAAAAAGATGTCCCACTGCTAGCTCATTAAGATTTTTCGGCGTGCACATAAAAGTTAACAGGGTACTTTTATTTACTATTAACTCTACTGGAGCCTCCTCACATACCTTTAAAAGTCTTTCTTCCCTAAGGGTTTTCATATTGAAGAACCTCTATCCATTCAGTTAAAGCCTTTGCATGATCAAAGGTGAGATGCTTGGTAGAATATAAGTACATGGCTCCGTTAGAGGCAGTCGTTTCCTTTATGTCCCTATACTCCGCCTCTTCCTTAATCTCCTTTAGAAACCCCATTATCATTTCCTTATTAAAGGAAAAGGGTTTTTCATAAAATAGTGTTATTGCGGTAGGTCTTGGATAAATTTCCGATTCCCTTCTTACTGTTTCTACCATTAGCTTTAGAAGGTCATTTTCTTCTACTCTATAGACCATTTTTGCATAGGTATCTGTCATCTTTATTTTGGAATAATAATACTTTTCCTTTTTGCCCTTTAGAGAAATAATATCTTCATAATCTGAAATATTTTCTATCGCTACTATGAAGCGATCTATTTCTTCATTGGTTAAATTCAAAGGTTCCATAGGTAAATCCGAGATCTTTAAAAACTTTCCCTGTACGGATTTTTCTCTTATAAGCTCCACAGTTTCTTTAATTTTTTCTTCAATAATCACTTCTAAATCATCTTTCCTTGACATTTGAAAATACATCTCCCTCCCTATGAAATCTGTTAAGCAGATAAAGTTATTCCGCTGTACCTGCTTAACTCATTTAAATTATAATTCTAAGGCAATAAATTTAACCTCTCTAATTCATCTGCTACATCCTTCATACTTAGCCTTTCTAAGGTTGCTCTGGTTGGAGCTCCTGTATTTTCATCCCAACCCATCTCTTTATAGAACATGGTGAAGGCTAACTTCATATCTTCTCTTTCCATCTTAATAGTTCCTGGAGTGAAGGGTTGCTT
Source organism: Bacillota bacterium (assembly GCA_023451395.1). GTDB lineage: Bacteria > Bacillota > Clostridia > Clostridiales > Clostridiaceae > JAEXZL01. The sequence goes on along the minus strand of JAEXZL010000211.1, from coordinate 6,557 downwards.
GTCCGGATCTGCATCAAATACCCAATTACAAATTAAATCATGCTTTCCTCTCATATCTGTTGTGCCCATTTGTTTTACTGTCAAGGCTCTGTGAAGGGTAAAAATTCTTTCCCCAGCTAAATCCAGCTCTTCCTCTGTGAGCTTCTCCCCAGTTATCATATTGAAGAACTTAGATTCTAATTCTGTATCTCCACGATAATTTCGCTCCTTAACAGGAGAAGTTGCCATTGGCCACATCCAATTGCATAAGGTCAAAGCATCATACAAACAATTTCTAACAATGCTCCATTTTGCAAACTTAGCTTTATATTCATTCATAGGAGTATAATTTGCAGGTGCATCTACAGCATCCCCGGAGCCCCAAATTTCTTTTGCTATGTCCTTTTGAATATTTATGGGTAACCCAGATCCTATAAAATTCATATGAGAATGAGACTGAGCATCTCTATTAAACATAGAGGAAATAATTGCACCAACCTGTCCACCAGCTTCGTTACTGTGATGCTTAGGAAAACCTAAAGGTGACCATATTCCATAGGCATAATCATCCCAGAAATCCTGTCCAAACTTCCAACGATTAGCAATCCAATAAGTACCATCTGCTATATGACTGAATTCTCCAATTTTAAAGGCTACCCTCTTGTAGAACTCTATTAAGAAAGAAGGATCCTTATTTTCTAGTTTTTCCCAAGGTATGCTGTCGTACTCATCCTTAGGTAACACCTTTTTTAATATCCCTTTTTCATAGGCATATTTCAAATCCTTTCCAATCATTCCATAGTTGCACCATACTCCGTAGTCATCTGCAAGCTGTGCTCCCAAAGCCTTGCCAATCATATTTCCGTCCCCTTCTTCAAACTGATCAGCAATTCCCTTAAACATAACCCCTCCTGGAGAATGGAAGCCCATGCAGGTATTAGCAACATATCTAGATACTCCATAATTCTCTAGCTGAGGTATATTAAGTTGTATATGACATCTAACAGGGCAGGACTGACAACCGCCCATTCTTATGGTATATTTTTCAGCCACAGGACCTAAGTCAAAAACAGCCTTCATAGTTCTAAGGCCAATTTTATTTATTTCCTGTGCCTTACATTCACCGGTTTCAGTTTTATTCTCTGATGCTCCCCAGGTCAACCCTTCTCTTGCTGTCCATCTACTTCCCTTGTCGTTAAATTCCGCCCAAGGTTGTGGAGTACTTGGAACCACATGCTGATTATTTGCTCCAATTATATCCTTAAGCATATATTGATTTAGTTCATACCATTTATGTCCATCTCCAGCCATCTTAACAGAACCAGTTCCTCTTACTGCAATGGCCTTAAGTTTTTTTGAACCCATAATCCCGCCATGACCACCGGCGGAATGAGAGGCACTATTCATAATAACTGATAGGTTCACCATATTTTCTCCAGCTTGACCTATAGCAGCAACTACAAATTCTTTTCCTACTCTTCCTGTAATCTCAGCGGTAGCTTTTGTAATTCCTTCACCCCATACAAATGAAGCATCTTCAATAGAAACAACATCATCTTCTATCTTTAAATAAACTGGCTTTCCAGAAGCCCCCTCGATGATTATTGCATCATAGCCTGCATATTTCATCATTGGAGCAAAGTTACCTCCCATATGGCTATCTGAAACGGCATGATAAGGATTACTGGGAAGAAGTGAGGTTATATTGGTCCTTGAACTGCAGGGAACTCCTGATCCAGTTAAGGGTCCTGCGGCAAAAATCAATTTATTTACCTCATCATAAGGCTTAGTGCCTGCTGGCACCTCATCAAAGATTACTTTATAGCCTATACCCATACCACCAATAAAGTCTTTATACTTAATTGTGTCTTCTTTGGTTATAGCTCCTGAAGTAAGATTAACTCTTAATATCTTACCTGCCCATCCATAAATATCTGACATGTTTTTCCCTCCACTATTTTCTATGTTTAATTAATAATTGCTATTATCCTAGCATGTAACCATTTCTTCTCATTGCATTTTTTACATCTTCCCAAGGAATTAGAGCTAAAGCACCAGTTGGACAGCCTGAAGCACAGACTCCGCAAAGCTTACATTTAGAAGATTTATTCGTTTCAGGATCTACTGTAGGTAAATGCCAAGGGCAGGCCTTTGTACATGCACCGCAGCCTACGCATTTGCTCTTGTCCACTACTCTTGCTCCTTTATTCTTTTTATCAAAAAAGATCGCGTCTACAGGGCAAGCATTTCCACAGAAGGGCTCCCTGCACTGTTTACAAGTTTCAACATTCATTAGTTGATTACCAAATTGTCCATCTTCTGAATCATAGGATATTTTCGGTCCGTTAAGTCCATAGTTGTAATTTCTGCTAACCTTAACCTTGGAGATGTAAGGTTGTACCTTATTCTCATGAATTGCTGAACAGGTTAATTCACATCTTTGACAGCCTGTACATCTTGATCTGTCTGCAACAAGCAACCCTTCAGCTAAGGGAAAAGCCGCTGCTTCTTCTGGTGTTCCACAACCAAAGAGGCTAAGTATAGAAAAGGATAACACCGCTCCTCCTACACTTTTTCCTGTTAACTTTAAGAATTCTCGCCTTGTAGTTTCTCTTTCAAGTATTGACTTTTTTGAGTCCTCTGACATATGCTTTCCTCCTAACAAATTAATTAGCTTTAGAACTATAATTTATTATAGATTGTTAAATAACAATCATAATTTGCTATTATGAAGAATTTCTAATTATTTATGTGCTTATTTTAAAATATATGTATATTATTATATAATTATTACATATATGGTAGAATTTTCAGTAAGTTAGTCGTTTACATTAATAATAAATAGAATTCAAAATAAAAGGTTTCACTATCATTATTTTGTAAGTAAGTATATTATTTAACAATTTGTTTAATAATACCATAATTTCTTCACACATTAAACACATTCTACATTTTATGTCATTATTTTCAATATATTTATTGTATTGGTAAAATCTTAATTACTATATTATTAACTTGTTAAAGTATTCTAGAATTACATTCTTTTTCGGATAATAAGATTATTTAATTAAATAATTATTATAATTAATACTCAATAAAATCATAAATATAAAAAAACCACTCTGTCAGTAAAATTTACCAACAAAGTGATTTTATAAAAAATAAACTTTTTGTTATGCTATTAACATTTTTTCTAATATAAAAATACCCTTCGCTAATTATTTTAGCGAAGGCATATTATAAATTATTCATCAGCATTTTATATAAGCTCTCCTCATATGATAGGAGATTGCATACCTTTTTTAGTTATAGCAGATCTTAGTAAAAAGTAGCACACTAATAAGCAATTCCCTGCCACTCCATAGCTTCAGCAACCTTTAAAAAGCCTACAATATTAGCACCATCTACCAAGTTCCCTTCCTGTGCATATTCCTTTGAACCTTCATATATATTGTTGAAGATATTTTTCATGATATTTTTAAGCTTTAATTCCACCTCTTCTGCTGTCCAAAAATATCTCATGGAGTTTTGTGACATTTCAAGTCCTGAAGTAGCTACACCACCTGCATTAGCAGCCTTAGCAGGTCCAAATAGTACACCTGCTCTTTGGAATACCTCCACAGCTTCTGGTGTAGAAGGCATATTTGCACCTTCTGCCACAGCTATAACACCATTCTTAACAAGGATTTCTGCTTCCTCCTTGTTAAGCTCGTTTTGTGTAGCACAGGGAAGAGCAATATGGCATTTAACATTCCAAATTCCCCTACAGCCCTCATGATAGGAAGCTCCAGCCACGCGTTCTACATATTCGCTTATCCTTCCTCTTTCCACTTCCTTTATCTGCTTTACTACCTCAAGCTTTATTCCCTGCGGATCATATATATATCCTAAAGAATCAGACATGGCAACTACCTTAGCTCCCATAATCACTGCCTTTTCCGCTGCATACATTGCAACATTTCCTGAGCCTGAAATAACTACTGTTTTATCCTTAAAAGACTCTCCCTTCATTTTACTGAGCATCTCCTCAGTAAAATAAATAAGACCATAGCCGGTAGCTTCAGTTCTCATTAATGAACCACCAGAAATAATTGACTTTCCAGTAAGAACTCCAGTGAATTCATTTCTAATGCGCTTATACTGACCAAACAAGTACCCTATTTCTCTTCCTCCAACACCTATATCTCCTGCTGGAACATCCGTATCAGCACCTATATGTTTTGAAAGCTCAGTCATAAAGCTCTGACAAAATCTCATTACCTCATTATCAGATTTTCCTTTAGGATCAAAATCAGAGCCTCCCTTTCCGCCACCCATTGGCAGCCCAGTAAGGCTGTTCTTAAAGGTTTGCTCAAAACCCAAAAATTTAATCACTGATGCGTTTACTGTAGGATGAAAACGCAATCCACCTTTGTAGGGTCCTAGGGCAGAATTAAACTGAACTCTAAAGCCTCGGTTAACTCTAACCTTTCCTTCATCATCAATCCAAGGGACTCTAAACATTATGAACCTCTCTGGTTCCACAATTCTATCTATTATCCCACTTTCAATTAACTCTGGTTTTTTTTGCAGCACTACCTCCAAAGATTCTAAAACCTCTTTCACTGCTTGCTGAAACTCAATTTCTCCAGCATTCCTTTTACATACCTCTTGGTACACCTTTTCTAAATAACTTTCTTTTATCCCCATCATTAACCTCCTTAAACTGCTACAAATAATGCTCCGTATATAATTCAATAATTATCTGGAAAATCTAATACGTTGTTATGCTTAATATATTGCATATATTAAATAACCTATTTATCTCTAATACTTTTTTTTAAATCTCATATTCACATACAAAATATAAGTTTATACTTTAATATTATAATGACTAAATTGCAACTTTTCAACTAACAAACTTGCATTTTTATAAAAATTTATCCTTAAAAAGCCATTAACGTATCTAAATTCCATGTCTTTACAATATTTATAATATATATTTTGCAACTTTGCTTAATAATGGTTTCGTATACTTTATCAATTTATAGTGATAAATTATCCATTGAAATATCTAATTTTTTATTATAGCTATTTTGCCTGATATTAAGTAATTTAAGATTACCACTAAATAATGCCATGAAGATTTTGTCTTCATGGCATTATTTATAAAACTACTATTTTTTAAAGCTTCTGCTCCCAGGTTTAATGCAAGGTATCCCTTCTCTGCATAATGGACAATCTTTTTCCTCAAAGCTTTGAATATCTAAGGATACGGCACCATATACCGGCAAGGAAGCCTGCCCATTGCTTCTGTCTACTATGGAGCAAATTCCTATAACCTCGCCGCCAAAGGCTTCTATAACCTTTGCAGTTTCTAAGGAGGACTTTCCAGTTGTTACCACATCTTCAGCAATTATTACTTTCTGTCCAGGCTTTATTTCAAAACCTCTTCTCAGAGTCATTTCTCCATTTTCTCTCTCAGTAAATATTGCAGTCTTGCCCATTTGTCTCCCCAGCTCATAGGCTACAATTATTCCTCCCATAGCAGGTCCAACGATGAGATCAATGGGCATATCCTTAAGTCTATCCTTTATTACAGAAACAACCTTTTCTGCCTTATCAGGATGCTGAAGCAGCTTTGCACATTGGCAATATCTATTGCTATGTCTCCCAGAAGATAACAAAAAATGACCTTCCAATAAAGCTCCGCACTCCTTTAATATTTCTATTACATCAACCTTTTCCATAACAATCCCTCCAAATAATTCTTAATCATAAGGTTTATATTATTCCTCTAATTTCACTTATGCTCTTAATTCCCTCATCTCTCATAAAACGCTCTATTCCCCGAACTATCTCCTTACAAGCAAGCGGGTTCATAAAATTAGCAGTACCTACCTGAACCGCCGAAGCTCCAGCCATTATAAATTCAATAGCATCCTCCCAGGAAACAATTCCTCCCATACCGATAACCGGTATCTCTACACTTTTAGAAACCTCATATACCATTCTTAAAGCTATAGGTTTTATTGCCGGGCCTGATAAGCCAGCGGTAATATTATTAAACACAGGCTTTCTTCTCCTAATATCTATAGCCATAGCATTAAAGGTATTAACTAGAGAAAGGGCATCAGCACCGGCATTGCTGCAGCTCTCCGCCATAGCCACTATGTTCTCAGCATTAGGTGACAGTTTAACTATAAGTGGCTTTTTACAAATCTCCTTAACCTTCTTTACCACCTCATAAGCAACATCACATTTTATTCCAAAGGCCATACCACCATGTTTTACATTAGGACAGGATATGTTTAGCTCTAACATATCTATATCAGTATCATTTAATAGCTCTGTTCCCCTAAGATAATCCTCTAGGCTTCCTCCGCCAAGATTAGCAATAATCCCGGTATTTAGGTTTTTCATCTTCTCTAGCTCATGATTTATAAAATGCTCTACTCCTGGGTTTTGAAGTCCTACACTATTCATAAGTCCAGAGCTTGTCTCATGAATCCTTATACCATCATTGCCTTCCTTTTTATTTAAAGTGAGGCCCTTAGAGCTTATGGCACCTAAGGAGCTCACATCATAGAGCTCTGAGT
>JAEXZL010000205.1 GCA_023451395.1 Bacillota bacterium | reverse complement strand
ACTGAGCCCCTTGAGTAAAATCTATGTCTATCCTCAATAGAAACAACTATCCCTTCAATTTTCGAATTAAAGTCATAGGGAAGAGTAAAACATGCTTTATAACTTTCCTCCATGGACTCTAAAAAGATTCCTTTTATTGCACTATAACTAAGGAATGCCTCCCTCTCAAAGGCTGCATCCTCCTTGCTCCCTTTAGAAGATTCTTTTCCTAGTATCAAAGCGCTTTCCATTAGTCTTCTAAAGGTATATTCATCTCCTATAGCCTCTACTGCATTCCTTTCCTCATCATCATAAAAGAGTTTTATAATATTAGGCTTTTTGCTACTTATAACCTCCTCCTTTTCTATGAAAAGCACATTCACCTCTTGTATCTTTTCAATTGAAGAAATATCATCAATTATAATACCGTGCCTTTTATACTCTTTTTTCATTAGCAAGGTTACAATTTCCTCAATTATTAGGTATGGAAAAGTTGTAAATAGAACCCCATAAGGAAGTATTAACAGAAAAATCTCTTCTGTATCTCCTAAGGATGCAAAGTTTAAAAATATTAGTAAAATAGAGAAAATTATAGTAGGAATAATAAAAAAAAGATTAAAGGAGTCCTTTTTAAAAGGGGATGTTATTTCTGCCTTTTCATAAGTTCCTAACACCTTTTCAAAAGCTGTTTCCTTTCCCTTGCTAACTACAATCCCCGCTGCTCTTCCTCTTACTATATAACTTCCTTTGAAAGCAATATTCACCTGGTCTCTATTGCTTTCTACCTCCTCTATAATCCTCCTGCTACTTTTAAGCTGCAAACCTTTTATCCCAGTTATTATTTCTTCATTTACTGTAAGTTTTTCCACTGCAGTCAATCTTATGTCTTCAGGAACAAAGTTCTTTTCCTGGAGAATAACTATATCTCCAAGAACCAAATCCTTTGACTTTATGACCTCTGCCTTACCATCTCTAATGACCATAGCTTTTTTTGGCAACAGAAGATTTATTGCTGCTTTTCTAAACCTATGCCTTATATAATCTTTCAAAGTTACAATAAATGAAATAATAAGTGTTAGAGCTGTCAAATATCCCATAAGATTAAAGCCTTTATATAAAAACATCATAGTAATCACAGAAATTGCCAAGGAATAAATTATGAGCATATCCTTTATTAAAAAACGGATAGTTCTACTTATTAAAGGTATTAATTCCATCCTATTCTCTGTAAGTTTCTTTCGTCTTAGCGCTTCCTCACTACTTAATCCTTTATGTATGTCTGTATATAATTGAAAAGCTATATCCTCAGGGGATAATTTGCTATAATTCATTTTTTATCACCTACCTGTATTAATATATATATCGTCTTTAATAAGAATTTTTGAAGTTTTTAAGGCAATTAAATAAGGACACCTCAAAGGAGGTGTCCTAATCCATCAATCTTTCTCTCATAAGAAGCAGAACCTTTTTTTCTATCCTTGATACCTGAACCTGGCTTATTCCAAGCATAGAAGCTACTTCAGTCTGCGTTTTATCTTTAAAATACCTAAGCATGATTATCTGGCGTGATTTGTTATCTAAAGTTCTTAAAGCTTCTTTTAAAGCAATCTTATCCACCATGTTTTTATCTTCCTCTACATTTTCACTTAGCTTATCAATAAGCAGTACTGGTGATCCATCATCCTGATGAATAGTATCGTAGAGGTATTGAAGGTTACTTGCAGATTCTAAGGCAAATATTATTTCTTCCTTATTAAGCCCTGAATATTCTGAAAGTTCCTCTAAAGTTGGTTCTCTATCTAATCTTTTAGTAAGCTCCTCTTTATCATAATGGAGCTTTCTAGCTAAATTTTTGGTATTTCTACTAACCTTAATTATTCCATCATCCCTCAGGAATCTTTTAATCTCTCCTAATATCATTGGAACTGCATAGGTAGAAAACTTTACATTGAAACTGGGATCAAAATTATTTATAGCTTTAACAAGTCCCATTGATCCGATTTGAAATATGTCCTCATAATCATAGCCTCGATTTATAAACTTCTTACTTATGGAGGATACAAGAGGAATATTCATCTCAATAAGCTTATTCATTGCAAGTTTACTTCCAGACTTAACAAGTCTTATAAGTTCAGTGTTATCTTCATAACTATATTCTTCCTTCTCTAAAAAGCTCTCATCCATAATAGCCTCCTAGCCTAAAGAAAGAAACTTCTTCTTCATTGATACCTTTGTACCCTTATCTACTTCACTTATTACCTCAAGGCTATCCATAAAGGTTTCCATAACTGTAAAACCCATGCCTGAACGCTCTAAATCAGGCCTCGAGGTATATAAAGGTTGCCTAGCAAGCTCTAGGTCAATGATTCCTATCCCTTTGTCCTCTACCACTATAGTTATTTCATTATTTGATAAAAAGGCTTCTATAGAAACAATACAATTATCCCTACCTTCATATCCATGTATAATTGCATTTGTTACTGCTTCAGATACAGCAGTCTTAATATCTGAAAGCTCTTCAATAGTGGGATCTAACTGTGATACAAAAGCTGCTACCGCTACCCTTGCAAAGCTCTCATTCTGAGATTTACTCAAAAATTCAATTTTCATCATATTATCCATTTCTCAAATCCCCCTATTAAATACTGCCTAAAGCATCCTCTACGGTATCGTAGGACTTTACAATTTTATATAGTCCTGAAAGTTCAAAAACCTTATTGATATTCTTATTTACATTAACAACAGCTAAGTTTCCATTTTTCATAGATAATCTCTTAAATCTTCCAATTACAACTCCTATACCAGATGAGTCCATAAAGGTTACCCCTGAAAAATCCAAAATAACTTTATTAATTTTGTCCCTTTCAATAGCATCATCTATTTTATTTCTTACTTCTTCAGCACTATGATGATCCAGTTCACCCATTAAGCCGATAATTAAATTTGTACCTATCCTTTTAAAACTTAAAACCATAATTAACTCTTAAAAAGAGTTTCACCTCCTGTTAACAACATAGACAACCCCTATATTATTGAATATTTACCTTCTTTTACCATATATACTATTTCATTTTATTATCTTTGTCAATGCTATTAGCGGAATATTATAAAAAGAAGAGGCATATACTTGTGTCTATCTCTTTCTCTCACTATATTTTTTTATTTCTTTCTGTATTATTTGAAAAACATCCTCCACCCTAAGCCTATCTCCTGTCATTAATATATCTATTACTTCTTCCAGTGTATTAACAGCATATATTTTAAAATCTCCTTTGGCTATTGCCTCCTCTACCTCATAACGCAATACTAGCTCAGACAAATTGGAATATGGTATAATCACACCCTTATCTTTAATGTTATCCATGAGCTGACATACATTAAAAAACCCTTCTATTTTTTCTTTAATCCCCCCTACTGCCTGAACCTCTCCAAATTGATTTAAAGATCCAGTTACAGCTAAATTCTGTTTAATTGGTATTTTAGATAATGCAGAAATCATAGCAACAGCCTCTGCTACAGAAGCAGAGTCCCCATCTACTTTTCCATAGACCTGCTCAAAGCTTAAATAAAAATCTACTGGCAGTTTTTCATAGCTCTCTAGAAGAATATTGTTAATATAGCCCTTTAAAATACTAGTAGATTTTTCATGAATTTTGCCACTAAGACTACCTTCCCTTTGTGCATCTATTATAGCTCCCTCGCCTTTAGAGCAAATACAAGTAATTCTTAGTGGTTTACCGAAGCTTATAAATCCTACATCTACCACAGAAAGTCCATTTACTGCTCCAATTCTTTTATCACTTAAATCCAAAATAACCTTCTTATTTTTATATAAAGAATATATTTCTTCTTGAAGAGCATCATCTTCATAAATAACTGAAGCTATCTCTTCTTTTCCTAAGTGCACTCTACCCTCATCCCTAGCATTCTTATTTGCTAATATAAGAATTTTCTGAATATAACTCAGGTCATAATATAACTTATTCCTACTATCCGCCTTTCTTGAAAGCTCTCTAAAAACTTCAATAAGGCCTTCATCAATTATATCAAGAAAGCCTTTATCCTTAATATAATAATTAATTTCTCTGCTAATAGATCTTATAATATCAGGGGATATATCCTTTTCCGGATAATGTATGGCTTTAAGTTTAAAGAGATTTTTAAAGTCTTCTTCATAATTATAAAGGAGTGTAAAGCTCTCATAATCTCCTAGAATTATCACCTTAAGATTTATATTTATTTCCTTTATCCTTAATCCACCCAAGGACAAAAGCTCTAAATACCCTTTATTATAATCAAAGCTTACACTTTTTTTTAAAAGCATTTTTTTAAGATAATAATAGGAGCCACCATGAGAGAGAATATCTCTTAGCCTTAGTATTAGACAGCCCTCGTTTGCCTTAATAATACTTCCTGCTTTAATTAAAGTTAGATCTGTGACATAGCTGCCTTTTTGATTTTCATAATCTATGCTACCAATTAAATTATCTATACTAGGATCTTGTAAAAATATAATAGGTGGCGCTAAGATACCATCATTGTCTAAGAGCACATTAACCTGATATCTATATATTGCCTCATTAATCTTTAATTCATCTTCATCAAAAGCTCCGGTATATAAATCCACAATCTCCTGAAATATAATGGAGTAGATACTATTTAAATAATCAAAAGCCTGAGGATCGTCTGAAAAACTATTTATTAAATTATTCCTCTCTTCTTTAAGCTGCTGCTCCAAATAGGACTTAAAAATACTTTTAATATCTTCTAATGTTACTTCCTCTAGATTCTTGAGAGCATTCATATATTCCTCAGCATCTCTCCTAATTTTTGAAGCTTTATCAATCATCTTTTCCTTTTCTAAGATGTTTAGTTCATCAAATTCTTTTTCACTTATAGCTGAGCCATCCTTAAGAGGCATTATGATAAATCCAAATTTACTGTGCTTTACTTCGAAAGCCTGATCCTCTGCAGCTTTCATTATTTCATTAATTATAATACTCTTTTTCTTTTCATAAGCATCATAGGCTTGTTCTTTTTCTTCACAACCAGAGTTATTATAAAACCTATAAACATTCTCAAAAAAAAGATCTTTTAGCTTCTCTAAGGCACTCTTTAGCCTATTTCCCATGGAATTTCTTAAATACAAAACCTCAGGAGTCTTTATATCTTTAAGGTTTACAAGGCATATATCTCCTGGGGCCTCTCTATCTTTTACTACATCCTTCAAAAAATCTTGGATTTTTTTTATCTTAACTTCTGAAAACTCATCTGCAATATATAAGTTAAAGCCATCATCTTTAATTTCCATGGCTCTTTTTACTTTCTTTAGGATTTCACTGTAATCTATTTCTTTAATAGGCTCCTCCTGAGCCTTTATATCCTCTAAATCAATATTATATATTATTTTATCAGGACTTAGCTCTCTTATCATAATTTTCCGCCTAAAAATACAGGAAACCATCCCATATTTTTTATAAGCTCCCTCCTTCTAATAAGTCAATTAATATATTAATATTCGGGAATATAAAAATTAGGAATGGTTTTAGATTCATAAATATATATTTTTTAATAGGTTGAGTTACTTTCTAACCCTTCACAGATGGCTATAGAAGCTGAGGCTCCTATTCTTGTTGCCCCTGCCTCAATCATCTTAATGGCATCATCATATGACCTAACTCCGCCAGAAGCCTTAACTCCCATATCCGGACCTACAGTTTCTCTCATAAGCTTAATATCTTCATAAGTAGCACCACCGGTAGAAAAGCCTGTGGATGTTTTCACATAATCTGCTCCCGCTTCTTTAGCTAGTTCACATGCTTTAACCTTCTCTGCATCTGTTAACAAGCAGGTTTCGATTATTACCTTAGATAAGGCCTTTCCTTTTGATTCTTTTACTACTGCTTCTATATCAGCTTTCACATAATCATAAGCCTTGTTTTTAAGCATGCCTATATTAATAACCATATCTACTTCTTCAGCACCTTTTAATATTGCATCCTTTGTTTCAAAAGCCTTTGCTTCTTTAGTTGTTGCTCCTAAAGGAAAGCCTATTACAGTACAAACCTTTACTCCGCTTCCTTTAAGCTCTTTACTACAGAGCTCTACATAACCGGGATTCACACAAACTGAGGCGAAATTATATTCTTTTGCCTCCCTACATAGCTCTATCACAGCCTTTTCTGTAGCTTCAGGTTTTAAAAGTGTATGGTCTATCATCTTTGCTAACTTCTCTTTGTTCATCTCAAGTCCTCCCACTTATTATTTAACTCTATAGATATATTAACTCATAAGCATAAATAAGTCTACGGAATATTGTATTTTCTGCCCCAAAGCCTTTTATAACCTTTTTTTATCGTCCAAGGATTATCAGTAATAACTTTGTTATTATTACAATATATAGGTTTTCATTTATATTCAACAAGGTATTTCCCATATAGCAAGATTATGATATAATACTTTTAGTTATTTCAAGTGTTAAAATAACTGCAGTATTGGAATTATACATAATAACAGGAAAAGGAGTTATTAAAATGGGATTTAAGGATAAGTTAGCAAAATATTATACTGATTCTTATATAAAGAAATATGGAGACCGACTTGCTCAAGTTCAGGGAAATGTAGTTTCAGTTAAAGTAGAAGAAAAGACAATTTTATGGATTTTCCACAAGATATCAGCAGTCCTTATTGTTAGACCTGAAAGAAGTAAAAATGTTGTTAAATGTACTTACAAAAAAAATAAATGGTTTAAAAAACCAGGTTTTTTAAATATTAATCAAGGTAATCTAGTTATAGTTCAAGGTCTTAAAGGTAAAAAATCTAAAAAATCCAAGGAAAGTCGTGAAGTCATAGAAATAATGAACATCAAGAACCTCACTACCAGGAAGGATTTAGTCCCAGTTGAGGGGCAGCAAGTTAAGAGGGTACAAAAAATTCAAAGAAAATAAAATAAAGCATCTGCTATTTTATAAAGAAACTATAAATAGCAGATGCTTTTTATATTATTTACTTAAAGACAATATTTATTTTTTTGTTTTTATAAAAAGATAAATGCTGTTAATAAAGCTAATTATACCTGAAAAAAATAGTACAAGAAGCCATTGTCCCAAGGTTAAAGCTGTAGTTTGAAAGATACCATTAAAAACATCAATGTAAATAACTCCCAAAAGCATAATTATTGAAAAAATAACTGCAGCCAAAAGATAAAGATTAGTAAAAAGCTTAATTTCAAAAATGGAATGTCTTTCAGATCTGCATTCAAAAACATGGAATAGCTGAGATAGTACTAGGGTACCTAAAGCCATAGTCCTACATGTATTTAAGCCGAAGCCATAATACTTTCCCATAATAAAAGCTAGGAGTGTACATGTTCCTATTAGAATTCCTCTAATTACTATCTTCTCACTAAGACCTCTTGCAAATATCCCTTCTTTTTTTTCTCTAGGCATTTGCTTCATTACATCTAAATCCGGTGGATCAACACTAAGTGCCATTGCTGGGAGTCCATCAGTGGCAAGATTTACGAATAGTATCTGTATAGGGCTTAAAGGGTTTTCCAAATAAAAGAGTGAAGCTAAAAACATTGTAAGTACTTCTCCTAAATTGCATGATAGAAGATATCTTATAAATTTTCGTATATTATCGTAGATTACTCTTCCTTCCTCTACAGCATCTACAATGCTTGAGAAGTTATCATCTAGAAGTATCATAGAGGAAGCCTCTTTTGTAACATCTGTACCTGATATTCCCATAGCTATTCCTATATCTGCTTCCTTAATAGCCGGCGCATCATTAACTCCATCACCTGTCATAGCCACAATCTTGTTATTGTTTTTAATAGCTCTCACAATCCTAAGCTTGTGATTAGGAGTTACCCTTGCAAAAACTTTCACTTCCATTACCTTTTCTTGAAGTTCCTTGTCATTGATTTTTTCTAAATCCTCTCCGGTTATTACCTCATTAATATTTTTACAAATATCCAGTTCTTTAGCAATGGCATAAGCAGTATTCTTATGATCTCCAGTAATCATAACAGGTTTTATTCCCGCAATGAGGCACTTTAGCACTGCTTCCTTTGCAGACTTTCTTGGAGGATCAATGATACCTAACGTCCCCACATACACCAATTCCCTTTCTAGAAAAGAATTGTAGCTTATTCCTTTCCCCTTATATGCTAAGGAAATACATCTAAGTGCTTTTAATGACATCCCCTCAATATTTTCTAGGAGCTCTGCCTTCTTATTTGAAGTCATAGGGATAACTACCCCCTTCTCCAATATAAAGGTGCATCTTTCTAATATCTTTTCTGGAGCCCCCTTCACATAGCAGGTTTCTAATCCCCCTTCCTTGATAACAACTGACATTAGTTTTCTATTAGAATCAAAAGGAAGTTCAAAGGTTCTCACAGCTTTATCTAAATACTCTTTAATGACATCTGCATCTTTAAAATATGCCTTTACCAATGCAGATTCAGTAGGATCCCCCTGAAGTATTTTATCTATTTTTTTCTCTTGAAAGTTAAAAGTGCAATCACTGCAATATAAACAGATTTTTTTAATAACTACGCTTTCTGGAAGAGACTCCTTATCTAAGTTAAAGACCTTACCATCAATATAGCCTGCCTTAACGGTCATTTTATTCTCTGTAAGAGTACCGGTTTTGTCACTGCAGATTATTGAGGTACAACCTAATGTTTCCACTGCCGGAAGCTTCCTTACTAAAGCATTTCTCTTTAGCATTCTAGAAACCCCTAAGGCTAAGGATACTGTAACAATTGCTGGCAGTCCTTCTGGAATAGCTGCAACAGCAAGACTTACACCTAATAAGAACATTTCGCCTATAGGTTGTCCCCTTAATATCCCAAGCACAGTAACCAAGGCACAGATTACAAGACATATAATAACCATAATCTTTCCTAAGGAATTTAATTTAATCTTAATTGGTGACTTTTCCTCTTCAATAGATTGAAGCATATCAGCAATTTTACCCATTTCTGTTTTCATACCTATCTGGGTTATCTTTGCTCTGCCCCTTCCCTTTAAAACCGTGGTACCCATATATATACTACTCTCTTTATTAGAGGTACTTTTATTTACTCCTACTGACTCTCCAGTTAAAAGGGATTCATCTATAACTATCCCACGGCCTTCCACCAATATACCGTCAGCAGGAATCCTATCTCCCGCCTCCAGTATTATTATGTCACCTATGGTTATATCCTGGGCATTGATAACTTCTATTTTATTATTTCTAATAACCTTGCAGGTAGGCGCTGCAAGATCCTTAAGAGCTTCTAGAGATTTTTCCGTTCTAAACTCCTGAATAAAGCCCAGTATGCCATTAATTAATATAATAATAATTATGGTAATGGCATCAGAGGTTTCTCCCATTAGACCGGATATAATTGTAGCAGCTATTAGTACCCATACAATAAAATCATTAAATTGGGACAAAAATATTAAAAAGGGAGATATTCTTTTCTTTTCTGTTATAACATTTTTTCCATAAAGCTTTATTCTTCTTGTAGCCTCTTCATTGCTTAAGCCTTTGATAATATCCTTTTCCTGTATCAATGAGTTCACTCCTTTTTACTCACTTAAATATCTATAAATAATATATAAAAATATTTCCATGAATATGAGTAAAAATACTCACCTTACGCTTTTATGAAGAATTTATTTTGCCTCCACAAAGGAATATTGGCTTTTTTATGAACTTACGCTACGGCAATAAAAAAATTGCCTCCGCAGGGGAATATAGGTGTGTACATTTTATCCAACTTTAAGTAAAATAATAAGCGTGATATAATTATTATTCTATTTTTATATACGAAGGAGGAAACAAATTTGAAGGACCTTATTTACGTAACAGGTCATAGAAACCCAGACTCAGATTCTATTTGTGCAGCAATAGCTTATGCAGAATTCAAAAATAAAACAGGTTCTACAAAGGCTCAAGGAGTAAGACTTGGCGAACCAAATAGGGAGACCCAATTTATTTTGGATTACTTTGGCGTGGAAAAGCCACCTCTTTTAGAAACAGTGAAGCTTCAGGTTGGTGACTTAAATATTGATAAGATTCATCCAATATCTCCGGACATCTCACTAAAGATGGCTTGGAACATAATGAAGACTCACAATTTAAAAACGCTACCAGTAGTTGATGAAAATGAATTCTTAATTGGAATACTATCAGTTTCTAGCCTTACAACAAATTTTATGGATATTTGGGATAATACTATTCTATCTAGAAGCCATACCACTATCGATAATATCTTAGATACACTATCTGGTGAGCTAGTTACCCATAAAAGCTCTGAGCCTTCCTTTTTAGGCAAGATTCTAGTTGCAGCAATGGAACCATCAAAGCTCGAGTCAGTTGTGGATGAGGGCGATATAGTTATAGTAGGAGATAGAGAGGAGCTTCATAATCTTTTAATTGATAAAAAAGTATCTCTTATGATTTTATCCTTTGCTCAAAATATCAGTGAAGAAATTAAAGCAAAGGCAGAAAAGAACGGGGTAACTATAATTTCAACTCCCCATGACACCTTTACCGCCTCAAGGCTTATTGTTCAAAGTATTCCAGTACATCATGTGATGGCAAAGGAGAATCTTATCTCCTTCTCTGTAGAAGAGCTTATTGAGGATATAAAGGATATTATGATAGAAACCAGATATAGAAGCTATCCTGTGATAGATGAGAATAATAAAGTTGTTGGTATGATATCTAGATATCACTTAATTTCTAATCATAAAAAGAAGGTTATACAGGTTGACCACAATGAGAGAAGTCAATCAGTACCAGGCCTTGAAGATGCAGAAATAATGGAAATTATTGATCATCATAGAGTTGCTGATATTCAAACTAATACACCAATTTACTTTAGAAATGAGCCTGTAGGAAGTACTTCTACCATAGTAGCATCTTGCTTTTTTGAAAATGGTATAAGACCCTCAAAGCAATCTGCAGGACTTTTAGCAGCAGCGATCATATCTGATACTCTGCTTTTAAAATCTCCTACAACTACTCCAAAGGATAGTTTAATGCTTAAGAGGCTTTGTGACATAGCTCACATTGACAGTGAAAGCTTCGCTCAGGAAATGTTTAAAGCTGGAACTTCCTTAAAAGGTAAAACCTTAGAGCAAATATTCCATCAAGACTTCAAAACCTTCAATATTGAAGATACAAAGATTGGAGTTGCTCAAGTTTATACTATGGACAGAGAGGGTTTCATGCCTATAAAGGATGACATGTTAAAATTCATGGAAAAGAAATCTAAGGATGCCGATTTAAAGCTAGTGGTCTTAATGCTTACAGATATACTAAATGAAGGTACACAAATCTATGCTGTAGGAGCTAAGAAGGATATCATAGAAAAATCCTTTGGGGTAAGCTTCAAAGATGATTCAGCATACCTTCCAGGGGTGGTTTCTAGAAAGAAGCAAATTATACCACCTCTTACTGCAGGCATAACCATCCATAACAAAAATTAAGAAAGAATTAGTGCTTAGCCTTCAAAGCTAAGCACTTTTTTATTATATTATAATATATATTCCAATAAAAAATAGAAAAATCATAAAAGAGGCAAGATATAATGTACCTATATAATGCTGAATATTGTCCTCATCTAATAATTTTTTCTCTGATCCATAGGACTTCATATAGCTTTTATCCTCTCTTGAAAAAAAATAATAGAAGCTAACATCCTCCAAACAGGCAGCGGTTATTTCCACATTTAATAACGGCCTTTCCCAGATATTGGTGAAATAATCTCCCTTAAAATCAATTTCTGCTCTTCCCCTTCCCTGTACTAAATAAATTAAATATAATACTCCTTGAGCAATGATTCCCGGTATTATAGTTAATACCCTTAAAATAGGGTGCAAGAATTTGTAATCCTGTAAAGAGCATAGGTTATATAGTAAAAAGTATATAAGTGCTCCATAATTCCCGAGAAGGACAAGATAGAGTAAAGGAGCTGTAAACCCACAAACTAGCGCTCTGCAAGCAATTGCAATGGTTTTATGAAACTTTATTTCCATAGCATCTATATTCTCTCGCTCACTGTGGCTTAAATCTATCACCAGAAAAGCTGCTATAAAATTCATATATTCCCCTTTTATTCTAATAAAAATAAATAAAATTATTCCAATTAATGCTGCAGTTATTGTATATCTTATTGCCTTGTTACCTATAAATTTATTAATAAACCTATCTAAGGTACAAAAAAGCCTCTCCCTCTCAAAGGACCATAGCAGTATACTAACTAAACATCCCAGACTGTAACCTATTCCCATAAAAAAACCTCCTATTAGAATTTATTAATATATATTCTAAGGAGGCTTTATATAAAACTAATTTTTTAAGTTCTCTATTACCTGCTTCTAAGATTATTAATCATGCCCCACATCTCATCAGCGGTCTTTATTGATCTAGATCCTAGCTCAAAGGCTCTTTGGGTTATTATCATATCCGTAAATTCCTCTGCCATATTTACATTAGAGCCTTCTAAGAATCCCTGTAGAAGATCAGCGTCTCCTCCCTCTCTTACTATTACACCATCTTTAGGAAGATATAAGCTATCTCCGGAGGGTAAAAAAGCATCATCACCTATAGCGGTATATAGGGGTATGGAGCCTACCTCTTGGAAGTTTCCCCCTATAATTACCTGAATCCCCCCGTCATTATTTACAGTAAAATTTTCCTGACTAAGAGATACATTATCATAGCTGTACCCCTCTTTAAAATTTATAGATAAAATATTACCTTTAGCATCCACAAGTCTTCCTCGGCTATCAATACTAAAGCTTCCGTCCCTTGTATAAGCAAAGCTTCCATCACTTTTTGAAACTCTAAAATAACCTGTTCCATCTATGGCTAAATCTGTCTTAAATCCTGTTTCCATAACACTCCCTTGAGTTAAGTCTCTTAAATATCCTGTAGCCCTAACCCCTGTTCCAGTGAATGCATCTTCAGAGTTTATCGGATAACCAGTTCTATTGAGAGTTTCACTCATAAGGTCTTTAAATTCCACTTTTACCTTTTTATATCCTGTAGTACCTATATTTGCCAAGTTATTAGATATACTATCAAGCTTTTCTTGATTTGCTGCCATAGCATTCTTTCCATTCCACAAAATCCTCAAAGTATTTCCCCCTTATAATAGATTCTAATCAGATTAATGTTTTTAGAGTTTTCCTACTTCATTAGCTGCTTTACCTAAGCTTTCATCCATTATCTGAACTATTTTTTGATTGGTCTCAAAGTTTCTCATAACTGTCATCATTTCGACCATCTCATTAACTACATTAACATTAGATTTTTCTAGATATCTCTGCTTTACATTAGCATTTGAATTAAAGGCCCCAGCACCTTCGTAAAGATTATCTCCTACCTTTGCTAGCCCATCATAGTTCTGAAAATCTACAGTATTAAGTCTGTAGGCTGGAATTTCATCAATAAGAATGTTTCCATTATTTCCTTGAGAAATCTTTCCGTTACCAATGTATATAGACCCTTTTTCCCCTGTAAAGCTGTTTATTCCAATTACTCTTTGCCCAGTGGAATTAACAAGAAATCCTTCAGTATTTACATGAAAACTGCCATCCCTTGTATAATACTCCTTGCCCTCTTTTTCTACAGTAAAGAATCCTCTGCCTTCAATAGCAAAATCAGTATTGCTGCTGCTTTCTTGAAGAAGTCCCTGAGTAAAGAAGGTCTTCGTTTCATCAATACTGCTTCCTAGGGATAAAGTTCCAAGCTGTTGTTTTTTAGGTTTCTTAGCAGTACCTCCATCATAGTTTTCAAGAAGCACTTCCTTAAACCCCTTTAAAGCTATGCTATCACTCTTATAGCCAGTAGTATTGGCATTTGCAATATTATTTGTTATTACATCCTGTTTTGCTTCCTGAGAAATCAAACCGGAAACAGCAGTATATAAGCCTCTTATCATTTACTTATCCCCCTTTTCTATTACCTTAAGCTCTTCTGGATACTTCATTCCTAGCTCCATTGCTCTTTCCTCAATTTCAGCTGCTGAGAGCTTTTCCACACTGGAGAAGGATATTGTAATGAAAGCTCCTAATATAAGACCTATCCCTATACCAAGGAATACTTTTCTATCCTCTAAGATAAATAATATTTTCTTTATTGAAGATATAATTCTTTTACTAATAGCACTTCCCCCTTTCCAAGAGCTAAAAGTTCACAAATTTCATCAATTTCTCTGCCTTCTTCTAAAAGCTCTTTAATTTTTTGCGTCTTAGGATTTAAGTGTATCATTTTTTCATCTATTACTTTTTTTCTGATCCTAGGCTTACCCTTCCCAGAAGTATTTTTAAGGCTCTTAAAGTCCAATAACTCCTCTTTTAAAAGAAGTATCTCTTCCTTATAAGAGTTATATTCCTCCTTTAGAATCGTAAGCTCTTCCTTTATACTCTCAATTTCCAATTGTAGTTCTGTGATACTTTCACCCAAATCTTTTCTTAATGCTATTAATTCAGTGTCAGGATATATATATTCTTCTCTAAGCTTAAGTAAATCTTGAAAACTATTTTTTTCCTTTAACAAAACCTTAAAATTTAAAAGTATAAGCACAAATCCCAAGGCAAAAATAAATATGTACATAAATCTGCTCCTATAAACTATACTTTAACTTTGACAGCCCTGATCTAAGATGTATGATAGCTCTGCTGTGCAGCTGACATACTCTTGATTCAGAAACGTTTAGTATCTTACCTATTTCCTTTAAGGTCAATCTCTCATGATAATACAGGTTTAATACCTGTCTATCCTTATCCTTTAATAGCTCTATAGCTTTAGCTAGAAATTCTAGCTGCTCCTTCTCCTCATAGGACTTCTCAGGGCTTGGACTCTTGTCATCTTCGATTGTTCCTATTAGAGGAATGTCATCCTCATCAGAAAAAATTAAATCTTCTAAGGAAACAATTGATATGTAATTTATATAATTTTCAATTTCCGAAAGATCACTATAGCTGAGACCCATTTCTTTTGCTATTTCAGCATTTGAAGGTTCTCTTAAAAGATCTCTTTGCAATTTTTCCACGGCATTATTATACCTGTTTAGCTTATCCATAGCCCCCTTAGAAATAGGACTATCCTTTCTTATCTGATCAATCATAGCACCCTTTATTCTAATAGAGGCATAGGTTGAAAATTTCATTCCCTTACTTTCGTCAAATTTACCTAGTGCATCCATAAGCCCAAGCATTCCATAACCTACTAAATCTTCATATTCAATATATTTACTCTTGCCTATAATTACTCTTGATGCAATATATTTTACAAGGGGTATATATTTTTTGACT
>JAEXZL010000185.1 GCA_023451395.1 Bacillota bacterium | reverse complement strand
CATTAATAACTCCTTTTTCAATATATATATCTCCAATAAAATCCTGAGAAAAATCTATTAATCGAGCATTCTTAATAAGTAAATCCATTTCTTCTCCTCCCATGTCCCTCTATCTTTATTTTTTGTGATCGTAAGCATTATCGCAGTACTGACAGCGATATTCTGCTGTAGCTTCATTTACTAGATAAAAGACATGAGGTACATGAGTCTCTACTGAGGTTACACACCTTGGATTTTTGCAGCTTATAATGTCAGTTAATATATTAGGAAGCTTAAGCTTTGTTTTCTTAACTATATTTTCATTTTCTACTATGTCTATGGTGATATTGGGGTCAATAAAGCCTAAGACTGCATAATCAATATCCAGCTGGTTTTCTATCTTAATAATATCCTTCTTCCCAAGCTTCTTGCTATCCACATTCATTATTAGAGCTACGCTGTAATCGGCTTTATCAAGTCCAAGATAGTTAAATATCTCAATGGCAAGTCCTGCTTTTATATGGTCAATTACTATTCCGTTCTTAATGCTATTTACACTTAACATTATTTCACCCCCAAAAGTTTAGCAATTAAAGCCATTCTCACAAACATTCCATACTTAGCTTGTTTAAAGTAGCAGGCTCTATTATCACTATCTATTTCATAGGAGATTTCGTTAACTCTTGGTAGAGGATGAAGCACTATCATATCCTCTTTAGCCATTTTCATCTTTTCACTATCTAATATAAAGCTATCCTTAAGCCTTACATAATCCTCTTCATTGAAAAATCTTTCCCTTTGAACTCTGGTCATATAAAGAATGTCTAAGCTAGATATGGCATCCTCAATTTTCTCCACCTCTTCATAGGGTATATTGTTTTTTTCCAGTACTTCTTTCACCACATAATCTGGTGCTTTTAATTCTTTAGGAGCAATTAGTATAAATTTATTATTTTCATATCTTGACATTGCTTTTATAAGGGAATGTACCGTTCTACCAAATTTCAGGTCACCGCAAAGCCCTATAGTTAAGCCACTAAGGGTATTTTTTGTTGATTGGATGGTCAGAAGGTCTGTAAGAGTTTGTGTGGGATGCTGGTGACCTCCATCACCGGCATTAACAACAGGAATGTTTGAATACATAGATGCTACCTTAGGAGCTCCCTCCTTAGGATGCCTCATAACTGCTATATCTGCATAACAGCCTACAGTTCTAATGGTATCAGCTATGCTTTCTCCTTTAGCAGTGGAGCTAGAGTTAGGCTCTGAAAAACCTATAACCTGTCCGCCTAGTCTAAGCATAGCAGCTTCAAAGCTAAATCTGGTTCTAGTGCTTGGTTCATAAAATAATGTTGCTAAAAGCTTTCCTTTGCAGCTTTCGCTAAAATCCTCTGGTCTTGCAATTATCTCATTAGCTAAGGAAAAAATTTCATTAAATTCCTCTATTGTAAAATCCATTGGGTCGATAAGATGCCTTCCTTTTAACATAATATTCCTCCTTCTTAGTCTCTCTGTACTACTTTAAAGGTAATTATTTTATTTCATGAAAAAACGCCTTCCCTAAGGGAAGGCGTAATTATCCTACTAATACAAAGCTTCACAAACATATTCTCTACGCTTCCCTTTTTAACCTCACAGGGTTAACTTTAAAGGTATTTTTTCCATCATAGCACAGTAAAAAACCTTCTGTCAACAGTAATTGCTTATATTATTTTTCCAAAGCAAGTTTACCTAAAGCTAGAGCTCCTACTATGCCTGCATCATCTCCTAAGGCTGGAGATATAATATATTTTTCAATATCCTCTTTAAAGTTTCTATGGATAACGTACTCTGCTAAAAGCTCCTTAAAGGACTCTCTAGTCTTCTTTAGAAGATGCTCATTATGCATAACTCCTCCTCCAAGGATTATTATCTCCGGTGACAAAATGAGAACATAATTCATCAGAGCTTGAGCTAAATAATAAGCCACATAATCCCATAATGGACTATCCTCTTCAAGCTCCTCGGCACCTTTTCCACCAAGCCTTTCCTTAAGAGCTGGACCAGAAGCAAGCCCCTCGAGACAGGAGTGATGCCAAGGACATTTGCCCTCATAGCTATCTTCTTTATGCTTCCTTACCAGTATATGACCCATTTCCGGATGGAGAAGCCCATGAAGAAGCTCCCCATTTACTAAAGCTCCTCCTCCTATACCAGTACCTACAGTTAAATAGAGACAATTTTTTATTCCCTTTCCTGAACCATAAGTTGCCTCTCCTATACAGGAAGCGTTAACATCTGTATCTAGTAAAACTGGTATATGAAGTTCTCTCTTAAAGGCTTCTAATATGTTATAATTTCTCCAAGCCTTTTTAGGTGTAGTTGTGATATAGCCAAAGGTCTTTGAAGCCTCATTTAAATCTAAAGGTCCAAAGCATCCAAGGCCCACAGCTTTTACATCATAGCTCTTAAAAAATTCAAAGACCTTCCCTAAGGTTTCCTCCGGATTTGTTGTATCAATCCTAACCTTTTTTATAACCTCTCCAAACTCATTGCCTACAGCGCAAACAAACTTAGTTCCACCTGCCTCAACAGCACCTAAAAGCATTATAAATTCCCCCTTTAAATTATTGTGTATATGTTTTTAAAAGTTCCATTTCTTTTTCTCTTTTGAGACCTGCTTTAAAGATATATTCTTCTCCTCTGCTCTGAGAATACTTTAAGGTGTCAATAATGGTTTCCTCTAAGTCTCTAAAGGTAAGTCCCTCTTTAATAGCCTTACTATTATCCGCAGATAAGAATCCAGGCATATTAAGACTTTCCGGTATCCATAAAGGAAGCTCATTCCAATATCCTACCTTATTATTAAGAAGAAATTCCTCAGGAGCCCACCGAAGTGTACAATCACTCTCTAAGGTATTTTTAATAGTATCTAAAAACCTTCCCATAGTTAAAGAATAATCTGGTCCTACTGCATTATAGCTTCCCCTAAGCTCCCTTTCACTGGACTTAATAATCTAAAGGGCTAAATCCTTCACATCAATAAACTGAACTGATGCCTTTGAATCCCCTGGGCATAAAATTTCACCGCCTTGAGCTATCCTATGAACCCAGTAGGTGAATCTATCTGTAGGATCATATTCTCCTACTATAAGTCCTGGCCTTACCTTAAGCACCCTTCTCTCCATAATTCTATCTGCTTCTTCTTCGCTCAAATATTTTAAAGCACCATAATGCTCCATTACTGCTTCTTTTGTACCCTTTTCTTTAACAGCTTTCAGATCTTCCTCACCTATATGCTCCACCCTGTTTTCCTCATTTACAAGAGGCTTGTCCAGTTCTTCATAAACAGATTCGCTGGAAATAAAGGTATAGTGCTTAACCTTGTCCTTTAAAAGCTCGCAGGAAGCCTTTAATTCCCAGGGGGTATAGCCAGAAGTATCTATGACCCTATCCCAATATCTTCCCTTTAACGCCTCTAAATCTCCATTTCTATCACCAGTTAATTGCTCTACTTCCTTTGGAATTTCAACCTTTGCTCTGCCCCTAGTGAAAATGGTAACCTCATGACCTCTTTCTAAGGCAGTATTAATTAAATGCCTCCCAAGAAAGTTTGTGCCGCCAAGTATAAGAATTTTCATATTACCCCTCCTTTATTTTCATAGGCTTCTTTACAACTTCTATATCTTATTAAATTAGTTTTTACTCAAAGGAAATAATTTACATGCTAATTACATTATATACTATTTTTATGTACAAATTTAAAAAATCCTTACTCTTTTTAAAAGAGTAAGGATTAACATATCATATTTATTTCTTTTCCCAGGCTATTAAAACTACATCCTTGCCCGTTTCTGATTTAAACTTATTTTCAAGCTCCTTTAGTTTCATCTTGTGAGAGTCATCAATATTAGCTATCATATAATCACTCTTATCTGAACAGCCACATCCACAGGACATAAAATCCCTCCTTCCATGCACCTAGTTTATGCAGGAAGTCTTCTTATATACTATAATACTCATTTTCGTCACCAAAAGCTTTTATGAAAAATTTTCACTTTATCGCCATTAAGGTCATCATTATATATGTCAGATTCAAAATATCGTCCTCCCTGCGCCTCACACAAATATCCAGATATCAGTTCCATACACATAAACGCAGGATAATTATGCCCTTTAGAATCTGCTATCCCGTATTTTGAAGCTTCAACAAAGCCAAACTGAGGATAATATTCTGGCCTTCCAAAAAAAATCTTTCTCTACCCTCTTTACTTTAACACGTTAACGTGTTACTATGTTAATACAAGGTTGATAAATATATTTTATTAAGGGGAGTTAGAGATGAAAAAATTAATAATAACAATAATTGCACTTATTTCTTCGTTAACAATTCTATCTGGTTGCACTAGTGCAGGACAATCATCAGGGGATAAAAAGACTTTCACAGTAGGCTTCGATCAAAATTTCCCACCCTATGGTTATGTTGATGAAAATGGTGAATATACTGGATTTGATTTGGACATGGCTGCTGAGGTTGCAAAGCGATTAGATTTAGAGCTTAAGCTTCAACCTATAGATTGGGATTCTAAAGATCATGAACTTTCTTCTAAAGCTATTGACTGCATATGGAATGGTTTTACCATAAATGGACGTGAAGATGATTATACCTGGACTGAACCCTATATGGATAATAGTCAAGTTTTTGTAGTGAAATCCTCTTCAGGAATTAAATCCTTTGAAGATTTAAAGGATAAGATTGTTACAGCTCAAACAGATTCCGCTGCTCTAAAAGCTCTAGAATCAGATGATTATAAAGATCTTACAGCGTCTTTCAAGGAGCTAGTAGTAAGAGGTGAATACAACACTGCCTTCATGGAGTTAGAAGCAGGTGCCGTTGATGCTATAGCAATGGATATAGGTGTTGCTAAATTCCAGGTTTCTGGTAAAGAAGATCAGTATGTAATATTAGAAAAACCTCTTGTAGAGGAGCAATATGGTATTGGCTTCCTACTTGGTAACACCGAATTAAGAGATAAAGTACAAGCTACCTTAAAGGAAATGGTTGCAGATGGAACCTTTGAAAAAATCTCTATTGAGTGGTTTGGCTACAATGTAGGTATTTTAGAAGAATAGGATGCAAATATCTTATTAGAGCAAAACTTTTTCCCCTGCCATAAAGAGCAGGGGAAGCTTTAATGTTTACTATAAAGCATCTTTAGCAGCAGGAAAGGAGTAATTTATGAGCTTACAGGTTATGCTTAGACAACTGTCACAGGGTATGATAACATCTATAGAAATATTCTCTCTTACCCTGCTTTTTTCACTACCCATAGGTCTTATAATATCTTTAGGGCGCTTATCTAAAAATAAAATATTAAGTACCATAATTAAGTTCTATATTTCAATTATGAGAGGGACACCTTTAATGCTTCAGCTCTTAGTGGTTTACTTTGGGCCATATTATCTCTTTGGTATGTCTATCTCCGGATACCGCATGTATGCGGTAATAATAGCCTTTGTTTTGAACTATGCAGCTTATTTTGCTGAAATATATAGGGGTGGCATTGAATCAATACCTCTTGGCCAATATGAAGCAGCCAAGGTGCTTGGATATTCCAGAGTTCAATGTTTTATTAAAATTATACTTCCTCAGGTTATTAAAAGAGTACTTCCACCGGTAACTAATGAGATAATTACCCTTATTAAAGACACATCTCTTGCCTTTGCTATTGCTATATCAGAAATGTTTACAGTAGCTAAAGCCATAGCAGCCTCTGAAAAAACCATGGCTTCCTTTGTGGCTGCAGGAATCTTTTATTATATTTTTAATTTCTTTGTAGCATATATCATGGAATTTATTGAAAAAAAGCTCAGCTATTATAGATAAGGAGGACTTTATATGGAGGTACTAAAAATAAATAATATTAAAAAAAGCTTTGATGGTATCAAGGTCTTAAAGGATATTTCACTTACAGTTTCAGAGGGTGAGGTTGTAGCAATTATAGGTCCTTCAGGCTCAGGTAAATCTACCCTTCTTCGCTGTGCTACCCTTCTTGAGGAGATGGACGGAGGAGAACTTATTTATCTTCAGAAAAAAGCGGCCTGGGAAGATAGAGAAGGTAATACCATTTATAATACCCCTCAAAAGCTAAAATCTATAAAAAGCACCTTTGGACTTGTATTTCAGAACTTTAATCTTTTTCCCCATTACTCTGTATTAAAAAATATTATGGATGCTCCCATAACTGTTCAAAAAAGGGATAAAAATCAGGTAAAAAGGGAAGCCCTAGAACTCCTTAGAAAGATGGGTCTATCTGATAAGGCTAATTCCTATCCCTATCAGCTTTCTGGCGGACAGCAGCAGAGGGTATCTATAGCAAGAGCTCTTGCTTTAAAGCCTGAGATTCTATTCTTTGATGAACCAACTTCTGCTCTAGACCCGGAGTTAACTGGTGAAATTTTAAAGGTCATAAGAGACTTAGCTGCAGATAATATGACTATGGTAATAGTAACCCATGAGATTGAATTTGCAAAGAATGTAGCTGATAGAATTATATTTATGGATAATGGGGTTATAGTTGAAGAAGGCAGTGCTGAGGAGATAATAACAAAGCCTAAAAATAAAAGAACAAAAGCCTTTCTTGGCCGTCTGACAAGATAGGCTTTTTTCTTTATGCTACTTTAAATACATCAATGCTTTAAGCTTCTCAGCCAGCTGATTAATATCCTTAATGCTTGTATTTATTTTCATCAACTCATTATTTTGATTGCTAATGGTAGCAATGACCTCTTCCACTGAAGCAGCATTTTCCTCTGATACACTGACCATATTTTCAATCTGAAGCTGTGAACTTAAAAAATTATCCGTTACAGCATTCATTTCTTTCATCCCTAGTTCTATTTCTTTATCTGTAGCCTGAAAGCGTTCCTTTACCTTACTGAAATAATCAGCAATCTCCTCCATAAGCCTGTTTCCCTGTATGGTAGCCTTCTCTCCTACTGTCACCTTTTCATATACCTCTTTAGCTTTATTAAAAACCCCTTCAGTGACCAAGTTAATGCTATTTACAATTTCCTCACTTTGCTCTGCAAGTTTTCTTACCTCTTCTGCAACAACAGCAAAGCCCTTACCTTGCTCCCCTGCTCTAGCAGATTCAATGGAAGCATTCAAGGCTAAAAGGTTTGTTTGTGAAGCTATAGTCTTTATTCCCTGAAGGAGGTTGTTTACCTCTTCCATGCTATGCTGAAGCTCCGATACAGTATTTGCTGCAGTAGTAATTGAACCAGAGGTTATGGCTATCTGGCTATTAACCTCTTGTATTTTTCTCCAGCTTTCTTCCATCTGCTCAGTCATGTTCCCAGACATGAGGGATATTCCTTGAGATATTTTTGCAGTTTCTTTTACTCTCTCTAAAGAAACTACCATATTTTCATTAATATCATTTATACTTGAAGCTTCCGTTTGAATTGCTGCTGCCATCTCTTCCATAGCCTCACCTATGCTGTCACTTCCCTCTGCCAAAGTGTTCATATGATTATATGTATTGCTGACAGTTTGTAATAACTCTATAGATTCTCCTTCTACAGATTTTAGTACCTTCTCTAATTTTTCAAAAAGCTCCCTACTCTCCTGTCCCTTCTTCTCAGAAATATTAATAATGATTCTGCTCCAGGATGACAATAAATATACTAATACTATAGTACCGTTAAACACAATCAATAAGGCGATAAAGCTGCCAATATCACTAGCTGAGCCCAAAAGATTACTAGGTGACATTATATAGAGTATAACAAATGCAGCATTAATAACTCCTCCATGAAATATTAATATTTCCCTTTTAAAATATAAGGCTGCCATAGCTATAGTAGCAAAAATTATATAATGCCTATAAATAGTGTAGCCCTGAGAATAAATCACATATGATATTACCAATGCAGGCAATAATGCAAATATTGTTCCCCTAACAAACCTATTAATAGGCAAAAAAAAGTTAATGAGAGCTAAAGCAAATACTACACCTCCAGAAATTAAAGTGGTAATAGCGCCTGCAACACCATTTAATACAATAGCTTGGACACCTAGCAATATTACTATCACTGCTATAAAAATTAAATTCACACGATCTATTCTTCCATAATCGCTTTTTATTTCACCATTCACTATAAATACCTCCCTAACTTACGTAAACATTAATTTCATTAGAAGTAATAAAATCAATATTTTTTATTTATGCAATAAATTTCTGAGACCATATCATTATCGTTCGTTTAATGATTACTCTTTAGAATAAGTTATTAGATAAATATAAATACTTTTTAAAAACGTTAACAAATTAGCTTTTAGGGTTAGCATATTTACAAAGAAAAACCCCCAAGATAAATTCTAATTTCTTTTATCCTGGGGGCTTTACTATTTATTTTTTTCTATTTTTAGTGGAGCACTACAGGCTTTATTGCAGCCCGAGCAGCCTCCAGCGCAGCTTTTCCCACTTTTTTTGTCCTTATAGATTGAATATACCGCAAGGGCAAAAGCACCTAGAACTATACCGCCAATTATATAAGTAGCCATTATATTCCTCCTTAAGCCTCAACAGATCTCTTGCTTATTGGTATTTCTGCCTTTTGTTCTTTATAGGGTCTAATTAGCAGATAAATCATTATTATTAATAATACTATGGAAACGGCGGTTCCTAAGGTGAAGCCTCCGCCTGTTAATACCATTCCGAACTGATATATCATAAGAGAAATCACATAGGCAAAGCCAGTTTGATAGCCTATAGCAATTAAAGTCCATTTTCCACTTCCCATTTCTCTTTTAATAGCTCCCACTGCTGCAAAGCAGGGTGCACAAAGAAGATTAAATACCAGGAAGGAGTATGCTGAAAGCTGTGTAAAGGATAGGGATAGGGTATTCCATATCTCCATGCCGTCCTCAGCAACTTCCTGGAAGCCATAAAGAATTCCGAAGGTTCCAACCACATTTTCCTTTGCTATTAAACCAGTAATAGTTGCTACAGCAGCCTTCCAATCCCCCCAGCCTAAGGGTGAGAAAATTGGTGCAATTACCCCTCCTATAGAAGCAAGGATAGATTCAGAGGTATCTACCATTTCTAATGACCAGCTAAAGGAGCTTAAGAACCAAACTAAGCCACAGGCAATGAATATTATTGTACCTGCTTTCTTCACAAAGGATTTACCTCTATCCCACATATGAATGAGAACTCCCTTTAACCCTGGTATATGATAAGGAGGAAGCTCCATAACAAAGGGGGCAGGATCACCAGCAAAGAGCTTTGTCTTTTTAAGAATAACACCAGATATAATTATAGCTCCAATACCTATAAAATAAGCAGAAGGTGCAACCAAAGCAGATCCTGGGAATAAAGCTCCAGCTACAAGTGCGATAATAGGTAGCTTAGCTGAACAAGGGATAAAGGTTGTTGTAATTATTGTCATCTTTCTATCTCTATCATTTTCAATAGTTCTTGAAGCCATAATTCCTGGAACACCACAGCCTGTACCAATTAACATAGGAATAAAGGACTTACCAGATAATCCAAACTTACGGAATATCCTATCCATAATGAAAGCTATTCTTGCCATATAGCCGCAATCTTCTAAAACAGCCAGGAAAAAGAACAATACAAGCATCTGAGGAAGGAAGCCTAACACAGCTCCAACCCCTCCAATAATCCCATCGATGATCAAGGAGGTTAACCAATCAGCACTTCCCACAGATACCAAGAAGTTCTCAACTGCTGGAGGAATTATCTCTCCAAAGAGTACATCATTTACCCAGTCAGTTCCTAAAGTTCCAATGGTAGTAATTGATACATAATAAACAATAAACATAACCAGAGCAAAAATAGGAAGAGCCAAAAATCTATTTGTTACTATGCTGTCTATTTTATCGGATATGGTCATTTTGCCTACATTTTTCTTATTAACAGTTCCTTTGATTACCTTAGTAATGTAGTCGTATCTTTCATTAGTTATAATGCTTTCACTATCATCATCTTCTCTATCCTCATAGGTGGAAATTAGACTTTCAATCTCCTTTGAGTCATCCTCTGATAGCTTAATATCCTCTGATATTTTGCTATCTCTCTCAAAAAGCTTTATGGAATAAAAGCGAAGGCTTTTCCTATCTACAGAAGTCTCTATAATCTTTTCTATGCCTTTAAGGACCTTCTCTAAATTCTTAGTGAAGCTATGCTTAGGATTTGTTCCCTTACTTACCTTAGCAATTTCTATAGCCCTATTAGCCGCTTCAAGGCAGCCCTCACCCTTTAAAGCTGAGGTTTCAACTACCTCACAGCCTAAAGCTTCAGAAAGACCTTTTATATTAATTTCATCTCCATTTTTTCTAAGAAGGTCAGCCATATTAAGTGCTATAATAACCGGTATACCAAGCTCTGTGAGCTGAGTAGTCAGATATAAATTTCTTTCTATATTTGTAGAATCTACTATATTTATAATTGCATCAGGCTTTTCTGTAAGTAAAAACTTTCTTGAAACCACTTCCTCAAGAGTATAAGGTGATAAAGAATATATTCCTGGTAAATCAACTATATGTACGTCCTTATTTCCCTTAAGTCTTCCTTCTTTTTTTTCTACGGTAACACCTGGCCAGTTTCCAACATATTGAGAGCTTCCAGTAAGATAATTGAACATTGTGGTTTTACCACAGTTTGGATTACCTGCTAAGGCAATTTTGATACTCATTACTAATCCCTCCTAATATCAGTTAGCTTAGACTAACTCACTCCCTAAAAATAAAGCCTAAGGGCTTTTTATACTTATTCTACCTCTATCATCTCTGCATCTGCCTTACGCAGGCTTAGCTCGTAGTTCCTTACATTAACTTCTATAGGATCTCCTAAGGGTGCTACTTTTCTTACCATAATTTCCACTCCCTTAGTTATGCCCATATCCATTATTCTCCTCTTAACTGGTCCCTCTCCATGAAGCTTAACAACTTTAGCCTTTTCTCCGCACTTAACCTCTCTTAAAGTTTTCATACCCTACCTCCTATATAATTATTCTATTAGTCATTGATTTATCTAGGGCAATACGGGTATCTTTAATATTGAGTATCATATTTCCCCCATTTTCAGATATAACCGTTACTTTTTCTCCAGTTACAAAACCAAGCTTTGCCAAAAAAGTTCTTGTTTCATCCTTACCGGAAATTCTTTTTATTAAATTAACTTCTCCAACCTTGGCCATTGTCAAAGGCATTGTACTCCCCCTCCTTTTAGTTAGTAACGACTAACCATCCTCCAAAAAATAGAGTTAGTCTTTGCTAACTTATCTACTTAAATGTTACTCCTAAGTTAATATTTTGTCAACAAGTAACAAAAATATTTTGTAATTATTACCTGTTTATAATATTGAAAAGATATATTATATTTGTTAACATAACAATAAGGAAGAGGTGACGTAAATTTATGAAAATACAGGAATCCGGAGAAAACTACCTAGAAACCATACTAATCCTTAGAAATAAGAAGGGTCAGGTTCGTTCTATAGATATAGCTAATGAACTAAATTTTTCAAAGCCTAGTGTTAGTAACGCCATGAAGCAGCTTCGTGAAAATGGCTATATTAAAGTTGATGATACCGGCTTTATAACCTTAACAGCTAAGGGTCTTGAGATAGCCGAGTGTATTTATGAAAGGCACAGCCTTCTTACTGAATACCTGATAGCTCTTGGAGTAAAAGAAGAGATTGCTAAAGAGGATGCCTGTAGAATAGAGCACGTAATTAGCCCAGAAAGCTTCGAAAAAATTAAAAGCCATTATTTAAGTAACTCAAAAGTATAATAAACCTTTAATAATGATGAATTTAATAATACTTAATGAAGACCAAGGGCGGTTTTGATATATAAATCAAAGCCGCCCCTTTATTATATTATAAATATTACTTGGACTCTGTTATGCTGCTTAATTCATCACAAAGTCTATTTATTTCCTTAACACTATTGTTTATTTTTTCAATCTCATTGTTTTGATTTTCTACCGTTGCAATAACTTCCTCTACCGAAGCAGAATTTTCCTGTGATACGCTAACCATATTTTCTATCTGCTGCTGTGTGCTTGCAAAGCTCTCTGTTATTCCCTTAATTTGATTCATTCCTTTATTTATCTCTGTATCTGTAGTTTGAAAGCTTTCTTTAATGGAGTTAAAATATGATGATACCTCAGCAATTAGCTTCTTGCCTTCTATGGTTGCTTGCTCTCCTTCATTAACCTTATCAAAAGCTTCAGTGGTTTTCGTAAACACTCCAGTGGTAACTAGATTTATCTTATTTACTATTTCTTCACTCTGCTCTGCCAGCTTTCTAACCTCTTCAGCTACTACTGCAAAGCCCTTCCCCTGATCACCAGCTCTAGCAGATTCTATGGAAGCATTAAGGGCTAGAAGATTAGTTTGAGAAGCTATATTTTTAATGCCTGAAAGAAGGTCATTAACCTCCTCCATGCTTCTCTGAAGATCCCTTACAGTATCTGAAGCAGTGGTTATTGAATCGTTAATTATATTAATCTGATTGTTTATATCATTAATTTTTTTAGACCCCATGTCAACCTTATTAGTCATATTCTCTGACATTAAGGATATTCCTTCGGATATTCTCTGAGTTTCCTGAACTTTTTCCAGAGAGGTTACCATCCCTTCGTTGATGTCATGAATGCTGGTTGCTTCTGTCTGAATTGCTATAGCCATCTCATGCATTGCTGAATTAATATTATTACTTCCAGAAGTTAAGGTATCTGCATTGCTGTATACCATGTTTACATTACTATGAAGGACCCTAGTGCTATTCTCAATGCTATTAAATACGCTCCCCATCTTATGTAAAAGCTCATCGCTTTTTACTTCTTTCATATAGGACTCTTCTACCAAAGCCCTTCCCCATTTACTTAAAAGAAATAGAAGTATCATTGTGCCATTTAATACTGCAAATACAGATATAAAATAAAAAATACTATAACTGCTCCCCATGACATTCTGTGGCTTAAGAATATATATCAGCACTAACAATGAATCCAATATTATACCATAGGCTATAATAAGTCCCTTTCTAAAATATAGCGATACCATAGCCACACTGGCAAAGATTATATAATGCTTGTTTAAAGCATAAGTATCAAAATAAAAAAGTGCTAGAGTTACTAGACCTGGTATCATGGCAAGTAAAAAGCCTTTCACATACTTATTTAGAGGTAAGAAATAAATAATAAAAGCAATAGTCACAACACCCAGAGCCTGGAAGGATATCTTAGTTCCAACTTCCATCCCTAAAGCTATCATTGCCTGACCTGCAATTAATAGTGAAATAATTACAATAACGCCTAAATTAATCTTATTTACCCTCTTAATATTGTAGTGCACCCGGGTATCCTTATATAGCTCAGCTTTTTTACTGTACTCATTTTCATTATTTTTGTTTACTTCTGTAAGCTGCATCTTATCTTCCCCCATTTCAATTACCATCCCCTTAATTCTTTTTGATTTTCATCCCATACACATACTTAGTTTAATTAAATCCTACACCTTAATTTATCGTTAAATTACCTACAAGCTTTATGTAGGCCTTTGTAATATTTTACCTTTCTAACGAATTAAAAGAACCTGGAAACTTACTATAATCCAGGTCCTTCCCTTTGATTCTTATTATAAGGATATATCCTCTTCCATCTCTATATTAGTTTGTTGTTCTCCCCCTGAGGAAGTTTTTATTAAAACAAAAAATCGGATAAGAGCTATTAAAAGTACAATAGCACTTAAAAGCACCTCTCTTTCCTCATTGGTAACCTCCCTACCAGCTTCTCTAGCTTCATTAGCAATCTCCTTTGCCAAGTTAAAAAATCCAAACAAAGCATATAGTATAAGCAATGAAGAAACAACCTGCAGTGTAAATATATCTGGAAAAGAGTTTGGATTAAATTCATTGGGAGTCAATGTTTGTGTTAAAAGCATATCCCTCTGCAGGTTTATTATTTTATATCTTAGTAAAATACCCACCAAAATATAATTCAAGTAATTCTCACTGGTATCTAGTAATGCCAGTTGATTTTGTACCTCTTCTGGAAGATCATTTAGAGAAAACCCTTCCTGAAAATCTGCCTTGTAGATTTATAATTCCTCCTTATAACATACTAGAATAAAGATCACTAATTATATTATGCAAATAATTCCTATTGTGTTTATATACACAAAAACACCCCTTTAGACCAAAATATTCTAAAGAGGTGTTTCTTAGCACCTTATAGGATCACATCTTTATTTTAATATCCTATGATTTTTCAAAGATATAAACCACATTCCTTATTTATTTAACTTTGCTAGATGCTCCTCTAAACGTTGAAATTGAGAAGTAACCCCTTCAACTACGCCCATTTCCACTACCTTGCGAAGATCTTCTTCTGAATTATATCTAGAGGATATTACAAGTTTAGTCTTATCACCCAGCTCTACAAAGGTCATTGTTGCCAGTGTCTCTGGCAAACTATCGTCTATGGTACCTTCTTCATTAGAAAAATAATCAATATAAACGATTCTCTCAGGTTCAGTAATTTCTTTATAAACAGCCTTTCCCCAAGATTCCTGTCCGTAAAATTCTCCTTGGCTTTTATCTATACAGCGCATGCAATAATGCCATGCACCCTCAGGCTTAAAATTAAACTCTCTATTTTCCGTCTCCCATCCCTGGGGTCCCCACCAACTAGCCAAATGTTCAGGTTCGGCAAACATCTTGAACACAAGCTCTCTAGGAGCATTAAAAACACGTTCAATAATGAGGTCTTTGCCCTCTACTCTTGTTACTACACCCTTTGACTCTCTATTTTCAGACATTTCAATTCCTCCTACTATATTAAATATTTTTTTACTAAAAGTATATAATTATAATAAGTGGTTACTTTTCTAGTCAGTAATTTTACGTCAAAATGTCAATCTTTTTTATTAAACTCAAGCAAATAATCCTCTAATCGATCAAACCTTTCATTCCAGACTGAATCAAAGGACTTTACCCAATCTTCTATATCCTGAAAAGGCTGCTGCCTTAGCTTATAGATTCGCTTATTAGCAATTGCTTGCACCTCTACAATTCCAGATTCACTGAGCACTCGAAGATGCTTAGATGTTTGAGGCTGGAGAAGATTAAGTCTTTCAGCAATTTCTCCTACAGTGAGGGGGCCATGACGTAAAAGTTCAATAATCCTTAGTCTGTTGGGTTCTGTAATAGCACTAAAAGTATTTGTTATATTGACTCCCATATTACATACCTCCTTTCACCACAAGTATACCTTATAAGGAATATTCTCGTCAAGGAATATTTTAAAATTTAATATTATCCTTGTTTCTCTTCGCTGGATTCAAAGGTTAATAATAAACTTTTAGTTTTTCCTTATACTTCTTAGTTGTTGAAGCTACCTTTCTTTTATCACCTTCTGATTGTAAAAATATTTGCAGTTCTTCATTAAATAAAAAATAGTTTTTTAAATAGAGGATTTTGTATTATTTTGAAGAATATTGAAATAGCACAAAAAAATATTACATAATATACTAAGGAGGATTTATGAGCAATACGTTTTATTTACAAGATGTTGATTTTTCGATCAAACTAAAAATTGAGGGCAATACGTCTTCACTTATTTTTCCGCAGACAAGACTAATGGTAAACCCTACTAAATTTATGAAATTCTTAAATGAAAACAATGGCATGGTCAATAAGTTACTTGATTGCGTTATGAATGGACTTGAATATTTGAAATCCCAAGGATACTCACTACCCTTACATGAAGGTACAAATGATTTACTTGATGTAATAGCAGATTTAGAAACTCAAGAAGTTGATTGGAGATTTCAACATTATGTATCACCTATTTCTAAAACACTTGCAAAGGAATTAACTATACTATTCTTTGGATCTTTAAATCAATAAAAGGAGAGCTTATAATATGTTCAATAATAACAAGCATATGGAAATTTTTCTAAAAAAGCCTAATTCAGGAGCTTGTATATCTTGGGTTACATATGATAACTGTAAAGCTGATATTTGTAAGCATATAGATTGTTTAGAAAATGATTCTGCAGTTATTTAAATACTTCCTGGTATATTAATGATTTATAATCCAAAAAGTAAGGAACCATTAAATTTTATATTACCTAATGGATATGGCGTTTATGGAACTGCAGTCTGTTTAAGTCGTAATGGAAATACCTTTGCTGAGCTTAATGTAAGTCAGACTAAGGAAATACATACCTTCCTAGAAAATCTATCTTAATTTAAAATGATTAGCCTGCTAGCGATAGCAGGCTCACTTTATTTTTAAGCAGTCTTAGGTAGATTATTTACTTTTTTTGTAAGACATGTATTGAATAAGAGAAATGTAAATTATCGTATAAAAAAGTTCAACCAGAAAGTTCTGGCTGAACTATTATAATAGGAATCTGCACCTTTAGCATATCAGTGAAATCATTCCATCTATTTACTTCAATACCTAAAATACTTGACGCAATTCAATCTGACCTTCCCCAAATCCTTGAGGGTCAGGCATCCTCATGGCCCACTCTATAGCTTCTTCCCTGGACTTCACTTCAATGAGAATGAACCCAGCAATTATGTCTTGAGATTCTGTAAATGGGCCTTCGGTAACCACTGCATCTTTCCCTGGATGTGGGAAGGAAATGCGAATTCCATTTGAACTTGGATGGAGTCCTTTAGCCATAACCCTCACCCCTGCCTTGGCTAATTCCTCATTATACTTATCCATGGCTTCCATGAGCTCAGGGCTCGGAAGATTACCAGCTTCTGAATTCTTTGATGCTTTCACAATGAGCATAAAAAGCATAAAAATTTCCTCCTTCTTTTTTTTGGAGACAAGTCCTATTTACTTCTTCTTTAGCTATCTTGCTTCTATACTATGAAATTCAACAAAAAAGACATTAATTATTCTTAGGTAAAGCCAGATAATCACCATTTCCCAGTAAATATCATTTCCTCCTCTTTTTAGCATATCACTAAACCCTTGCGTCTACTAAATTAATTAAATCTAAATTTAAATACGAATGCTTACAAATATAAAATAGCCCCTGAATCTCACTACATGAGATTCAGGAGCTAATAATTAATTATATTATCATTATTGTTCTATTAAATTAGCTCTCTAGCTTTATAAGCCTTTGGAGATCCCTAATTATCATCTGCACCACTTCTAGCTTACCTTTTCCATAGTCCTTATCATCTACAAATTCTAAGGCCATATATATGCTCTTTTCTGTTTCTTGATATTCTTCTAAAAGCTTTGTTAACTCTTCACAATGCATAATTATACCTCCTACTCTACCGTTACGGACTTAGCAAGATTTCTTGGCTTATCCACATCACAGCCCTTTTGCTTAGCCATATAATAAGCTATAAGCTGCAGGGGGATTACCGAAAGTACAGGGGTTAATATTTCTAGAGTTTTAGGCAAATAAATTACTGAATCCACAGTTTTCTCAATATCCAGAGAACCTTCTAGGGCAATGGCCATGACCTTTGCTCCCCTTGTTACCACTTCTTTAATATTACTTAGCATCTTATCCTGTAAGGTACCTTGAGTAACAAGGGCAATAACAACAGTTCCCTTTTCTATAAGAGCTATAGGTCCATGCTTTAATTCTCCACCGGCATAGGCTTCTGAATGAATATAAGAAATTTCCTTAAGCTTTAAGGAACCCTCAAGGGATACAGCAAAATCCACTCCTCTTCCTAAGAAGAACATATCCTTTTCTGTATAGGTCTTTGAGGCAAATCTCTGAAGTACATCCTTATGCTTTAAAGTCTCCTGTGCCAATGCAGGCATATTAGTGAGCCCTTCCTTAATTTCACGAAGCTCTGAAGGACTTAAGGTTTTCTTAAGCTCTGCAAAATGTAGTGCTATTATATAGAAGGCTATGAGCTGAGTCACATAGGCCTTTGTGGAAGCCACGGCAATTTCAGGTCCTGCCCAGGTATAGAGCACATCATCAGCTTCTCTAGATACTGATGACCCTACAACATTAGTAATGGCAATTATCCTTGCTCCCTTTTTCTTACCCTCTCTAAGCACTGCAAGAGTATCCGCTGTTTCTCCAGATTGGCTTACAACAATAATTAAGGTTTTATCTGTTATAAGAGGCTCTCTATATCTAAATTCTGAGGCTATATCCACCTCTACTGGAATCCTTGCTAATTTTTCTATGGCATACTTACCTACAAGGCCTGCATGATATGCAGTACCACAGGCAACCACATAAATTCTGTCAACAGCATTTAGATACTCCTCTGTTATATCTATCTTATCTAAGATTATCTCCTGATCAAGGGATATTCTTGATGTCATGGTATCCTTTATTGCCTTTGGCTGCTCATGGATCTCTTTAAGCATAAAGTCTTCATACCCACCCTTTTCAGCAGCATCAGCATTCCAGGTTACCTTGTATATATCCTTCTCTATCTTCTCTCCATGCTCATCAACAATAGAAATTCCATTGCTTGTTAATATAACAAATTCTTTATCCTCTAAAAGATAAATGTCTCTTGTATGATTAAGCACTGCAGGAATATCAGAGGCAATAAAAGCTTCTCCTTCACCGATACCAGCTATAAGTGGGCTGTCCTTTCTCACTGCTATAAGCTTATCTGGCTCCTTAGAGCAAACAACTCCTATGGCATAGCTCCCCTCCATCATAGAAACTGCCTTCATAACAGCCTCTAGGAGGTCTCCTTCATAGTGGTAATCTATCAGGTTTGGTATAACCTCTGTATCTGTTTCTGACAAAAAGTCATAGCCCTTAGAGGTTAACCATTCTCTTAGCTTCAAATAGTTTTCAATAATACCATTATGGACAACACTCACAGTAACTTTAGAGTTACAATGAGGATGTGAGTTTACATCTGACGGCTCACCATGAGTTGCCCATCTAGTATGTCCAATTCCAACTTTCCCCTCTATAGGTTGCTCTTTAAGCTTCCCTTCAAGGTTAGCAAGTCTCCCCTTACATTTACTCACTTCAATACCAGTGTCCTTTAATATTGCCACACCGGCTGAATCATAGCCTCGGTATTCCAGCTTTTCTAATCCTTCCACTAAAAGAGGTGCTGCCTCTCTAAAACCGAAGTATCCAACTATTCCGCACATATTAAATTTTCTTCCTTCCTATTAGTTAATTTTCTGTCTTAAAAGGGCATAGTAATCCTAAGGACTCAAAAACCCTTTCACGAAGGTT
The DNA here is from genome assembly GCA_023451395.1 of Bacillota bacterium. Taxonomy (GTDB): domain Bacteria; phylum Bacillota; class Clostridia; order Clostridiales; family Clostridiaceae; genus JAEXZL01. The sequence continues at coordinate 1,942 of JAEXZL010000185.1, read as the reverse complement.
TTAACACCAGATTGATCTTGTGCCGAAAATCACTTTCCGGATTTATCAACCGTTAACGGTAGTGCGATACCGTGGGGCACCCGCCGAAGATTCGATTCTCCCCATCCTCGTCAACTAAAGCAGACACTCCAAATCTTCGATTTGGCGTGGTCGCTTTCTCCTTTGTAGACACTAATGTTTCCTTTATATTTTTATTAAAACATTAGTGTCGGAAAAGGAGATTCCTTACCAACACTCCAAATCTTCGATTTGGCGTGGTCGCTTTCTCCTTTGTAGACACTAATGTTTCCTTTTTACTTCTATTAAAACATAAGTGTCGGAAAAGGAGATTCCTCTACTCCAAATCTTTGATTTGGCATGGTCGCTTTAGTCCTGGCGCTTTCATTTAGTTTCATGACTTATATTAATCCCCTCCTTTTATTTTCTATGACATCCTAGTACTAGTAATGGATTTAGGTATAAGGAAAGTCATAAAAATTCTTCTATAATAGTATATAGCTTAGCACATTTAAATGCAATCAAAATTACATAAAATGTATTTTATTATAATTTATGCAAAGAAGGCTTAGACAAAAACTTTTATATAAGCTTTGTCCAAGCCTCCTTATAATTTACCTTGCAGTTCTTCTTTTTTTATAAGTTAATCCTATACCTATAGCAGATATAGCCATTAATCCTAAATAACCTAAAACATTTATATTATCACCGGTATCTGGTGATACAAGTATTTTTGAAAATTCTGCTGTTATTGTAACATTATCTCCAGGCATTTCAAAGGTATATTCTCCATTCACTGCCTTTAATGCTGTTCCATTAATCTTTAAGCTTCCAGCCTTAAGCTCATAACCTTCCTTAGGGGTAACGGTTATCTTTACTATTTCCCCTTTTTCAGCGGAAGTTTTATCTACAGATATTGTTCCGTTAGTTATCTTTTCATCTATAGTAACATTATATTTAACTATAGGTATAGCTTCAAAGTCAGCGGCTATAACAACGGCTTTAGCAGGCATCTTAAAGGTATATTTTCCATCCACTGCCTTTATTATATTTTCATTAGCCTTTAAGCTTTCGGCCTTAAGTTGATACCCTTCCTTAGGAGTAACTGTTACTGTAACAAGTTCTCCTTCTGCGGCAAAGTTTTTATCAACAGCTATTGTTCCATCTGCTATATCTCCAGCTACAGATACTGCAAACTTATTTATAATTGCTATTCTGCCCTTTGGTGACACATACTCTTGTCCTACTACTCCTTTAAGTTTTTCAGAGATATATTTTACTAAAGCTTCGTCTAAGGCACCATATTCTCCTGTTTTTGCATACTTTGCCAGCATTGTATAGCCATCCCCACCAACCTGGGTGAAGTCATTAGTTGCCAGCTTATATTTTTTTTCTAAATCCAATGGTTGTCCATTTATCTTTACATTCTTTACACGGTTCTCATTAAGATAAGTATGAATTTCATATTCTATCCCTGATACCTGTGGGAAACCACCGCTGGCAGCAGGTGTACTTTTAGTACCATGTTCTAGAGCAGCCAGCAAATCCTTACCAGTTATATCAATGGTTACTACGGTATTACCAAAAGGGAAAACAGAATTTAAATCCCCGTAGGTGATAACACCCTTTTTAAGGGATGTACGTATACCACCACCATTGGTCAGTGCTATATCTGCACTGGAAACATATTTTAAAGCATCTGTGGCAAGATCTCCAAGATTTGTTTCTTGAGTTCTGTTACCAGGGTCACGATTACCATCAAGGAAAACTTCTGTTTCTGCAACCTTCTTATCAAGAATAGGCTGAATAGCTGCCTTCTTTTCATTTATTAATGTTGTAACAGCGGCATCCTTTTCTGCAGCAGTAATTAGGCTAGCAGATATTTTGCCATCATTAATAGTTATCTTTCCAATAGCAGCTAATTGAGTGCCAGTCTGAGCTAAAA